>NZ_WIBD01000021.1:86684-167549 GCF_009495975.1 Pseudomonas sp. SZ57 | reverse complement strand
TCACGTGCGGTACATCAGGCACAACCGAGGTCGCTGGTTTGGCTGCCGGTCCCCGGCAGTTCGCGAGCAAGCTCGCTCCCACGCCCTGCGGGCAGAATCAAGAGCGGACTTGCGACCAACATCTTCGCGAACAAGTTCGCCTACGCCCTGCGGGCAGAATCAAGAGCGGACTTGCGACCAACATCTTCGCGAACAAGTTCGCTCCCACGCCCGGAGGGCAGAATCAGGAGCTGACTTGTGTATCGCGCACGATCAGGTCTTCACGCCGCCGGTGCACGCCTCGGATCAGGCTGCTTCCAGGCGTCTGCCGCGCTTTCCTCGATAGCTTGCTGGATCGCGCGCTTGCGGTTGTTTTCGGCGCGGCGGGTGAAGAACCAGACCAGGAAGGTCGCCAGCGACACGGCCAGCAAGATCAGGCTCGCCACGGCATTGATTTCAGGCTTCACACCCAGACGCACGGCAGAGAACACTTCCATCGGCAAGGTCGTCGAACCGGGTCCGGAGACGAAGCTGGCGAGTACCAGATCGTCCAGCGACAGCGCGAAGGACATCATGCCCCCGGCTGCCAGCGATGGCGCGATCATCGGGATGGTGATCAGCAAGAACACCTTCCACGGACGGGCGCCCAGGTCCATTGCGGCTTCTTCGATCGACAGGTCCAGCTCACGCAGGCGCGCCGACACCACCACCGCCACGTAGGCCGCACAGAACGTTGTGTGCGCGATCCAGATGGTCATGATGCCGCGTTCCTGCGGCCAGCCGATCAACTGCGCCATGGCCACGAACAACAGCAACAGCGACAGACCGGTGATCACTTCCGGCATTACCAGAGGAGCTGTGACAAGCCCGCCAAAGAACGTGCGGCCTTTGAAGCGGCTGATGCGGGTCAGCACAAACGCGGCCATGGTCCCCAACGCCACCGCAGCAATGGCGGTGTAGCAGGCGATTTCCAATGAGCGCATCACCGAGCCCATCAGTTGCGAGTTGTCCAGCAGGCCGACGTACCACTTCACCGACCAGCCGCCCCAGACCGTCACCAGTTGTGAGGCGTTGAACGAGTAGATGACCAGAATCACCATCGGCGCATAGATGAACAGCAAACCCAGCACCAGCATCAGGTTCGAGAATCGAAAGCGGTTCATGCCTTGCCCTCCAGTTCTTTGGCCTGACTGCGGTTGAACAGGATAATGGGCACGATCAACACCAGCAGCATGATGACCGCCAGCGCCGAAGCCACCGGCCAGTCACGGTTGTTGAAGAATTCCTGCCACAGCACGCGGCCGATCATCAGGGTTTCCGGGCCGCCGAGCAGCTCGGGAATCACGAACTCGCCCACCACCGGAATGAATACCAGCATGCAGCCGGCGATCACGCCGTTCTTGGACAGCGGCACGGTGATTTTCCAGAAGCTGTTGAAGGTGCTCGAGCCCAGATCGGAGGCGGCTTCCAGCAGGCTGGTGTCGTGCTTCACAAGGTTGGCGTACAGCGGCAGGATCATGAACGGCAGGTAGGAATAGACCACGCCGATGTACACCGCCAGGTTGGTATTGAGGATCTGCAGCGGCGCGTCGATCAGCCCCAGCCACATCAGGAACGCATTGAGCAGCCCGTTGTTGCTGAGGATACCCATCCAGGCGTAGACGCGGATCAGGATTGCCGTCCAGGTCGGCATCATGATCAGCAGCAACAGCACGGTTTGCAGGTCCTTGCGCGCGCTGGCGATGGCATAGGCCATCGGATAGCCGATCAGCAGGCACAGCAAGGTGCTGATGAAGGCCATCTTCAGCGAGCCCAGATAGGCCGAAACGTACAAATCATCGCCGCTGAGCAAGGTGTAGTTGGCGAAGTTGAGGACCATCTGCAGCTTTTCGTCGGCGTAGCTGAAGATTTCGGTGTACGGCGGGATCGCGACGTCGGCCTCGGCGAAGCTGATCTTGAGCACGATCAGAAACGGCAGAGCAAAGAACAGGAATAGCCAGAGGAACGGCACGCCGATGACCATCTGCCGCCCGTTGGGCTTTATGCGCTCGAACGCGCGCTTGATCTTCCGCATTTTCATGAGCGCAGTACCACGCCGCTGTCGTCTTCCCACCAGACGTAGACTTCATCGCCCCAGGTAGGCCGTGCGCCCTGACGCTCCGCGTTGGCGACGAACGACTGCACCAGCTTGCCGCCCGGCAGCTCGACATAGAACACCGAATGACCGCCCAGATAGGCGATGTCGTGGACCTTACCGCGCGACCAGTTGTATTCGAAGCCGGGCTGCTCGGTGGTGATCAGCAGTTTCTCCGGACGCAGTGCGTAGGTGATGTGCTTGTCTTCCACCGACGTACTGACGCCGTGGCCGACATAGATATTGCGCTCCAGCTCGGGGCTGCGGATCAGCGCATGGGCTTCCATGTCTTCGATCACGTCACCCTCGAACAGGTTGACGCTGCCAATGAATTCGCAGACCAGACGGCTGGTCGGAGTCTCGTAAATGTCGATCGGGCTGCCGATCTGCGCGATCCAGCCCAGGTGCATGATCGCGATGCGCTCGGCCATGGTCATGGCCTCTTCCTGATCGTGAGTCACCATCACGCAGGTCACGCCGACGCGCTCGATGATCTCCACCAGTTCCAGCTGCATCTGCGAACGCAGTTTCTTGTCCAGCGCGCCCATCGGCTCATCGAGCAGCAACAGCTTGGGCTTTTTCGCCAGCGAACGGGCCAGGGCCACACGCTGACGCTGACCGCCGGAGAGCTGATGCGGCTTGCGCTTGGCGTACTGGGTCATCTGCACCAGCTTGAGCATCTCTGCCACGCGGGCTTCGATTTCCGACTTGCCCAGCTTGTCCTGCTTCAGGCCGAAGGCGATGTTGTCCGCCACGGTCATGTGCGGGAACAGCGCATAGGACTGGAACATCATGTTGATCGGGCGTTCGTACGGCGGCATGTCGGTGATGTCGACACCGTCGAGGTAGATGCGCCCTTCGGTCGGCCGTTCGAACCCGGCCAGCATACGCAGCAGTGTCGATTTGCCGGAGCCAGAGCCGCCAAGCAGGGCGAAGATCTCGCCCTTGTTGATCTGCAGGGACACATCGTCCACCGCGATCGTCTCGTCGAACTTTTTCGTGACCCGATCAATCTTGACCAGCACCTCTTTGGGTTGCTGACCGCCTTCGATGGCTTTCTTGTAGGCGCCGGAGGCAACTGCCATGGGTGAAACTCCCAACAGGTAGGCAACCCGGCCCATATGGCCGGGTGCTGGATTTTTATTTGCCCGACTTGACCTTGGTCCAGCTGCGGGTCATCAGACGTTGCACCTTGGGTGGCAACTCGCTGTTCACGAACAGGCGGTCCAGCACTTCCTGAGGCGGATAAACCGCTTCATCGGTACGGATGCTCTGGTCCATGAACTCGCCGGAGGCGGGATTGGGGTTGGCGTAACCGACTTCATCGCTGACCTTGGCGATCACCTTGGGGTCGAGCATGTAGTTGATGAAGGCACTGGCCGCCTTGATGTTCTTCGAGTCCGCCGGGATCGCCAGCATGTCGAACCACAGGTTACCGCCCTCTTTCGGAATGCTGTACGCGAGCTTCACGCCCTTGCCCGCTTCTTCTGCACGAGCCTTGGCCTGGAACACATCGCCCGAGAAACCTGCGGCAACGCAGATGTCGCCATTGGCCAGGTCGGTGATGTATTTGGACGAGTGGAAATAGGTCACGTAAGGACGAATCGCCAGCAGCTTGGCTTCGGCCTTCTTGTAATCGGCTTCCTTGGTGCTGTTGGGGTCCAGCCCCATGTAGTTGAGCACCGCTGGCAGCATTTCATCGGCAGAGTCGAGAAACGCTACGCCACAGCTGGAGAGCTTCTTGATGTTCTCCGGCTCGAACAGCACGGCCCAGGAGTCGATCTTGTCGACGCCCAGTGCCGCCTTGACCTTCTCGACGTTGTAACCGATGCCGTTGGTACCCCACAGGTACGGCACGGCGTACTGGTTACCCGGATCGTTCTTCTCCAGGCGCTTGAGCAGCGCCGGGTCAAGATTCTTGTAGTTGGGCAGCAGCGACTTGTCGAGTTTCTGGAACGCACCGGCCTTGATCTGCTTGCCGAGGAAGTGATTGGACGGCACCACCACGTCATAGCCTGTGCGTCCGGCCAGCAGCTTGGCTTCCAGGGTTTCGTTGGAGTCGAACACGTCGTACATCGGCTTGATGCCGGTAGTGGCTTCGAAGTCGGCCAGGGTGGTCTTGCCGATGTAATCGGACCAGTTATAAATATGCACGGTGGACTCAGCCTGGGCACTGAGGGTCAGTGTCAGGCCGGCAGCCGCCAGCAAGGCTTTGGAAAGAATAGAAATAGACAAAGAATGAGTCCTTTTAACAGAGGGGCCTGAGCGCCGGAGGGCGTCCGGAAAACCAAACCGGCGCGCAACTTACCGTCTATGAGCCCAACCAGCAAAGGTTTAGGCAATATTCCTGTCTGCTGGCTGCTGCGCGGCCGAAGCTACGCAGCATCCACAGGTTTGATGACAGGCTTATTTACCTGACTTTATCTTGGTCCAGCTGCGGGTCAGCATTCGCTGCGTAGCTGCAGGCAGGTCAGCGATTGCATACAGTTTGGCCTGTACGTCGGCAGGTGGATAAACGCCAGGGTCACTGGTGATTTCTTTGTCGACCAGCGCCGTAGCCGCCGCGTTACCGTTCGGGAAGCGCACGGCGTTGGTGATCTCGGCCATGATTTCCGGCTTCATCAGGAAGGTCATGAACTTGTAGGCACCCTCGACGTTCTCGGCATCCTTGGGAATGGCGACCATGTCGTAGAAGCTGCCGGCGCCTTCTTTCGGAATGTTGTAAGCAACTTTGACCTTGCCACCGGCTTCGGCAGCGCGGGACTTGGCCTGATAGATATCACCCGAGTATCCGACCGCTACACAGATGTTGCCGTTGGCCAGGTCCGAGATGTACTTGGACGAGTGGAAATAGCCAATCGACGGACGAATCTTCATGAACAGCGCTTCAGCTTCGGCGAGCTGCTTCTTGTCCTGAGAATCGGTCGGGTAGCCCAGGTAATGCAGGGCAATCGGCAGCATTTCGGTCGGCGAATCGAGGAAGCTGATGCCGCATGATTTCAGCTTGGCAGCGTTCTCCGGCTTGAACAGCAGGTCCCAGGAATTGACTGGCGCGTCAGCACCCAGAGCGGCCTTGACCTTGTCCGGGTTGATGCCGATACCGATCGAACCCCACATGTACGGGAATGCGTGCTTGTTATCCGGGTCGCTGACCGACACGGCCTTGAGCAGCGATTCGTTGAGGTTCTTCCAGTTTGGCAGCTTGGACTTGTCCAGCTCCTGATAAACGCCGGCCTTGATCTGCTTGGCCAGGAAGTTGTTGGACGGCACGACGATGTCATAGCCGGATTTGCCCGCGAGCAATTTGGCTTCAAGCGTCTCGTTGCTGTCGAAAACGTCGTAGACCACCTTGATGCCCGATTCTTTCTCGAATTTGGCAACGGTGTCCGGCGCGATGTAATCGGACCAGTTATAGACGTGCAGCACCTTGTCATCGGCCTGCGCAGCAGTGGCCACAACGCCCATCAGGGACAGCGCGAGAAGGGTCTTGCCAAATTTTTTCATGCGTAGCTCCAATGTATTTTTATCACTGACCGTCAGTTAGCGGCGTGTAGCCATTAGTCTGGCAACTTCCTGGGCAGGCTTTCAAGCCGAAGCCCCTCAAACAATGCACATTGCGCTTGAATCGACGCTTTTTTCTGCGTTTTCAGCCCTGCAACACCGCCAGTGTCAGATCCAGGCATTTGCGCGCCTTCTCTACCAGCTCATCGATTTGCGCAAAACTGATCACCAGCGGTGGCGCAATGATCATGGTATCGCCCACAGCCCGCATGATCAGGCCATTGTCGAAGCAGAAGGTTCGACAGATCATTCCCGCGCCCTTGTCGGTATAGCGCTCGCGGGTGGCCTTGTCCTTCACCAGTTCGATGGCCCCGAGCAGCCCGACACCGCGGACTTCGCCCACCAGTGGATGATCGCTCAACTCACGCAAACGCTTTTGCAAATACGGTGCCGTTTCCGACCTGACCCGTTCGACGATCTTCTCTTCGCGCAGGATACGGATGTTTTCCAGCGCGACTGCGGCCGCCACAGGGTGCCCGGAGTAGGTAAAGCCATGATTGAAATCGCCGCCCTCATTGAGCACCGCGACGATTTCATCGCGCACGATCAGGCCGCCCATCGGTACGTAACCGGAGGTCAGTCCTTTGGCGATGGTCATCATGTCCGGCTTGAGGCCATAAAAATCGCTACCGAACCACTCACTGGTACGCCCGAAGCCACAAATCACCTCATCGGCGGCGAACAGGATGTCGTAGCGGGAAAGGATTTCCTTGATCTTCGGCCAGTAGGAATCGGGTGGGACGATCACACCGCCTGCGCCCTGGATCGGCTCGGCAATGAACGCACCGACGTTCTCGACGCCCAGCTCGAGAATTTTCTTTTCCAGTTGCTCGGCAGCCCAGATGCCGAATTCGTCCGGCGTCATCTCGCCGCCCTCGCCGAACCAGTAGGGCTGGGGAATGTGCACCACCCCTGGAATCGGCAGGTCGCCTTGCTCGTGCATGTACGTCATGCCACCCAGACTGGCACCGGCAACGGTGGAGCCGTGGTAGCCATTGACGCGGCTGATGATGGTTTTCTTGTTCGGCTGGCCTTTCAGCGCCCAGTAGTGACGAACCATGCGCAGCATCGTGTCATTGCCTTCAGAGCCTGAGCCGGTGAAGAACACATGGTTCATGCCCTGCGGTGCGATCTCGGAAATGGCCTTGGCCAGTTCCAGCACCGGCGGGTGAGCGGTCTGGAAAAACAGGTTGTAGTACGGCAACTCACGCATCTGTTTGCTGGCTGCGTCGGCCAGTTCTTCGCGGCCATAACCGATGGCCACGCACCACAGGCCGGACATGCCATCGAGGATCTTGTTGCCCTCGCTGTCCCACAGATAAACGCCCTCGGCACGGGTGATGATGCGCGGGCCTTTCTCTTTTAGTTGTTTGTAGTCGCTGAACGGTGCCAGGTGATGCTCGCTGCTCAGGGCCTGCCATTCGAGGGTTTGCGGGTTGTTGGCACTCATGCAGCACTTCCTTTGATCAGGTCAGTTGGCAGAGCGCCGCGCCTCAACCGCGGCGGCGCTCTGCGTGATCAGACGGCGAAAAGCAGGAATTCCCGCTCCCACGAACTGATCACGCGCTTGAAGTTTTCATGCTCGGCGCGCTTGACCGCGACGTAACCGATGATGAATTTCTTGCCCAGGTATTTTTCGATGGTCTTGCTGTTTTCCATGCGCTCCAGCGCGTCTTCGATGGTCAACGGCAGACGCAGATTGCGCCGCTCGTAACCGCGTCCGACCACCGGTGCGCTCGGGTTGATGCCTTCGACCATGCCGATGAACCCGCACAGCAGACTGGCGGCGATGGCCAGATAAGGGTTGGCATCGGCACCCGGCAAACGGTTTTCCACACGACGGTTCTGCGGTACGGCGTCCGGCACACGCAAGCCGACGGTGCGATTTTCTTCGCCCCACTCGACGTTCACTGGCGCCGAGGTGTCAGGCAGAAAGCGCCGGAACGAGTTGACGTTGGGCGCGAACAGCGGCAACAGCTCGGGGATGAACTTCTGCAGGCCACCGACGTGGTTCAGAAACAGCTCGCTCATGGTCCCGTCTTCGTTGGAGAAGATATTCTTGCCGGTCTCGATGTCGATGATGCTCTGGTGCAGGTGCATGGCACTGCCTGGCTCGCCGGTCATCGGCTTGGCCATGAAGGTCGCCGCGACATCGTGCTTGAGGGCGGCTTCGCGCATGGTGCGTTTGAACACCAGAATCTGGTCGGCCAGCGACAGCGCATCACCGTGACGGAAGTTGATTTCCATCTGCGCCGTGCCGTCTTCGTGGATCAGCGTGTCCAGGTCGAGGTTCTGCAGTTCGCACCAGTCATAGACGTCTTCGAACAGCGGATCGAACTCGTTGGCCGCTTCGATCGAGAACGACTGACGGCCGGTTTCCGGACGCCCGGAGCGGCCGATCGGCGGCTGTAGCGGGTAGTCAGGGTCGTCGCTGCGCTTGGTCAGGTAAAACTCCATCTCCGGCGCCACGATGGGCTGCCAGCCCTGATCGGCGTAGAGCTTGAGGACCTTCTTCAGCACGTTGCGCGGCGACAGCTCGATGGGGTTGCCTTGCTTGTCGTAGGTGTCATGGATCACCTGCGCAGTGGGCTCGACCGCCCAGGGCACCAGATACACCGCGTTCTGGTCAGGGCGGCAGATCATGTCGATATCTGCCGGGTCCAGCAGCTCGTAGTAGATATCGTCCTCTACGTAGTCACCGGTCACCGTCTGCAACAGCACGCTTTCAGGCAGACGCATCCCTTTTTCAGCGATGAACTTGTTGGTCGGCGAGATCTTGCCGCGCGTGATCCCGGTGAGGTCGGACATCATGCATTCGACTTCGGTAATCTTGTGTTCTTTCAACCAATCGGTGAGCTGGTCGAGGTTGGTACTCATAAATACCTCAGGGTTTTATTGTCCTGATCGTGATCAGGCGTTCCAGACGCATCGGCGTCATGATGTACAACTCGTTTCGGCAGACGCCGAATAGGGGTAAGGTGACAGCTGCGGGACCGGATTTCCAGACGGCCGCGGTCACACTGACGAAGCCGCTATAGTGGTAATGTCCGGCGTTGAGAGTAGAGCAGACTGGCTTCGATGGCCGTTCAGGGATGTCGCAATGTGTGGCAACCCACCACGAGCACCGATATCGCAGGCATGATGAGCGCTGTACGGACTTGATAGTCGCGTGTCGACCAGGGAAAGGTGAAGCATTGGACCCCCGCTATTGTTGCTCTACTGGGTTGCGATCGAGCTTAGCCTCGTTCATTTTTTTATACAACAACCCGTTAAAAATAGAAGACAGGCCGCTCTAGCTCGCATTTAACAACGGTCAGAAACGGAATAAAACGCCCTAAATAGCAGCAAAAAAGCCCATATGGCGCAGTTTTAGGGCAAAAAAAGGCTCTATTGACTTCATCATGGCTTTCGGATTGACTGAGATCCGCAATCATTGATGATTGATATTTTTAACAACAAAGGTGTTGCATCATGTCGGTACCCCCGCGTGCCGTTCAGCTTAACGAAGCGAACGCGTTCCTTAAGGAACATCCTGAGGTTCTGTACGTTGACCTTCTGATTGCAGATATGAATGGTGTGGTGCGTGGCAAACGCATCGAACGCACCAGCCTCCATAAGGTTTACGAGAAGGGCATCAACCTGCCTGCCTCTTTATTTGCTCTGGATATCAATGGCTCCACGGTGGAAAGCACCGGCCTGGGCCTGGACATCGGTGATGCTGACCGAATCTGTTATCCCATCCCCGACACCCTGTGCAACGAGCCATGGCAAAAGCGCCCTACCGCGCAATTGCTGATGACCATGCACGAACTCGAAGGCGATCCGTTTTTCGCCGACCCGCGTGAAGTATTGCGTCAGGTCGTCGCCAAATTCGACGAAATGGGCCTGACCATCTGCGCCGCGTTCGAGCTGGAGTTCTACCTGATCGATCAGGAGAACGTGAACGGTCGCCCACAACCGCCCCGCTCGCCGATCTCCGGCAAACGCCCGCATTCGACACAGGTCTACCTGATCGACGACCTCGACGAATATGTCGATTGCCTTCAGGACATCCTCGAAGGCGCGAAGGAACAAGGCATTCCTGCTGACGCCATCGTCAAGGAAAGCGCCCCGGCCCAGTTCGAAGTCAACCTGCATCACGTCGCCGACGCGATCAAGGCGTGCGATTACGCCGTATTGCTCAAGCGCCTGATCAAGAACATCGCCTACGATCACGAGATGGACACGACCTTCATGGCCAAGCCCTATCCGGGTCAGGCAGGTAATGGTCTGCACGTTCACATCTCGATCCTGGATCGCGATGGCAAGAACATCTTCACCAGCGAGGATCCCGAGCAGAACGCCGCATTGCGTCACGCAATCGGCGGTGTGCTCGAGACCCTGCCGGCACAAATGGCCTTCCTGTGCCCGAACGTCAACTCGTATCGCCGGTTCGGTGCGCAGTTCTATGTGCCCAACTCGCCGACCTGGGGTCTGGATAACCGCACGGTCGCCGTTCGCGTACCGACCGGCACCGCCGATGCGGTACGTATCGAACACCGCGTTGCCGGTGCCGATGCCAACCCGTATCTGGTCATGGCTTCGGTCCTGGCGGGCGTGCACCATGGCCTGGTCAACAAGGTCGAGCCTGGCGCCCCGGTAGAAGGCAACTCCTACGAGCAGCATGAACAAAGCCTGCCGAACAACCTGCGTGATGCACTGCGCGAGCTGGACGACAACCCGGTGATGGCCAAGTACATCGACCCGAAATACATCGACATTTTCGTGGCCTGTAAAGAGAGCGAGCTGGAAGAGTTCGAACACTCCATCTCCGACCTCGAGTACAACTGGTATCTGCATACGGTCTGATTGAGGCCGAGTAACACAAAACGCCGCAGGCTTTGAGCCTTGCGGCGTTTTTGTTTGGTGTGCAGCCCCCGGACACCTATCGTTTCTCACGCTCCGGTGGACTGCAGTTCATGAAGCTCCGCGTCACACCTATGTACCGCACCGCCAGTTCAAGATCGGACGCAGAGCGTCCAGAACTGCGCTACCACGCGGAGCGTGGGAGCGATAATCGTTTGGCAACGACAGCGATTCATCCCGTTGTAATCCCTTACAATGCCCGCAGCCCAACCAAGAGCCACGCCCATGACACGCGCCGCCACGCCTCGCAAACCTCAAGCACGCAGCCAGGCCAGAATCGATTCGATTCTCGACGCCGCGCGCACGCTGCTTGCCGAACAAGGAGTGGCCAGCCTGTCGATCTACAGCGTTGCCGAGCGCGCCGGCATTCCGCCCTCGTCGGTGTACCACTTCTTCGCCAGCGTCCCCGCGCTGCTTGAAGCACTGACCGCCGACATCCACGCCGCCTTTCGCGCGTCGCTGCAGGCCCCCATCGATCACGACCAGCTCACCACCTGGCGCGACCTGTCACGCATCGTCGAGCTGCGCATGCTGGCCATCTACAATGCCGACGCCGCCGCCCGCCAATTGATCCTCGCCCAGCACGGCCTGACCGAAATCAACCAGGCCGACCGCCAGCACGACATTGAACTGGGTCACTTGATGCTTGAAGTGTTTGACCGCCACTTCCAGCTGCCCGCACTGCCGGACGATGTCGACGTGTTTGCGCTGGCCATGGAACTGGGGGATCGGGTGTATGCGCGGTCAGTGCAGTTACATGACGAGATTACACCGCGCATGGCTGAGGAAGGGATGCGGGTGTTTGATGCTTATTTGGGGTTGTATTTGCCGGTGTTTTTGGTGAAGAGAAAAATATCACCACTGCAGTGACCGCGATTGTAGAGACTGAGTGCAATACTGTTACTAACGATGATTACGTATAGCCGAGGGAGTAGCCTTATTGCGCCGCCTGGACAGACCTGCCAAATAAACTTCATAGTTATACATATCTCTCTCCTGGATATTCTCGTAAAACTGCAATGGCCCAGCCGCTATAGACTTCTCAGCGCTTACAGCCCGTTTGGCATTATGAAAATAGATAAACTTTTCGACGTCCACCTGTCTTTTATAGTGCAAATGCAAAAGGGTTTTGGCCTTATAAAAATCCGCGGGCACAGCCGTGTCAATTGGATGATGAAACTCCTTAGTCTTTCTCACCCTATACTCCCAAGTCATGCATGGAAAGGCCAACGACGGCCTACCTTTATCAGAAACTTGCAGAGCGGAGGTCATAGATGGCGGAGGGATGTTCGTCGATGCCAGGGGTGATGCTGGCAAAGGCCTGTCCTCCATTGAACGATGCGCTTTTGAGTGTTTGCCACGCGCGCTCAAAAAACCGCGAGGAATTTTTTTTCTCTCTCCTCCTGATTTCAAGTATGCTTTTTTTAGTGCCCGTCTAAGTAGCCCGTTATATGGCGCATGCCCCGATGGATCTCTAAACCCCACCGGGTCTCCTTCACAATACCCATACGCATTCAACCCGCCCTCATCAAACGGACTCAAACTGTCGGGACTGTTGAACCGCATCAACACCGGGTTATAAGCCCGATACCCATTCCCCAGCAGATAATGCCCGGTCACCGGATCACACCGCTCGCCATTAAAACCCAGCAGGCTGGTCAACCCGCTTTCAGCCGGGTGATGACCATAGGCGCTGTACGCCAAAGGCTCAATTCCAGACTTATCCACAAGCCGCAGGACAGAACGTTGCTGATCCGTCGCAAGCAGTGTCGTATCCACTACGCCATCGGCATACCGCAGCTGAGCCAATATCAGGTCTTCATGCTGAAAAACCGTACGCTGCAGCGCGCCCTCAATCTCGGTTGCCAAACGGTTCTTTTGATAGAAGCGCTGAACATCAGCCTGCCCCAAAGGCGAGCTCGAAGCCAGACGGTCCAGCGGGTCGTAGCGATACGTGCACAGCACTATCGGGTTGGGGGAGGTCATGGCAGTTGTTTCACATAGAACCAGTCTTCAGCATCCGGCAAAACCGATACGTCGCCTACCTCGCATAACTGCTAGGTAAACGCTCGGCTTCGAGCTTGAAAGCACCGTGCTTAAGGTCTTTGATCTCCACATCCAGCGCCCTGTCCTGTCGGATGATGTAGGCGTATTTGCGCTGGCGATGGAGGATCGGGTATATACGCGGTCAGTACAGTTGCATGACGAAATTACACGGCACATCGCTGAGGAATGTATGCGAGTGCTTGATGCGTATTTGGGGTTGTATTCTCCAGTGCTTTGGGTGAAATATTTTAAAGTCATGACCTGACAGATTCATTCTTACGCGCCGGATTTTGTAGATATTTCGCATAGTTTCTTTTCTCGCGCCTCACCGCAGATTTCTTATTAATAAGAGTCGATCGGTTAAAACGGTCAGACCCTTCACGTTCAAGACGCGCCACATAATCGAACTGTGCTTGACGGTATTGAATTTTCGCTTCAAAAGGCTCGGTCACCAGCTGACCCTTGCGATAAACCGGAAGACCAGGATCAATCTTAGTAATACCTGCATCGTCAAGTGATTGTTTATAATTCTTAAGCGCCGCATCGACAGTAGGATCCCTGTTAGCAAACCATTCCCGGACACCCCCTCGCCTTGTCTTAATTGGACTCGAGGCCCCTGCCGTCGTATACGTTACAACACTCGTTTGATCATTCTGAGAAACGAGCTGCTTTATTTTACTCGTGATAGGTTTGGATCTTATCCTGGCTTTTCTGAAAGACAAGAAACCAACCTTACTTATTGCTCTTATAGCAACAATTGTAATCTGCCCAGACGGGTCCACAAACCCCACCGGATCCCCCCCACAATACCCATACGCATTCAACCCACCTTCATCAAACGGACTCAAACTGTCCGGGCTGTTGAACCGCATCAACACCGGGTTATAAGCCCGATACCCATTCCCCAGCAGATAATGCCCGGTCACCGGATCACGCCGCTCGCCATTAAAACCCAGCAGGCTGGTCAACCCGCTTTCAGCCGGGTGATGACCATAGGCGCTGTACGCCACAGGCTCAATTCCAGACTTATCCACAAGCCGCAGAACAGAACGTTGCTGATCCGTCGCAAGCAGCGTCGTGTCCACTACGCCATCAACATGCCGCTGCTGAGCCAACAACAGGTCTTCATGCTGAAAGACCGTACGCTGCAGCGCGCCCTCAATCTCGGTTGCCAGGCGGTTCTTTTGATAGAAGCGCTGCACATCCGTCTGCCCAACCGGCGAGCTGGAAGCCAGCCGGTCCAATGGGTCGTAGCGGTACGTGCACAGCACTATCGGGTCGGGAGAGGTCATGGCAGTTTTTTCAAATGGAGCCAACCGTCAGCATCCGGCAAAACCGATACGTCGCCTACCTCGCATAACTGCTAGGTAAACAGCAAAAAACCCCGGAGGGTCAAGACCGTCCGAGGTGTTTTTTGCCCATCGTTTACAGCTTGGCGATGGAAACTTCAGTGGACTTCACGAAGGCGATGACTTCGCTGCCGACGACCAGCTCCAGCTCTTTGACCGAGCGGGTGGTGATGACCGAGGTCACGACGCCCGATGCGGTCTGTACGTCGATTTCCGACAGTACGTCGCCGTGGACGATTTCCTTGATGGTGCCTTTGAACTGGTTGCGAACGTTGATGGCTTTGATAGTCATGGCATGTCTTCCTTTGGGGATCAGGGTTAATTTGCCCAGCGCAATTGCGTAGGCAGTGGCGAAAACGGTTCCGGGTCAGGCGGCGAACCCGGCAGGGCCAGCACGCGGTTGAGCACTTCGGCCTCCAGCGCCGCAAGGCGATGCGAACCACGAACACGCGGACGTGGCAGGTCGACCAGCAGATCGAGACCGATCTGCCCTTCTTCGATCAGGATCACCCGGTCAGCAATGGCCACAGCCTCGCTGACGTCGTGGGTGACCAGCAGCACCGTGAAACCATACTGGCCCCACAGTTTTTCGATCAGTTGCTGCATTTCGATCCGGGTCAGGGCATCCAGCGCGCCCAACGGCTCATCGAGCAACAGCAGGCGCGGCTTGTGAATCAGCGCGCGAGCCAGGGCAACGCGCTGCTTCTGGCCGCCGGACAATGCGGCAGGCCATTCATTGGCGCGCTCGGCGAGGCCGACGGCCTCAAGCGCTTCAAGGGCCTGCGTCCGCCAGTCGCCGCTCAGGCCAAGGCCGACGTTGTCGATGATCTTTTTCCAGGGCAGCAAGCGCGCCTCCTGAAACATCAATCGCGTATCTTCGCGGGCATCGTCCAATGGCGCAGAGCCGGCAAGCAGCTGGCCCTGCGTTGGTTTGTCTAGGCCGGCGAGCAGGCGCAACAGGGTGCTTTTGCCGCAACCGCTGCGGCCGACGATGGCGACAAACTGACCGGCAGGAATGTGCAGGTCGATGTCCTTGAGCACTTCACGGGCGCCGAACGCTTTTTTCAGCTTGCGCACCGCTAGCGGGATGCCACGCAGCAAGTGTGGAGGTTGCTGTTTCAGACTGGTCATGCGGCACCGCCTTTGCTCGTTTGATAGGCCGGGTGCCAGCGCAGGCAGACACGTTCCAGGCCTCGCGCCGCCAGATCGGCCAGCTTGCCGAGTACGGCGTACAACACGATGGCCAGCACCACGACGTCGGTTTGCAGAAATTCCCGCGCATTCATCGCCAGGTAGCCGATGCCGGAGCTGGCGGAAATGGTTTCCGCGACGATCAGCGTCAGCCACATGAAGCCCAGTGCAAAGCGCACACCGACCAGAATCGAAGGCATGGCCCCCGGCAGGATCACATGACGAAACAGGCTGAAACCTGACAGGCCATAGCTGCGGGACATTTCTACCAGCGCCGGATCGATGTTACGGATGCCGTGGTAGGTGTTCAGGTAAATCGGGAACAGGGTGCCCAGTGCAACGAGGAATATCTTGGCGGTCTCATCGATGCCGAACCACAGGATGACCAGCGGGATCAGCGCCAGGTGCGGCACGTTGCGGATCATCTGCACCGAGCTGTCCAGCAGACGCTCACCCCATTTACTCAGGCCGGTGATGAAGCCCAGCGCCAGACCGATGCCGCCGCCAATGGCGAAACCGATCCCGGCGCGCCAGCCGCTGATCGCCAGGTGCGTCCAGATTTCGCCGCTGGCGACTAGGTTTATTCCCGCCTCGATGACTGCGCTGGGCGCGGGCAGAATGCGTGTGGATAACCAGCCAGCGCTGACTGACAACTGCCAGACTGCCAACAACAGCACTGGAAGTGCCCAGGGCGCCAGTCGGTGAACGATGCGTTGCGAAGCACTGAGGCTCATGGAGTTGTCTCCTCGAAGGGCCTGACGATCACTGTGCTTGAGCAACAGCAGCAGGAGGTGTCCAGATCACATCAGCAATGCTGAGCGGCTTTGGAATCAGCTTGAGCTGGTAGAAGGTGTCAGCGATTTTCTGCTGTGCCGCCACCACCGGCGGGGTGATGAACTGCGCGCCGTAGCCCTGACGCTTGACCGAGGTCAGGGTGATGTCGGCCGGCAGCCCCAGCAACGGCGCGACCTGTTGGGTCACTTCATCGGGGTTGGCCTTGGACCACTCGCCCACCGCACGAACCTCCTCGACCAGCGCCTGAATCACCTTGGGGTTTTTCTGCGCGTATGGCTTGGTGGCGAGATAGAACTGATGGTTGTCGACAATGCCGGTGCCGTCTTTCAAGGTCCGCGCCTGCAATTGCTTTTCAGCAGCGGCCTGGTACGGGTCCCAGATGACCCAAGCATCCACGCTGCCGCGCTCGAAAGCGGCACGCGCATCGGCCGGAGGCAGGAAGACGGTCTGGATATCGGTGTATTTCAGACCGGCATCTTCCAGCGCCTTGACCAGCAGGTAATGGACGTTCGAGCCCTTATTGAGGACGACTTTCTTGCCCTTCAGGTCTTTGACCGAGGTAATCGGCGAGTCTTTGGGGACCAGAATGGCTTCACTGGTCGGTGCTGGCGGCTCGTAGGCCACATACAGCAGGTCCGCGCCCGCGGCCTGAGCGAAGACCGGCGGCGTTTCGCCGGTGACGCCGAAGTCGATAGAACCGACGTTCAGGCCTTCAAGCAACTGAGGGCCACCAGGGAACTCGGTCCACTGGACTTTAACGCCCTGCTCGGCCAGACGCTTTTCCAGCGAGCCCTTGGCCTTGAGCAGCACCAGCGTGCCGTATTTCTGGTAACCGATGCGCAGATCTTCCGCCTGGGCCTGAGTGACCGCACCAAGAGCGACCGCAGCAGCAAACAGCGCGACAAGGCTTCGACGCAAAATGACAGTGCGCATATGCGCTCCTTTACCTATTTGGAGTGGCCCCCTGCTCGACCGCTGAGGAACGAGCAAGGTGGGAATAGGCACGACATTAACAGCCCTTTTTTATATCTATAAATCTTATTTATTCATTTAGTTATTCCATAAATGAATATAAGAGAAGTATCCATGTTTGCACGTTGGCGACCTGTGACGCAGAGCGTCACGACAGGCATTCCTACGCTGAAGCGTGAGGAACGATAATCTCAACTATCGTGCCCACGCTCTGCGTCCGCGGTTGATCCAGCGACGCAGCAAGCGGCAGGGAACAATAAAAAAGGGCCGATAAATCGGCCCGAATAACCCCACGCCTGGTAGATCGGAAATCAGCGGTTTGGCTGTGGTGTCAGGCGCAGATAAGGCGTGACTGCTTTGTAGCCCTTGGGAAAGCGCTGCTTGATCTCGGCTTCGTCCTTGATCGACGGCACGATCACTACGTCATCGCCGTCCACCCAGTTGGCGGGCGTGGCAACTTTGTAATTGTCGGTCAGTTGCAAGGAGTCGATGACCCGCAATATTTCGTGGAAGTTGCGCCCGGTGCTGGCCGGATAGGTAATGGTCAGACGTACCTTCTTGTTCGGATCGATCACGAACAGCGAGCGCACAGTCAGCGTGTCGTTGGCATTGGGATGAATCAGGTCGTACAGGTCGGAAACCTTGCGGTCGGCATCGGCCAGAATCGGGAAGTTGACCAGGGTGTTTTGCGTGGTGTTGATGTCGTCGATCCACTTGATGTGCGAATCGACCGGGTCCACCGAGAGCGCAATGGCTTTCACGCCGCGCTTGGCGAACTCGTCTTTTAATTTGGCAGTGAAGCCCAGCTCTGTGGTGCACACCGGCGTGAAGTCAGCCGGATGAGAAAACAACACACCCCAGCTGTCACCGAGCCATTCATGAAAACGTATACGCCCCTCACTGGATTCCTGTTCGAAATCAGGGGCGATGTCGCCAAGTCGCAGTGTCATGGTGTTGCTCCTTGTCTGTATCGGGTAGGCCTTGGTATAGCACTACTGTGCGCCCTGTCGAGAGAAGTTAAAAAGAATAAATAATGCGCCTTATAGACCTTTTGGAAATATCAAAAAACAGGCAAAAGAAACCCCGCACGGGGCGGGGTTCCTTCAAGCCTCAATACACTTACATGAAGTTGTAGGTGTAGTTGAAGATCAGACGGGTTTGGTCGGTGTTGGTCGAGTTGTTCAGGTCGCCATCCGCACGGTAAGTACCGTGACGCAGGGTGGTGCCGAAACCTTTCATCGGACCGCTCTGGATCACGTAGTCAACACGCATGTCGGTTTCCCACTCGGAGTATTCTTCTTTACCGGTAGTGCGATCACGAATGTCGTCTGCGTGCAGGTAAGCGATGGCTGCTTTCAGGCCTGGAACACCCACCTTGGCGAAGTCATACGAGTACTGACCGAACGTGGTGTTTTCACCCGCGCGGTTGAAGCCGTTGATCATCGAGTCAGTGAACAGGTAGAAGCTCGAACCGCCGTTGCCTTCAAGACTCGAAGTGCTGGTGCCGTTCTTGGTGACGTTGCCCTGGTTCAGGAAAACCATGCCGCCGTCATCGCCAATCTGCTGATGGCCAACCATGAACGCATGGCCGCCCAGGGCGTAGGTGAACATGGCGGACCAAGTGGAGTTATCCACTTCGCCAGCGTTCTTGGCATAACCGTTGTTGTTGTTGAAACGGTAGCCGGTTGCTGCGTCGCTGTTTTTGCCGTCGGAGCTGCTGTTGAAATAACGCAGGTCAGTCTTGAAGGACTGGTTGGCGTCGATTTGGTAAACGTGTACCAAACCGAGGAAGTGCTGCTTGTAGAAGTCTTCCAGATTTGCGTAGTAGTACTGCAGGGTCAGGTCTTTGGTGACTTTCCAGTCAGCACCGGCGAAGCGGAACTGATCGGCAGTCTCGGAAGCGCCGGCAATGGACAGGTCAGTCCAGTTGCTCGAAGCACGGCCGATGGATTTGTTCAACTGACCGGCAGTGAAGGTGACGTTGTCCAGATCCTTGGAAGTCAGGATGCCGCCCTGGAAAGCCTGAGGCAGAAGACGACCGTCGTTGCTGACCAGAATTGGCAGGTTAGGTGCCAATGCGTTACCGACTTTCAGCTCGGTTTTCGAGAAGCGTACCTTGCCGTTGGCGCCCAGACGGCTCCACTCGCTGACAGCAGAACCGTCGCTGTCGGTAGGCAGAATGCCGCCGTTCGCTGCAGGACCGTGGTTGCCACGGCCGCCATCAAGGTGAACACCGACCAATCCCTGGACGTCCAGACCAAAACCGACAGTACCCTGAGTGAAGCCCGACAGGTAGTCGAATTTCAGGCCAGTGGCCGTCTCACGGTTGTTGTGGGTAGTGCCTTCGCGGAAATCGTTGTCAAAATACAGGGTACGAGAACTGACGGACGCTTTACTGTCTTCCAGGAAACCAGCTGCGCTGGCCTGCTGAGCCAATACACCAACGGTGACGGCCAAAGCCAGGGTGGACTTCTTCATTACTACGCTCCTCGTGAATCTAATTTTTTATATCCATGGTGCCGGGCTTGGCCCTGACCCACGGATTAGCGATAGGCGACAGTCCCGATCCGAGATCAATGGATTCTGTTCGCCCTGACTTTTGACTAGACCGCTTTTGTCGATGGCAACACGTCGGTGCAATGCTTTTTATGCGCTGAAGAAACCATTGCTGGAATCTTGAGAACATCCAGTCATATGTCACAACTCGTGTCAGCAAAGACGTCACGGAGTGTATCGACCTAACTACCCATTTCCCAAAATTTATTTTGGTACCGTTCGTCAGATCTTTCATTTTCGTGCGCCCGACCGGAAAAATGCACCTTCACCGGTCTCGATCTCCGCCAGTAGAGCGCTGATGCAAAACTGGCGAAAGCCTTGTATTACGGGAACTTCGGAGAGATTAGTCAGTAAATGTGACAGTTGTCATCACTTTGATGGCGCGCCCTGTTCAAGCACAAAAAATTTTTTTCACTTTGCTTTTTGAGGCCATTTTCAAGCGATTTTCGGCCTTCAGAGCCGTCCTTCACTGTAGCTCACGTGAACAAAAAGGCAATTCTGATGTCCGGCGCCTTAACAGCCAGCCGATTGGCCAATGCGCAAACGGCTCATTTATGCATGAGACGGGGACGATCCATCATCGAGTTCGAATGAATGAGTGCATCAGTATGGGTTTCTGCACCCCCGTGGTGCGCAAATTGAGTGCGCTCCTGAAAAACGGAAAGCTGGAACATGTACTGCGTTATGAGGGATGAGCGACGCAGCACTACGGCTCCGCGCTATAGCCAAATCACCTTCGGCACACGAAGAACATGTATAAATATTTATAATTCAAAGAGTTATGCGCTGCACGAATAAAGCATGGCATCACACAGAGAGGATCCGTTTCACACGCGGACACGCTTTTTCTGAGACGATTTGAAAACTGGCACGCCCCCTGCAATAGGTATTACATCACCAGTTTTGGGGACCTTGGTACAGGCAGGCCGGGGATTCCCCTCTTTTATTCCTTCCGGAGACTGACCTCCAGTCTCCAGCGCCCGTCCACCTTCTCAGTGCGCCAGTCGCCATGAAGTGGACGGGCTGCCAGGAGCGTCAGCACCAACCCCTTCTCTCCTCGTTCCACCTTCCAGCGCGCAACCCGATTGTCGAACCTCAGTTGGCCCGTCCACGGCTGTCCTGAAGCATCGACGTTGAGTACCACTGCACCATCGACTGTCGCACCCCGATACTTCGGTTCTTCGTTGAACCAGAGCGCCAGACCGGCAGGCAATTCTTCGATCTGTTCCAGCTCGACCGGGTCAGGCTGCTGCAGGCGGCCGATAATGGTGCCCACGGTAAACCCGACAATCGCCATGGAACCAAGAACACGCGGCCATAGCTTCGGTCTCGGGTCCTCTTCAAGGGTAGAATGCATCCCGTCCTTTCGTTCGGAGCCGTGCATGTTTCACGTCATCCTTTTTCAACCAGAAATTCCGCCGAATACCGGCAATGTCATCAGGCTATGCGCCAACAGTGGCTGCACCCTGCATTTGATCGAACCCTTGGGTTTCGAGCTGGACGACAAACGCCTGCGCCGTGCCGGGCTCGATTATCACGAGTATGCCACGCTGCAGACACATGCTGACCTGGCAAGCTGTCTGGAGAAGATAGGCAACCCGAGATTGTTCGCCTTCACCACCAAAGGCTCTCGGCCTTTTCATGATGCGAGCTTTGAGCCAGGCGATGCCTTTCTGTTCGGTCCGGAAAGCCGTGGCCTGCCCGCCGATATTCTCGACTCGCTGAGCAGCGAGCATCGCCTGCGACTGCCCATGCGTGAAGGCTGCCGCAGCTTGAACCTGTCCAACACCGTGGCCGTGGCTGTCTATGAAGCATGGCGTCAGCACGGGTTTGCCTAGACCGAGCGGCCATGCACAAAAAAGCGCCCCGAAAGGCGCTTTTTGTTTGCAGCGGTAACGCTTACTGAACAGTCGGCGTTTCGCCAGCTTCCTGCATGCGCTGCAGCTCTTGCGCGTACAGGGCGTCGAAGTTCACTGGAGCCAGCATCAGCGCAGGGAACGAGCCACGTACGACCAGGTTGTCGATGGCTTCGCGAGCGTAAGGGAACAGGATGTTCGGGCAGAATGCGCCGAGGGTGTGGCTCATTGCGCCGTCGTCCAGGCCCTTGATCAGGAAGATACCGGCCTGTTGCACTTCAACGATAAAGGCAACTTCGTCGCCATTGTTGACGGTCACGGACAGGGTCAGTACGACTTCGTAGAAATCGCCTTCCAGCTGCTTCTGACGGGTGTTGAGGTCCAGGCTGACGGTCGGCGTCCACTCCTGGCGAAAGATCGCCGGGCTTTTTGGCGCTTCGAACGACAGGTCGCGAACGTAGATACGCTGCAGGGAGAATTGTGGGCCGTTTTCTTCGTTGGCAACGGCGTCGTTGTTCGGTTGATCGGTCATCTCGGATCCTTGTCAGATTAGGCTGAAAGATTAAGGGGTATCAGGCCAGCAGCGCATCGAGCTTGCCGGCACGCTCCAGAGCAAACAGGTCATCGCAGCCGCCCACGTGGGTCGAGCCGATCCAGATTTGCGGTACGGAAGTACGACCGGCCTTCTTGGTCATTTCGGCACGCAGCTGCGGCTTGCCGTCGACCCGGATTTCCTCGAAGGCCACGCTCTTGCTCTGCAGAAGCTGTTTGGCACGTATGCAATACGGGCAGTAGTCGCTGGAATAGACGATGACTTGAGCCATGTTCACTTCACCAGAGGAAGGTTATCGCCGCGCCAGCTGGAAATACCGCCGGACAGCTTGGCCGCCTTGAAGCCGGACTTGAGCAGCTCGCGGGCGGTGGTGCCAGCATGCTGCCCCATTGCATCGACTATGATCAACGTCTTGTCCTTGTATTTCTCCAGTTCGGCGGTACGGGTCAGTACCTTGTCCTGCGGAAAATTCAGCGAGCCGACGATGTGCCCTGCGGTGTAATCCTTTTTCGAGCGCACGTCGATGACCACGCCCTGATCGCTGTTGACCAGCGCGGTCAGCTCGCGAGTGCTCAGGCTGGCGCCGCCCTTGCTCATTTCGTAAGCAATCAGCAGTCCCAGCAGAATGACGAAGGCACCGGTGATCAAATAGTGGTTAGTGGCGAATTCAAGCAGGTGAGCAACCATCAGTAGGTTCCAGGGCGTTAAAATGTCGGCCAGTATACACAGCAGCCAAGGTCGGCCAAAGTCCGTACGGCAGTGACGCCGTTTGAACTTGTCCTTAAAATGCCGTTCCCTTGTACTTTGTTCATCTCTTTATCCAATCAGCATCGAGTGGGTTCTATGACTGCCACGCCAAAACCTCTGGTTCTTATCATCCTGGATGGCTTCGGACACAGCGAAAGCCACAAGGGCAATGCCATTCTGG
The DNA here is from genome assembly GCF_009495975.1 of Pseudomonas sp. SZ57. NCBI lineage: Bacteria > Pseudomonadati > Pseudomonadota > Gammaproteobacteria > Pseudomonadales > Pseudomonadaceae > Pseudomonas > Pseudomonas sp. SZ57. Next base: position 144,724 of record NZ_WIBD01000021.1, on the reverse strand, counting down.
CCGCGAAGATGCCCGTCATGGATCGTCTCTACCAAACCATGCCCAATGGCCTGATTTCCGGGTCGGGCATGGACGTCGGTCTGCCGGACGGGCAGATGGGCAACTCCGAGGTCGGGCACATGAACCTGGGTGCCGGGCGCGTGGTGTATCAGGACTTCACTCGAGTGACCAAAGCGATTCGCGATGGCGAGTTCTTCGAGAACCCGACCATCTGCGCCGCTGTGGATAAAGCTGTCAGCGCCGGCAAGGCCGTGCACATCATGGGCCTGCTCTCCGATGGCGGCGTGCACAGCCACCAGGACCATCTGGTTGCCATGGCTGAACTGGCGGTCAAACGCGGTGCAGAAAAAATCTACCTGCACGCCTTCCTTGATGGCCGCGACACGCCACCGCGCAGCGCGAAGAAATCCCTTGAGCTGATGGACGCAACCTTCGCCCGCCTGGGCAAGGGCCGCACCGCCACGATCGTCGGCCGTTACTTCGCCATGGACCGTGACAACCGCTGGGACCGGGTTTCCTCCGCCTATAACCTGATCGTCGACAGCAGCGCTGATTTCCACGCAGACAGCGCCGTTGCCGGGCTCGAAGCCGCCTACGCGCGCGACGAGAACGACGAGTTCGTCAAAGCCACCCGCATTGGCGAAGCTGCCCGCGTGGAAGATGGCGATGCGGTGGTGTTCATGAACTTCCGCGCCGACCGCGCCCGTGAACTGACCCGTGTGTTCGTCGAAGACGATTTCAAGGACTTCGAGCGCGCCCGTCAGCCGAAGGTCAACTACGTGATGCTGACCCAGTACGCGGCCAGCATCCCTGCGCCGTCCGCTTTTGCTGCGGGCAGCCTGAAAAACGTGCTGGGCGAGTACCTGGCGGACAACGGCAAGACCCAGCTGCGCATTGCCGAAACCGAGAAATACGCCCACGTCACCTTTTTCTTCTCCGGCGGACGTGAAGAACCGTTCCCGGGTGAAGAGCGCATTCTGATCCCGTCGCCGAAAGTCGCCACCTACGACCTACAGCCGGAAATGAGCGCACCGGAAGTGACCGACAAGATTGTCGATGCCATCGAACATCAGCGTTATGACGTGATCGTCGTCAACTACGCCAACGGCGACATGGTTGGCCACAGCGGCATCATGGAAGCCGCGATCAAGGCTGTGGAATGCCTGGACGTGTGTGTCGGGCGCATCACCGAGGCGCTGGAGAAAGTCGGCGGTGAGGCGCTGATCACCGCTGACCACGGCAACGTCGAGCAGATGACTGACGACCACACCGGGCAAGCGCATACCGCGCATACCTCCGAGCCGGTGCCGTTCGTTTATGTCGGCAAACGTCAGCTGAAAGTTCGCCAGGGCGGGGTTCTGGCCGATGTCGCGCCGACCATGCTGCATCTGCTGGGCATGGAGAAACCGCAGGAAATGACCGGTCACTCGATCCTCGTGACCGAGTAACCTGGTTAAAACCGGCCTTTAGCCATCAGGCAAGGCCGGTTTTTTATGTTTCAGGCCTCAAAGCAGTGGCTGCGAGGCGTTTTTTTTGCAGCGCATGGCGGGCATACTAGGCCTGACATTTTTTCTCACAATTCCTCGGTATCGCCCACCCACATGCTTCGCGCCTTGATTGCCCTTGCTTTGATCTGCCTGCTCAATCCGGCGTTTGCCGAAGACGAGCGTGTGCAAACCCAAAAACAGATAGATGCTGCGCGTCAGGATGTGGCGGAGCTGCAAAAAGTCCTGGGCAAGCTTCAGGAAGAACGTGCAGGTGTCCAGAAGGACCTGCGCACCACTGAAACCGAAATGGGCAAGTTGGAAAAGCAGGTCGAGGTCCTGCAAAAGGAACTAAAAAAGACCGAAACCGAGCTGCAAAAGCTCGACAGTGAAAAAAAGAAACTGAACAGCGCCCGTGTTGAACAGCAACGCCTGATTGCCATCCAGGCCCGCGCCGCCTATCAGAGTGGCCGCCAGGAGTACCTCAAGCTGCTGCTCAACCAGCAACACCCCGAGAAGTTCGCCCGAACCCTCACGTATTACGATTACCTGAGCCAGGCGCGTCTGGAGCAGCTACGCAATTTCAATGAAACCCTGCGCCAGCTGGCCAATGTCGAAAAAGACATCGACCTGCAGCAGGCCCAACTGCTGGTGCAGAAGAGCAACCTGGACAGCCAGAGCGAAGAACTGGCCAAGGTTCGTCAGGAACGCCAGCAGGCGCTGGCCAAGCTGAATCAGGACTACAAGGCCCGCGATCAGAAAATGCAGGCCCGTCAGCAGGATCAGGCCGATCTGGCCAAAGTCCTCAAGACCATCGAAGAAACCCTGGCCCGCCAGGCACGTGAAGCCGAAGAAGCTCGCCAGAAGGCGCTGGTTGCCGCCCGCGAGGCAGAAGAAAAGCGTCAGCGCGAAGCTGAAGCCGTCGCCCGCAATAACAGCAGCAACAGCAGTAGCAAAAGCGATGATGAACCGGCACCGCGTCGCCCGGTCAAAGCCCCCGGCGCAGTCGTTTCCAGTGCCGGTGTTTCCTATGGCGGACCTTTTGCACAGGCCAAGGGAAAACTTCCATGGCCTATCGATGGTCGACTGCTTGCGCGTTTCGGTGAAGCCCGCGGTGATGACGAACGGACCAAATGGGACGGCGTCATGATCAGCGCCGCAGCCGGAAGCCAGGTACGTGCCGTGCATGGCGGACGAGTGGTGTTCGCCGACTGGTTGCGCGGTGCCGGGCTTCTGGTCATTCTCGACCATGGCAACGGTTATCTGACCCTTTACGGGCACAACCAGAGCCTGCTCAAGTCGGCAGGTGACATTGTAAAAGCCGGTGAAGCGATTTCCACGGTCGGCAATAGTGGCGGTCAGGACACGGCAGCGTTGTACTTTGCTATTCGTCAGCAGGGTCGCCCCAGCGATCCGGCCCAATGGTGCCGCACTCAAGGATAAGTCGGCGTCAATATCTGTAGGAGTTCGTTAGACATGCTGCATTTGTCCCGCCTCACCTCGCTGGCCCTGGCAATTGCCATCGTTATCGGCGCGCCTCTGGCGCAAGCTGCCGAAAAGACCGCGCCAGCCACGCCTGCAGCAGTCTCGCCCGCCAAAACCAATGCCACCGCAAAGCCACCGCTGCCGCTCGACGAGTTGCGCACCTTTGCCGAGGTCATGGACCGGGTCAAGGCGGCCTACGTGGAGCCGGTCGACGACAAGACCCTGCTGGAGAACGCCATCAAAGGCATGCTCAGCAACCTTGATCCGCACTCTGCCTACCTCGGCCCGGAAGATTTCCAGGAGCTGCAGGAAAGCACCAGCGGCGAGTTCGGTGGGCTGGGCATCGAAGTCGGCGTCGAGGACGGTTTCGTCAAGGTGGTTTCGCCCATCGACGACACACCGGCTTCCAAGGCTGGCATCGAGGCAGGCGACCTGATCGTGAAGATCAACGGTACGCCGACCCAGGGCCAGAACATGCAGGAAGCGGTCGACAAGATGCGCGGCAAGATCGGCGAAAAGATTACCCTGACACTGGTCCGCGATGGCGGCACGCCGTTTGACGTGACCCTGGCGCGGGCAACCATTCAGGTCAAGAGCGTCAAGGCGCAGATGCTGGAAAATGGCTACGGCTACATCCGCATCACCCAGTTTCAGGTCAAGACCGGTGACGAAGTCGGCAAGGCGCTGGCCAAATTCCGCAAGGACAACGGCAAGAAGATGAGCGGCCTGATTCTCGACCTGCGCAACAACCCGGGCGGCGTGCTGCAATCGGCGGTGCAGGTGGCGGATCACTTCCTCACCAAAGGCCTGATCGTCTACACCAAAGGCCGCATCGCCAACTCCGAACTGCGCTTCTCGGCAGACCCGGCAGACGCCAGCGAAGGCGTGCCACTGGTAGTACTGATCAACGGCGGCAGCGCCTCGGCATCGGAAATCGTTGCCGGCGCCCTGCAAGACCAGAAACGCGGCATCCTGATGGGCACTGACACCTTCGGCAAAGGCTCGGTGCAGACCGTTCTGCCGCTGAACAACGATCGCGCCCTGAAGATCACCACCGCCTTGTACTACACGCCGAACGGCCGCTCGATCCAGGCCCAGGGCATCAACCCGGACATCGTGGTACGTCGGGCCAAGGTCACCAACGAAGCGGACGGCGAGAACTACAAGGAAGCCGACCTGCTGGGTCACCTGGGCAATGGCAACGGCGGCGCGGACAAACCGACCGTCAAGAGTGGCGCAGCCGCCAAGGCGCGTCCGCAGGATGACGACTTCCAGCTCAGCCAGGCGCTCAGCCTGCTCAAGGGGCTGAGTATTACCCGCGGCAACTGACGGATGCGCTTTCTGGCTCTGCTACTGCTGACCCTCTCGATCACTGGCGCTGCTCATGCAGCGCCAGCCGAGAACAGCGGCAAACCGCCCAAGGCTTACCTGAGCCTGATCATCGACGACCTCGGCCAGAACCAGGATCGCGACAGCCGCACACTGGCGCTTCCCGGCCCGGTCACCCTGGCGATCATGCCTGATACTCCGCATGCCACCGAGTTTGCCCGCCAAGCGCATCGCGCAGGCAAAACGGTCATGCTGCACATGCCCATGGACCCCGCGACCGGTCCTTACGCCTGGCACCCCGAACTGCCACTGCCTGAGCTGGAAAGCCGTCTCAATGCTGCCCTGCTGAAAGTGCCGTATGCAGCCGGTATCAACAACCACATGGGCAGCCGGATGACCGCCGAGCCGGTCGCCATGACCTGGCTGATGGCCGAGCTACAGCGCCGTCATCTGTTTTTCGTCGACAGCCGCACCAGCGCGAAAACCGTGGCAGCCGCCGAGGCGCAGCGTATCGGTCTGGCCAGCGTCTCGCGCGACGTGTTCCTGGACGACGAACGCACCGCAGAAGCCATCACCCGCCAATTGCAGACCGCGATAAAAATCGCCCGCAAATATGGCTCGGCCGTGGTTATCGGCCACCCCTACCCCGTCACGCTGGACGTACTGGAACGCGAACTGCCCAACCTCAAGGCACAAGGCGTCGAATGGATCGACCTGCGCAGCATGATCGGCGAACGCGGCAATCAGGCGAGTGCGGCGCATGGCAAGAACGGGATTTATCGCTGACGCAGCAGACCACTGCACCGCCCTGTCAGTTCTGTCAGTACCTTCCAAGCAAGGACAAGCCCACACTGCGTTTACTCGGTTCGGGCAGTATGGACATCCGATAGCAGATCTCGTCTGACGCTATCCACCACTCCCGCTGTTGTACGAGAAGATCACAGGCACGAGCATAGTGGCCCTCACCGCCCACCTCGTACCTGCCCACTATTTCTCTCTCGGGCATGAAGCGCCCGGGCAACAACGGGTAACCATTTCATGAGCGATTTCACTTCAACCGTCACGGGTGCGGGGGCGATGCAGGGCTTCATCTGCGGCACCTCCATAGAGGATTCCGAACCGCAGGCAACTCAAGCCGTTTCAATTGTTGCAGTCGACATAACGGCAGTTTCAGATGATCGCGTCGAGGTCATCGTCATGGTCTACGGCGCAAACGGGGCGACGGTAGAGGCGCTTAGAGCCGATGGCACCTGGGCCTCGATCGGCTCGGTTGCCATGGGCATACTCAATCCGGATGTGCCTGCAAGTTATCTCGTAGACCCTGACCACATTCGCCTGCGTGTCGCCGGCTTTCCAGGCTCTGACACCACGTTTCGAGTCCGTCCGATACTGACCCGCCTGTCATCGCACAAGAACAACGACGGCAGCCTGTCAGTCAGCGGCTCCACCACTATGCAGTCGGGGCTGGTAGAAGCATTTTCCGATTCAGAATGGAAAGGCATCGGTATCGTCAGCGGCGGGGTCTTTTCCAACCCGGCCGTACCGTCTGCTTATCTGCACACCGCCGATACCCTGCGTGTCCGAATATGCGGCCATGATAAAAACATTTGCTCTTACGCACTGGATTCAACGCTCGAATTCCCTCAGCCGCGCTCTTTGCTTATTCGACCAATGCAGGACGCTGCAGCCGAGCAGACCGAGAGGTCCTGGCTACTTCGCAAGGCCGACTATCAGCCGACCGGCTACTATGCGCCAGCAGGACAAGAGATCGAGGTGCGGGCATGGGGCAACGTCGATAATCTGACCTTGCTGGTCGGTACACAAGGCATGGCTGACCGCAACAACCCCTCAGAGCAGTCCGAGAACATGCGGGCAACGCCTCTGAACCGAGTAGTCAACACTATTCGAGACCCGTTGGGCGGTGCCATTCATATCCGCAAGCTGGCCGGCCCCAGGTCGGGCGCAGCGCGGGTTACTTTCGGGCCCGGAGCCATTCCGATGCCCTACTACGTCAATGGGGTTACCACTCAAACCCAGTGGCGCAGCATGCTCCTCCTCACCAATGCGCCTGAAGTCGAGCTGGCGGGAACACATATGGTCATTGCGGCATTACTGAGCACGGCACTCAAGTTTTCCAATGTCGACCCCAGCGCCATAGTGCATTCTCATGAAGAGGTCATGCGGCTGGAAGCAGAGCTCAGCGGGCTGAATGGTTCGGCTACTGTTCACAAAAGGTCGGATCTTTTGCTCTATGCGGTGGAAAGTCGATCAACCTTTAGTCCCTACGCAACCACAGGCATAGTTGGTCTGCCTTACATGGAACATATCGGCGAGTATAACGAGGCTCTGCTCGGCGGGCTGGCCGCTGAGCGATGGGTCACGCTGCATGAGTATGGACACCATTATCAAACCTCTTACAACTCATACGGCCCATTTCGCGAAGTCACCGTCAATCTGTATGCCCTTGCTGTAGGACGACACTACATCAACGAATACACCTATGTATTTCCAGAGCGGTGGCCTGGCACCGTGAATTGGCTGGCGTTACCACGCACTGAAAAAATCTACGGGGCGCCTGAATCCGACCCTTTGGCGATGTTTGAACAGCTTCGCAAGGGATTAGGCGAGAACTTCCTGCCAGACTGGCATCGTTACATCAGAGAACATCCAGGCGAGGCCCTGGGTCTTAAATACTTCGTACTGACTGCGTCTATCGCCGCCAAACGTAACCTGACCGAGTTTTTTGCCGATTGGGGCTTACTCAAACTCACGGATACCGACGTATGGATTGCCGTGAACGCCCTTGGATTTCCTTACCCGTCACAGCGGCTGGCTGCCATCAGGCCTTACTTGAATCAGGTTTGACTGTCATGGATCAGCTCGGCTTGGCAGAGGTAGGTACATGAATACGCCCGGATTGCGTCGGCAGGTTCAAGATCAGACGTAAGCCAAATCTGCTTTCCGTGTCCACCACCGTCTCAGCCTTGATAAACGTGTCAATTCCGGCTTAAAGGAAGGTGTTCCCATGATGGGGGCCCAGACACATTTATCAGGGATTGATGATGAAACCGACCATGATGACGGGGGCGTGCTGCGTCGCCGCACTGCTGCCTTTTTCCATCCACGCCACACCTGCAGACCTGGGCGAAGGGCTGATAGCTCTCTCACCTTCGACAGCCCTGCTCAACGCCGACGGCTCGCGCGACCACTGGAACGGCATTGGCCGTATCAACAGCAGGTCAGGGTCCAACTGCACGGCGACGCTGATCGATAGCCGAAGCGTCGACAGCCCGTCTGACGCGCCCGCCTACGTACTCACCAGCGGCCACTGTATCAATCGCCAGAATGGCGTGATCATCACCGATGGCGAAGTCGAAGGCAGCGTGCAGTTCAATTTCTTCACCGACAGCAAAGCGCGCAGCTATCCATTGAAGCGCGTCCGCTGGAGCAGCATGCAGGGTGTCGACCTGGCGATCGTCGAGCTGCAGCCCACGCTTGAAACGCTCGTCAACGACGGTATTCAGCCGATCAGGCTCGCCAGCGAGATGCCCGAACAGGGTCGCGATATCTTGTGGGTGGGCGCACCGCTCGACAAGGATTCCGGACATCTGCGCATGGCGGCCTGTGTTCACCAGACGTCGGAGGTGATCATGGAGCAGCCTTGGGTCTGGCGTCACACCGTACGCAATCAATGCCGGGATGTCGGTACGGGCGCGTCCGGCAGTCCGCTGCTGACCCGTGACAACGGCGAGCTCTATGCGGTCATGAACCTCACCAACCAGGCCTCGTCGGATAACCCGATCGAAGACCTCAGTGATGAAATACCCGGCTTTCCGCCCATGGTCGCCGACAGCAACTATGGCAACCCGGTCACGCTGTTGAAGAAGTGTTTTGTCAGCGGCACGCTGAGTACGGATCCGGCAGTCTGCGATCTGTTCCCAGCCTTCTCGGTCGATTTCGAAACGCTGGGCCGGCAGCCCGCACAGCATGCCAGGGTGCAACTGGATGCCGAGGGCAGGAATGTCTATCCATCCTGGGACTTGCGCTTCATGGTCGACACGCCCTTGTATCGCTACAAGAAGGTCGATTCGGCCATGCAGTGCGAAGACCCGGTGGGTTACAGCCATACCATCAGCTCACAGGACGCGGCCATCGATGACCCTGTGGACAAACAGATAGGCATCAACTGGCTGTGCATGGTCGGCGTGTCTTCGGCCGAGCAACGCCCAAGCATCGGTCTGATGCGCAATGCCCTGACGCTTGGCATAGAGCTGCAACCGGCAGGCCCCACTCCGGCACCGCAAATGGAGATCGGCAAAAACCGATCTGGCGCGACATCGGTCGTCTGGTCGCACGAGCACCGGCTGATCGACTACTACACGGTCAAAATGGGCAAGCCGGACACCACCGACTGCTCCGCCCCTGAAGGTTTCAAGCCGCAATTTCGCAATCTGGTATTACGCGCGCAGTCGTTGCCGTTGAAGATCTGCACTTACGCCCACGACATCAACGGTCAGCCATCCGCCTTGCGCGAAGACATCATCCCGTCGCCCGCAGCAGGTTGAGTGGTTACTGATAGCGCGCCTTGGCGGCATCGACCCAGCCTTCGGCGCGCATCTGATCGAGGGCCTTTTGCAAGCGTCTGACGACCTCGTCAGGCGTGCTCTTGTTGACTGCCAGGTAGAGTTCGGCGCTGTTGAAGCGCAGCGCCGTCTTGAGGCCCGTGACGCCTTCCAGTTTTGCCAGATAGCGGCCCACCGGATCGCCTACTGCCCACAGGTCGATCTGGCCGTTGGCGAGCTTTTTCACGTTGTCGCGGTCACGCAACATCAGAATCGGGTTCAAGCCCATGGTTTTAAGACGCTCGCCAATCGCATCGCCCTTGTAGGCACCGATACGGTAATCCCTGGCCTGCTCCAGCGACGTCAAGGTGATCGGGCTGTCGCCCCGCGCCAACATGATCCAGTCGTAGGAACCTACCGGGCCGACCCATTTGAAGAGGTTTTCCCGTTCGGGCAGGCGGGTCGTGGAAAACACGCCGTAACCGGGCTTTTCCAGGGCCAGTTTGTAGACCCGGTCCCACGGAAAACGCAGCGTCATGCTGTAGCCGATATTGGCGCGCTTGAACATCTCGCGCACCACCTCGGCGGCGATACCGTCAATGTTGTTTTCCTGGGCGAAATTCTTGCCGTCGACCGCCATATTGAACGGCGGGAAGTTCTCGGTCAGCAACACCATGGAATAAGGCGTCGACTCGCTGGCCCGGACACCTTCACTCGACAAGACACCGATCCCGATCAGTGCAAGCAGTAGGCGTTTGAACATGTTCCGGCACTCGATCGTGAACGACGCATGCAGAGTGCCGTGAACCCGGCGCACTGTCTAGCACGCTGTCCGGCGATGTCGCTTACAGGCAATAGTCGAATGCCACAGGGCTGAAACAAAGCGAGCGCCGGCTGTTTCAAACCCTTGGCATGAAACAAGCGGCGCCCGCTTTCATGCGCAGTGGCTTAGCGCACGACAATCCCGCGGCTGGCCATGTAGGCCTTGGCCTCGGGGACCGTGTATTCGCCAAAGTGGAAGATACTCGCCGCCAGCACAGCGCTGGCGTGGCCTTCGATGACACCGGCAGCCAGGTGCTCGAGGTTGCCGACGCCACCCGAAGCAATCACCGGAATACCCAGCGCATCGCTGATGGCGCGCGTGACGCCCAGGTCGAAGCCGTTCTTCATGCCGTCCTGGTCCATGCTGGTCAGCAGGATCTCGCCAGCGCCCAGGTCTTCCATCTTTTTCGCCCAGAGCACCGCGTCCAGCCCGGTGGGTTTGCGCCCGCCGTGGGTGAAAATTTCCCAGCGCGGGGTTTCGCCCGGACCGGAGACCTTCTTGGCGTCGATAGCGACCACGATGCACTGCGACCCGAAACGCGCGGCGGCTTCACCGACGAACTCGGGGTTGAACACCGCGGCCGTGTTGATCGAGACCTTGTCGGCACCGGCATTGAGCAGGTTGCGGATGTCCTGCACGGTACGCACGCCGCCGCCAACGGTCAGCGGGATGAACACCTGACTGGCCATACGCTCGACGGTATGCAGCGTGGTGTCACGGCCATCGACACTGGCGGTGATGTCGAGGAAGGTGATTTCGTCGGCACCCTGCTCATCGTAACGACGAGCGATTTCAACCGGATCGCCTGCGTCGCGGATGTTCTCGAACTTGACGCCCTTGACCACTCGACCGTTGTCGACGTCCAGGCAAGGGATGATGCGTTTGGCTAGGGCCACAGGGTCAATCTCCAGCTGTTCAGCGTTGTTCGCGGTCGCAGAGCGCCTGAGCTTCGGCCACATCCAGCGTGCCTTCGTAAATCGCACGGCCGGTGATTGCGCCGATGATGCCCGGAGCCTTCGCATTCAGCAGCGCCTGGATGTCGCCCAGGTTATGGATGCCACCCGAAGCGATCACCGGGATCCGCGTGGCAGCCGCCAACGCCGCGGTGAACGGGATGTTGCAGCCCTGCATCATGCCGTCTTTGGCGATGTCGGTGTAGACAATGGCCGACACGCCATCGGCTTCGAAACGCTTGGCCAGATCGATGACCTGCACCGAGCTGACCTCAGCCCAGCCGTCGGTGGCGACGAAACCGTCTTTGGCATCCAGACCGACAATCACCTTGCCGGGGAACGCACGGCAGGCTTCAGCCACGAATTCTGGCTCCTTGACGGCCTTGGTGCCGATGATGACGTAGCTCACGCCCGCCTTGACGTAATGCTCGATGGTTTCCAGCGAACGGATGCCGCCGCCGATCTGGATCGGCAGGTTCGGGTAGCGTCGGGCGATGGCCGTGACCACATCACCGTTGACCGGCTGACCTTCGAACGCACCGTTCAGATCGACCAGATGCAGACGGCGGCAGCCACCCTCGACCCACTTGGCGGCCATGGCCACCGGGTCATCGGAGAACACCGTGGAATCTTCCATCCGGCCCTGACGCAGACGCACGCAAGCGCCGTCCTTGAGATCGATAGCGGGGATAATCAGCATGCTTATTCCTTGGTCTGAAAGAGCGGCAAGCTGCAAGCGGTTAGCTGCAAGTATGCGTACTCACTGATTCTTGCGGCTTGAAGCTCAACGCTTGAAGCTGCTTTATCTAATTCTTTTCGAGTGCCCACAAGTCACTTTCGATGCTCTCGAAGCGCTCCTTGAGCTGCTGCTGAACATCGAAAATGGCGCGATTGTAGTAATGCGGGGCAATCTCGCGCGTAAACAGCTCAAGGACTTCAGCCACTTCGAACGAGCCCAGATCCAGCTCGAAGCGCTCTGCGAACAGGCGCTTGAGCTTGTCGATCGCCTGTTGCTCATGCTCGGGCGAGAGGGTCAGGATCGGCGGTTTGCCCTTGGCTTTGCTCATACGCTTACCAGCGACCATCCCAGGCGGCGAAGTTCTGCAGCAACTGCAGGCCGTGGGTGTGGCTCTTTTCAGGGTGGAATTGCACGGCAAAACGCGAACCGTCGGCCAGCGCAGCGGCGAAATCGAGGCCGTAGTGACCACGCCCGACCACCTGACGCTGATTGGCAGCATCGATATAGAAACTGTGCACGAAGTAGAAACGCGCCTGATCCGGAATGTCATGCCACAGCGGGTGATCCACCGCCTGAGCGACCTGGTTCCAGCCCATGTGCGGCACTTTCAGGTGCTCGCCTTCCTCATGCAGGTCCTTGCCGAAAAACTTTACCTGACCGGGAAACATGCCGATGCAGTCCACACCGCCGTTCTCCTCGCTGCTGTCGAGCAACGCCTGCATGCCGACGCAGATTCCCAGAAAAGGGCGATCCTGGCTGACTTCCTGAACCAGCGAATCAAAACCCAGACGGCGAATCTCGGCCATGCAGTCGCGAATCGCGCCCACACCCGGAAAGACGATGCGGTCGGCTTCGCGAATCACCTTGGCGTCACTGGTAATCAGCACACGGCCTGCGCCCACATGCTCCAGCGCCTTGGCGACAGAGTGCAGGTTGCCCATGCCGTAATCGATGACCGCAACTGTCTGCATCAGAGCACACCCTTGGTGGATGGCATCTGCCCGGCCATACGCTCATCCAGCTCGACCGCCATGCGCAGCGCGCGACCGAAAGCCTTGAACACGGTCTCGATCTGGTGGTGAGTGTTGGTGCCACGCAGGTTGTCGATGTGCAGCGTCACGTTCGCGTGGTTGACGAAGCCCTGAAAGAACTCCTGAAACAGGTCCACATCGAAGCCGCCTACAGTGGCGCGGGTATACGGCACATGCATCTGCAGGCCCGGACGCCCGGAGAAGTCGATGACCACGCGCGACAGCGCTTCGTCGAGCGGCACGTAGGCGTGGCCGTAACGACGAATGCCCTTCTTGTCGCCGATCGCCTGGCTGAACGCCTGGCCCACGGTGATACCGACGTCTTCCACCGTGTGGTGATCGTCGATTGCCAGGTCGCCCTTGCATTCGATGTCCAGATCGATCAGCCCGTGCCGGGCGATCTGGTCGAGCATGTGCTCAAGGAAAGGCACGCCGATATCGAATCGGGCCTTTCCGGTACCATCCAGGTTGATCGAGGCTTTGATCTGGGTTTCCAGAGTATTGCGCTCGACGTACGCCTTACGTTCGGCCATCACCAGCTCCGCAAAATCATTGGGCGAAAAAAAGGCGAGCATTATAGGCCCAGAAGCGCCCGCCATGAAGCAAACAGACGACCAGCAGGGTATTTAACGGGCAAAGAGGCTCGCGATTGCGTCACATACCTTGTCGATATTCCCTTCATTCAAACCTGCCATGCACACCCGGCCACTGCGCAGCATGTAAATGCCGTGAACATCTTTCAGTTCGTCGACCTGCTGCGGAGTCAGACCGGTGTAGCTGAACATCCCGTTCTGCCTGAGGATAAAGCTGAAATCGTAGCCGGAGACCTTCTGCGCCAGCACCTCGACCAGACGCGTGCGCATGTCGATGATACGCAGGCGCATGGCCTCGACTTCGCCCAGCCACTGCTCGCGCAAGTGCGGCGTGTTGAGCACTTTCGAGACCAGGAAGGCACCATGCGCAGGCGGGCTGGAGTAGTTGCGTCGCACGGTGGCCTTGAGCTGGCCGAACACGTTGGCCGCGGAGGTCGCATCTTCACAGACCACCGACAGCCCGCCTACCCGCTCGCCATACAGCGAGAAGATTTTCGAGAACGAGTTACTGACCAGCGTCGTGATACCTGCGTTGGCCATCGCCCGGATGGCATAGACGTCTTCGTCGATACCTTTGCCGAAGCCCTGATAGGCGATATCCAGGAAAGCGATGAGCTGACGATCCTTGATCACTTCGATCAGCCGGTCCCATTGCGCCACCGTCAGATCGGCACCGGTCGGGTTATGGCAGCACGGGTGCAGCAGGAGGATGCTCTGCGCAGGCAGCCCCTGCACCGTGTCGAGCATGGCCTCAAACCTGACGCCACCGGTCTGGGTATCAAAGTACGGGTACGCGTTGACCTTGAAGCCCGCCCCGCCGAACAGCGCGTTATGGTTTTCCCAGGTCGGGTCACTGACCCAGACCTGTGAGTCCGGAAACGCATACTTGAGGAAATCGGCACCTATCTTCAGCGCGCCCGAACCGCCCACGGTTTGAATGGTGGCGACGCGGCCGGCCTGAACCAGCGGGTGATCGGCGCCGAACAACAGGGTTTGCACTGCCTGCCGATACGCTGCCAGGCCTTCCATCGGCAGGTACACGGACGCTGCCTGTTCGCCTTCGGCCAGTTGCTGTTGTGCCGTTGCTACGCATGCCAACTGCGGAATGCGGCCCTGTGCGTCGTAATACAGGCCGATGCTCAGATTGACCTTGTCCGCACGCGAGTCCTTGCCAAAGGTCTCCATCAGCGAAAGGATCGGATCACCGGCGTATGACTCCACGTGGGCTAGCATGCAAACAACTCCTTCGGGCAATAAAATCAGGGCTGACTAATGTAGCAGCGTATGCACCGGAACGGGCAGTGCATCGAGTACATAGGGTCAACTGAATATGACTATCGCGACGAACACACTAGTCATCGTTCCCATGCTCCGCGTGGGAATGCCGCTCGTGACGCTCCGCGTCACAAATCTGCAGCCTTGCGCGGTATCAAGCGCAAAGGCGTCCAACTTTTGGGGGGTGAGTTCAGAGCATTGGCACGATAGTCAAAAGCGCAGCGCACCAAAACCCAGGCAAAAAAAAGCGCCTGCACCGAGGTGCAAGCGCTTTTCTGTTACCGGCAGGCTTTTAGTGGAACAGCACTGCGGTTTTTTGCAGGGTAATCCAGACACCCCATGCCAGCGGGATGCCTACGGCCAGCCAGGCGGCGATGACCAATGGCTTGCTGCCTGCGGATGCTTTCCACTCCAGCGAAGTCGTGGCGTTGGCACCCTTGTCGTGACCGATGGCTTGTTCAGCCGCCAGTTCGGCGTCGGTCATGAAGTACTTGTCGGCAACCGGACGAATCAGCAGGTTGCAGATAAAGCCCAGCACCAGCAGACCCGACAGGATGTACAGGGTGATGTCGTAGGCGTCGGCACGTGCAACACCGTGGGCGAGTTGGTACTCACGCAGGTAGTTGACCAGTACCGGACCCAGCACACCGGCCGCAGCCCAGGCAGTCAGCAGACGACCGTGGATCGCACCGACCATCTGCGTACCGAACAGGTCAGCCAGATAAGCCGGAACCGTCGCAAAACCGCCACCGTACATCGACAGCACGATACAGAACGCGGCCACGAACAGGGCGATGCTCCCCATATGGCTCAGGGTCGGAACCGACGCATAAAGCAGGAAGCCCAGTGCGAAGAATACGAAGTAGGTTGCCTTGCGACCGATGAAGTCCGAGCACGAAGCCCAGAAGAAACGACCGCCGATGTTGAACAGACTCAACAGACCGGTGAAGCCGGCCGCAATCGCAGCAATGGCCTTCAGTTGATCGGCATTGAGCTGGCTGAAGGTCAGGTCGAGGCCCAGCAGTTTACCGGCGAAGACTTCCTGCAGCAGCGGCGAAGCCATGCCCAGGATGCCGATACCGGCCGATACGTTCAGGCACAGCACCAGCCAGACCAGACGGAACTGCGGTGTTTTCCAGGCCACGCTGACGTGCACGTGACGGTTGGTGATCATCGAGTTCTTTGCCTTGGCAGCCGGAGCGGTCCAGCCTTCAGGTTTCCAGCCGGTTGGCGGAACGCGGTAGCCCAGCGCACCGCCGATCATGAAGATGAAGTAGATCACCGCCATCACCACGAAGCTCTGCCATACGCCAACGCTTTCAGCCGAAGCGAAGTGACTCATCAGAGCCGTAGCCAGCGGTGCGCCCACCATCGCGCCGCCGCCAAAGCCCATGATCGCCATGCCGGTCGCCATGCCGCGCTTGTCCGGGAACCACTTGATCAGGGTCGATACCGGGGAGATATAGCCCAACCCCAGACCAATACCGCCGATTACGCCCGAGCCCAGCCACATCAGCCAGATCTGGTGCGTATAAATGCCCAGTGCGGAAATCAGCAAGCCACCACACCAGCAGAGGGCCGAAACCACACCCGCCTTGCGTGGACCTGCGTGCTCCAGCCAACCACCCCAAATGGCAGCCGAGCAACCCAGGAAGATGAAAAACAGTGTGTAGATCCAGCCCAGCATGGAGATCTGCCAGTCACAGGTCGACGCGAACATCTGCGCGAAAAAACCCATGTCCGGTGTGCAAGCGACAGGTGCCGTAACACCGATAGCCTTCGACAGCGGCAACCAGAATACCGAGAAGCCGTAAGCCATACCGATACAAAGATGGATGGCCAATGCTGCAGGTGGAACAAGCCAACGGTTGAAACCTGGCTTGGCGATAATGCGCTCTTTGGACAAGAACGCAGGCTGAACGGCTGCGCCGCCCAAGGCTGTGCTTGTGCTCATTATAATTACCCCAATGTGTGAAGCTCGCAGATGGTCTGCTGGTCCGCCACAGACTCAGTGCCGAGCGGCCATGTCTGTTTTATCGGCAGGTTATTCAGATACGTGACAAAAAGACGCACCCAACCCAGCAAAAACGGAGACTATCACTCTCTGATGGCAAATAAGCATCTCGTCATATGCTTTTTATTGTCTATTTTCGTAAGTTAATCCACGCGCTCTATCGAGCCATAGATACAACCAATTAAGCACTAGCGAAAACGTGCCCAAGGCTTAGTTGGAGCAGCAACTGTGTGACTGTCCGACAGGCGCGCGAAGATTCGGAAGATATATCGCGACAAGACCACTCGCACTTTTTCATCGGCTCCCAGACCTAGTGGCGCACGGTGCCAGCGTCCCGAACCGGAGGCCAGACAGCAATAACGGTATCCGCAGCCCGGTCGGCTCGTCAGAGCGGTATACTCGTGGGCTATTTTTGAACATCGACACAAGGACTCGCCCATGAAAGCGTTCGGCAAAATCCTGGGGCTGTTTATTCTCGGGTTGTTGCTGATCATCGTGGCTCTCGGCTTCGCCCTGACCCACCTGTTTGATCCCAACGACTACAAAGACGAGATTCGCCAGCTGGCACGCGACAAGGCCAACGTCGAGCTGACGCTCAACGGCGATATCGGCTGGAGCCTGTTTCCCTGGCTCGGCCTGGAATTGCACGACGCCCATGTCGCCACCCTGACCGCTCCCGATCAGCCGTTCGCCGATGTGCAGATGCTTGGCCTGTCCGTACGTGTCCTGCCATTGCTTCGTCGCCAGGTACAGATGAGCGACATTCGCGTCGAAGGCCTGAACCTGACCCTGCACCGCGATGAAAACGGTCATGGCAACTGGGAAGACATCGGCAAGCCTGCCGTGGCAAGCACTGAAGCACCTGGCGAGACAACGCCAGCCCCGGCTCCGGACGCGCCCAAAGCGGATCGCCCTTCCCAGCCGATCCGCCTGGATATTGACAGCCTGACCGTCAACAACGCCCGCGTGGATTACAGCGATGCCCGAAAAGGCCGGACCTTCATGGCCGAGAGCATTCAGCTGAGTACCGGGCCGATTCGTGAGGCGTCCGATATCCCGATCAAACTGACGGCGTTCCTGAGCACCAACCAGCCCGTCGTGCGCGCCAAGACCGAGCTGGTCGGCGCATTGCGCATGGACCGCGTGCTCAAGCGTTATCAATTCGAAGACATGCGCCTGTCCGGTGAAGTCGCCGGCGAGCCGCTGCAAGGCAAGACCGTGACCTTCTCGGCGCAGGGCCAGTTGCTCGTCGACCTGGCCGCCAACATCGCTGAATGGAACAGCCTCAAAGTCTCGGCCAACCAGTTGCGTGCACTCGGCGAACTGCGTACCCGCGATCTGGACAAAACGCCACAGATCAGCGGCGGCCTGTCCATTGCCCAGCTTGATCTGCGCGCGTTCTTCGAGAACATCGGTCAGCCGTTGCCAGCCATGTCCGAGGGCGCGCTGAGCAAGGTTGAAATGGTCACGCGCCTGGCGGGTACGCCTACCAGCCTTGCGCTGGAAAACCTCAACCTGAAAGTCGACGACAGCACCTTCACGGGTCGCATCGCGGTGGACGACTTCGCCAAACAGGCGCTGCGTGTCCAGCTCAAGGGCGATACCTTCGACGCCGACCGCTACCGTCCGGCTGAAAGCGAAGAAAGCAAAGGTGCCAAGGCCGCGCGCAAATCCGAGGTGCAGTCCGGTGAAGCCGCCGCCGCTGCGGGCGACTCGCCGCTGCCCGAACAACCGACCAAGGCCGCCTGGAGCACTGCCAAACTGCTGCCGCTGGAGCGCTTGCGTACGCTGGATGTCGAGGCTGACCTGAGCTTCGGCAAACTGACCCTGAACAAACTGCCCATCGACAACGCAGCCTTCAAGACCCAGGCCAACGGTGGCCTTATCAAGGTCGATACGCTGAGTGGCGATCTGTACAACGGCAACTTCGAGGTCAAGGGCAATCTGGACGCGCGTCCGGATACGCCTGTGGCCACGGTGCAGACGCGCATTGTCAAAGTACCGGTCGAACGCATTCTGGAAAACCAGGGCCAGACACCTCCGGTGCGCGGCATGCTGAACCTCGACAGCAACCTGACCGGCACAGGCAACAGCGAAAAAGCCCTGATCGACAGCCTGAACGGCACCGCCAGCTTTGCGCTCAATAACGGCGTACTGGTCAATGCCAATCTGGAGCAGCAGCTGTGCAAGGGTATTTCGATCCTCAACCGCAAGACGCTTAGCGGCGAACCGCGTGCCAAGGACACTCCTTTCCAGCAGCTCAACGGCAATCTGGTGATACGCAATGGCGTCGCCAGCAACCCGGACCTCAAGGTCCGTACGCCGGGCATGGCCGTCAACGGTAACGGCGACGTCGACCTGCGCGTGCTGGGCATGAACTACCGCGTCGGCATCATCGTCGAAGGCGACAAGAGCGACATGCCCGACCCGGCCTGCGAGGTCAACCCGCGCTTTGTCGGCATCGAATGGCCGGTGCAGTGCCGTGGCCCGCTGGAACTGGGCGCCAAGGCCTGCCGTCTGGACAAGGAAGGCGTCGGCCAGATCGCTGCGAAACTGGCGGGCGACCGGATCAGCGAGAAGCTTGAGGACAAGCTGAACGACAAACTCGGTGACAAGGTCAGCCCCGAGCTCAAGGACGCCCTGAAGGGACTGTTCAAACGCTAGGGCAACGTGCACTGCTCAGGAGCGCCCTCGCGGCGCTCCTTTTATATCCCGACTCACATCTCGACGAGAGCCCTCCAGGCCATGCAACCCGAACAATTCTCCAGCGCCGTGCTGGACTGGTACGACCGTCATGGCCGACATGACCTGCCCTGGCAACAGAACATCACGCCGTACCGGGTCTGGGTATCGGAAATCATGCTGCAGCAGACCCAGGTCAGCACCGTTCTGAGCTATTTCGACCGTTTCATGGAGGCCCTGCCGACCGTGCAGGCGCTGGCCGAAGCGCCCGAGGACGAAGTGCTGCACCTGTGGACCGGGCTGGGTTACTACACCCGCGCCCGCAACCTGCAGAAGACGGCAAAAATCGTCGTCGCCGATCATGGCGGCGAGTTTCCCCGCGATGTCGAAAAACTCATTCTGCTGCCCGGCATCGGTCTGTCTACCGCAGGCGCGATTGCCAGCCTGAGCATGGGCATTCGTGCGCCGATCCTCGATGGCAACGTCAAACGCGTGCTGGCACGCTTCACCGCGCAAGAGGGCTACCCTGGCGAGCCGAAGGTGGCCAAACAGCTGTGGGCCACCGCTGAACGCTTCACGCCGCACAGCCGGGTCAACAACTACACCCAGGCGATGATGGACTTGGGGGCCACACTCTGCACCCGCAGCAAACCCAGCTGCCTGCTTTGCCCGCTGGAGCGCAGCTGTGAGGCGCACATGCTGGGCCTGGAAACGCGCTACCCGATCCCCAAGCCGCGCAAGACCGTGCCGCAGAAACGCACGCTCATGCCGATGCTCGCCAACGAAGACGGCGCGATCCTGCTTTATCGTCGCCCTTCCAGCGGCTTGTGGGGCGGCCTGTGGAGCCTGCCGGAACTGGATGACTTCGATGACCTTCAGCACCTGGCCACGCAACACGCGCTGCAACTGGGCGAGCACCATGAACTGCCGCGACTTATCCACACCTTCAGCCACTTCCAGTTGAGTATCGAACCCTGGCTGGTCAAGGTCCGCGAGTCCGCCGATCACGTGGCCGAGGCCGACTGGCTCTGGTATAACCTCGCCACCCCGCCACGCCTGGGCCTTGCTGCCCCGGTGAAAAAGCTGCTCAAACGCGCAGCCGACGTATTGAACGCAGGAGAGTCGTCATGACCCGCACCGTAATGTGCCGCAAATACAAAGAAGAACTGCCCGGCCTGGAACGCGCCCCGTATCCGGGTGCCAAGGGCGAGGACATCTTCAACCACGTCTCGCAGAAAGCCTGGGCCGACTGGCAGAAACACCAGACCCTGCTGATCAACGAACGCCGCCTGAACATGATGAACGCCGAAGACCGCAAATTCCTCCAGACCGAGATGGACAAGTTTCTTTCCGGCGAAGAATACGCCCAGGCCGAAGGCTACGTTCCCCCCGAAAAATAAAGCGTTTCACGCAGTGAAGGTCGTAAGCGTCGGTAATAATTCAAATTTTTTAAAAAACACGCTTGACGACCTCCTGAAAAACACGTCTAATGCGCCCCGTTGCCCAGATAGCTCAGTCGGTAGAGCAGGGGATTGAAAATCCCCGTGTCGGCGGTTCGATTCCGTCTCTGGGCACCACCTTCCGTTTTCAGGTGATGCCAAGCACACCTGAAAGCACACAAAAAGCCCGCCTCGTGCGGGCTTTTTGTTGTCTGGGGTTTCCAAACGCTCCCTTGCAAGTCCAAAGGTATGTGGGTAGTCCCATTCGATCTGGAAACCTATTCTCACCACACGCTAAAGCGCCCGCCTCACCCTCCGAGTGACATTCAACTTAACCATTTCTCCCTCTTTCACTTAGCGCAAGGCTGAATTCAAGATAATTTTTTCTGCATGCTATGCTAAGCCCCTTAAGTACGGCGTCTAGCAGACTTTTTTCAAGATAACCTTTCAGATCGACCGAGATAATTCTCACATGCCTACGTTTACTCACCACGACCTTGAGCTTTTGAATCCGTCCTTCGACTCAGATCTCGTTGATGTGCTGAGCGAACTGGAGCATCTACGTCGCCTTAGGCTTGAAGGCGATACGCCACCGCAGGTGGCCGCGTCCTGAATCCTACGGCCGTATTCTGCAATGATCGTGAGCGTTATTACGCCATGCTTGCTACGGCCTACAAAGGAACAAAAGAAGGGCTTGAGGCGTGGTGCACATACGTACTGGAGGGTATTCGTGATGAGGTTGAGAAAGTCGACCGCCTCAAAGACTATGCGTATCTGACCAAATGCATCCTTGTCCCGGCTGTGGCGTTCGCACGTGAAAGAGAATGGATCACAGAAACAGAAGAGTCAGTGCTGTCTGCCGCAATCAAGCTGAAGATCGTAAAGTCTGCAGATGTAGCAAAAGTGCTGCCTCGACAGTCAAGCAATCAAAGAACTTACCTGATTAGAAAGCTAGTTGATCAAGGAATGCTTTTGCCCCTCAGCGCGGGTGCCAGGCAGTACACCATCGGATTTTCAAACAACTATCTGATCCGAGGAGTAATCAAGTCTCTCAGGGATCAGGGGTTCATACCTGAGCCACTGGAAAAGCCTTGATCATGGGTTGAGAAGGCCGCACGAACGAAATTAGCCTCTCCGTGCGTTTGAGACTGGAAAATTCATAGCCACCACAAACCATAGAGCTGATGCAGAAGCGCGGGCAAGAGCGCCTCATGAGTACCCCCATCCCATTGAACTAATTTTTCCTGCCCACCCTCGAAGCCATACATTTGCTTCCACAAGGAAAATTCCGTGCTCAAGTTAACCGCCTCCGCCCTCATCCTCGCCGCCACTCTGGGTCTGGCTGCCTGCGACAGCAAATCCGAACAGAAGGCACAGGACGCTCAGGCGCATCAGGAGAAATCCCAAGAGAAGATGGAGTCTGCTCAGGACAAAGTGAACGAAGCGGCCAAAGAGAACACCGAAGCGGCCAAGGATAAAGCCGAGTCCAAGGAAGCGGCTGCCGAAGAGTCGAAGACCTTCGTGCCGACGTCCGAAGTGACCAATACCATTCAGCCTGAAAAAAAGTAAAACAGTGAAAACTCTTCACAAAGTTTTCACAGCGGCCACGTCATTGTAGAGCTGCTCCCAAGTGTGAATCCTTAAGCCCGCTCCCCCATCGCGGGCTTTTCTTTGTCCGGAATCTGGCGGGCAAACCACCTCCGCATTAGCCCCGAACTCATTGCCGAATGCTTTTCCTGGCAAATCAGACCTGCGCGTCTTCTGGCGTCAAAAAAAATACTTGATTTATTTTTTCGATTGTAGCAATGCACATTCATGCTGCAGCCTTTCGAGTCGATAGCCTCATCACAGTAAGTCCGCAAATACACCAAGGGGCACGTTATGTTCGGAAATAAGAACAAAGCTGAGCTGACGGCCATGAAGGCCCAGGTAGATGGACTCAACGGACTGACAAGCGCGCTGGAAAAATCGATGGCGGTGATCGAGCTGAGTCTCGATGGCAAAATACTTCGTGCCAACGATAACTTCCTCGCGGCGATGGGCTATCGGGCCGAAGAACTGACAAGCAAGACGCATCGCGACTTCTGCGAACCGGAAATGCTCCGCAGCCGCGAGTACGCTGATCTCTGGGCGTCCCTGAAGGCCGGGAAATTCATCTCGGGCACATTCAAGCGCGTCGGCAAGAATGGCCACAGCGTCTGGCTCGAAGCCAGCTACAACCCGGTAACCGATGCGCAGGGCAACGTAGTCAAGGTAGTCAAGTACGCCCTGGACGTCACCACACGCGTGATGTCGGAGAACGAGACCAACAGCAAGCTGGCAGCAGTAGACCGGGCGATGGCTATCTGCGAATTCGAACCCAACGGCAATGTGATCACCGCCAACAACAACTTCCTGAACGTCATGGGTTATGCGCTGACCGAGATCAAGGGCAAACACCACCGAACCTTCTGCGAGCCGACACTGGTCAACAGTCCGGAATACACCGAGTTCTGGCGCAAACTGAACCACGGCGAGTTCATCGGCGACCAGTTCAAACGTATCGGCAAACAGGGTCGGGTCGTCTGGCTGGAAGCAACCTATAACCCGGTTTTTGATGTCGACGGCAAACTCTACAAAATCGTCAAGTTCGCCAGCGACATTACCCAGCGCGTCGAAAAACAGGAAGCGGACGCGCATGGTGCGTCGCGCGCTTACCATATCTCCGCAGAAACCGAGAAAGTGGCCGAACAGGGAACCCTGGTCATTCAGGACACGGCGCGGGAGATGCGTCAGATCTCCGAAAACATCGGTGCATCGGCGAAGCTGGTGAGTCAGTTGGGCGACCGCTCCGAGCAGATCACCGCTATCGTCAACACCATTCGCGGCATCGCCGATCAGACCAACCTGCTGGCGCTCAACGCAGCCATCGAAGCGGCACGGGCGGGTGATCAGGGCCGCGGGTTTGCCGTGGTGGCCGACGAAGTCAGGCAACTGGCGGGACGTACCAGCGGCTCGACCACCGAAATTGCCGAAATGATTGGCAAGATCCTCGCCGAAACACGCGAAGCCGTGGCAAGCATGGACGCCACGCAGGAAGGAGCCATTCGCGGTGTGACACTGGCAGACCAGGCCGGGCAGGTCATTGTGCAGATCCGCGACGGCGCTAGCGATGCGGTCGAGGCGGTCAGCATGTTCGCCAACCGCATGGATGAAGCCGAAGCGTTCGCAAAGCCGGGTAAGCGGTGACGCGTCGGTAACACCCCGCAAATCAAAAACCCGCATGTTGCGGGTTTTTTATCGACCGCTGATTACTGCACAAACCTTGGTTATCGGGCCCGTCTGCGCTTCAATAGCGCCCATTGCACCCCACGCCAGCCAAAGGACCGCTCATGGCCTCGCCAGACAAGCAGCAAAAACGTGCCAAGCGCGCAAAGATCAAGGCCAAGCAGAACCGCTCGGGCAAGGCTGCAACCAGCCTGGTTCATCCGGTGTTTGCCTCGGCGCTGGTCAACCAGCCGTTCGACGACGTCGAGCTCGACCTTAATACCTTCGACTTCAGCGACATTGTCGAGAACGGTTTTGACCCGGCCGACTACGACGACCTGTTCACGGCCATGAAGCAAGCGGAGGCCATCAGCCAGCTCGCGCTGTGCGTCGTCTTCCTGCAGTACCCGGTGCTGGCACTGGTGATTTCCGAAGAGGACGAAGACCCGGCCACGGACTTCATGATGGGTCTGCTTATCGTGTACCGCGCCATGTACCACGATGAAGACGAAGACAGCGCAATCGAGTGGATCGAAAGCCCTGCCTTCCAGAAGGATTACACGCTGGCGTCCGACCTGCTGATGAAGAGAGACACCAGAGCCGCACGCTGATGCAAGATCGTGCCAATGCGTGGCATTGGCACGAACGTCATCCGCCCAAGGGCGCGATCAACCCAGCGCAGCAGCGCCCACGCGTCCGTCATTGCGGCGACGCGATACGATCAGGCCAGCGCCGATCACCAACAGGCTGAGCACGCCGGTGGCGATGATTTCGAGGCGATGCTCTTCCTGCAGCAGCATGATGGTCAGCACCGCGACGATGAACGCGATCACTGCCCAGGTCAGCCATGGGAACAGCCACATCTTGAAGTCGATGGCCTCGCCCGCAGCAATGCGCTTCTGGCGCATA
This sequence comes from Pseudomonas sp. SZ57, assembly GCF_009495975.1. NCBI lineage: Bacteria > Pseudomonadati > Pseudomonadota > Gammaproteobacteria > Pseudomonadales > Pseudomonadaceae > Pseudomonas > Pseudomonas sp. SZ57. The sequence goes on along the minus strand of NZ_WIBD01000021.1, from coordinate 120,160 downwards.
CGCAGCTGCGACACCGCGATCACCAGGTACACCAGCAGTGCGATGGCACCGGAGCTGGCGAGCAGGAAATCAAACACGGCCGCAGGCGCGATGTAGTTGGCGAACACGGTCAGGAACGCCGCCGCAGTCGACATGATCACCGCCCAGTGAGGCGTGCCGCCCTTGCTGGTGCGCTTGGACACGGCCGGTGCATCGCCACGCTTGCCCAGCGAGAACAGCATGCGCGAAGCGGTATACAGGGCCGAGTTCAGGCAGCTGGTCACAGCGACCAGGACCACCAGATCGACGATCAGCTTGGCGTTCGGGATGCCCATTGCATCGAGCACGGTCTGATACGAACCCACCTCGGCCAGGCGCGGATCGTTCCACGGCACCAGCGACACAACGATGAAGATCGAAACCAGATAGAACAGGAAGATCCGCCAGATCACCGAATTGGTGGCCTTGGTGATCTGCTTGCCAGGGTTCTTGGACTCGGCCGCTGCGATGGTCACGATCTCGGTGCCCATGAACGAGAACATGGTGGTCAGCATCGCTGCCAGCACCGCGCCCATACCGTTTGGCAGGAAGCCGCCGGTATCGAACAGATGGCTGACGCCGCTGACGTTGCTGGTGGGCAGCAGACCGAAGATCGCCGCAACACCCAGCACCACGAAGGCGATGATCGCCACCACCTTGATCAGGGCGAACCAGAATTCGAATTCACCGTAGTTCTTCACGCTGAACAGGTTGGTCGCCGTCAGCAGCAAAGTGATGACCAGCGTGAACATCCAGATCGCGATGTCGGGGAACCAGGCATGGAGGATGGTTGCAGCAGCGTTGGCCTCCAGCGGGATGACCAGCACCCAGAACCACCAGTACAACCAGCCGATGGTGAAACCGGCCCAGTGACCGATAGCGCGGTCGGCATAGGTTGAAAACGAACCGGTGTCAGGCGAGGCAACGGCCATTTCGGCCAGCATGCGCATCACCAGCACCACCAGCGTACCTGCAGCGGCATACGCCAGCAGCACGGCAGGCCCGGCTTCGGCAATCGCGTGGCCGGAGCCGACGAACAACCCGGCGCCAATCACGCCAGCAATCGACAGCATCGTAATGTGTCGAGGTTTCAGCCCTTGTTCGAGCTCGGAAGAGTTAGCGGTACTGCTCATAAAACCACCTGTGCAAGACGAGCGAGGCACACCGGAGCGTTACGTAAAAAGAAACCTACGGTGCCGTTCTTTATATTTGACGCAAGAATTGCGCCAAAATATTTCGAAAACGACGTCGCTTAGAGAATACGAGGGCTGTGGCTTGACCCGTGAAGCCTGCAAGACGATGGCTTTTATACGCAGTCTGTAGGATTTGTTACCAAACGCCTCAGATTCGTCTCTATGCACGCACCAAAAACGCCCCAAACCTTCTTCCAAGCGCGAACATGGTGCAGAAATCAGACCGCCGCTCAGCAAATGCTACTTCCAACACCAGCCCAAAGCTGGCAACATCGCGCCTTTTTCGCGCACGTCCCCGCTTTACAGGGCACCGTGCTTGCCTTCTTGCGACCGTCCGCTGCCCGGATCTGACAACCCGTCGAGCGCCTCCACGCTGGACACAATACGTCGATGGTTGTCCTTTAAACGCTGTGCTAGCTTGGCGTTCGCTGGCAGCCAGCGCGCACACTTCAACGAGGACCCCACATGGCCGAGGCCACGCCCGCCCTGGAAATCCGCAACCTGCACAAGCGCTACGATCAGCTTGAGGTGCTCAAAGGCATCTCGCTGACGGCGCGCGACGGCGACGTCATATCGATCCTCGGCTCCTCCGGTTCCGGCAAGTCCACGTTGCTGCGCTGCATCAACCTGCTGGAAAACCCGCATCAGGGCCAGATTCTGGTGGCCGGCGAAGAATTGAAGCTCAAGGCCGCGCGCAACGGCGACCTGATTGCCGCCGATAACCGGCAGATCAATCGCCTGCGCAGCCAGATCGGCTTCGTGTTCCAGAATTTCAACCTGTGGCCGCACATGAGCGTGCTCGATAACATCATCGAAGCCCCGCGTCGCGTCCTCGGTCAGAGCAAGGCCGAAGCCATAGCGGTGGCTGAAGAGCTGCTAACCAAGGTCGGTATCGCCGACAAGCGCCATGCCTACCCGGCACAACTTTCCGGCGGACAGCAGCAACGCGCCGCCATTGCGCGTACGCTGGCCATGCAACCAAAGGTTATCCTGTTCGACGAGCCGACCTCGGCCCTCGACCCGGAGATGGTTCAGGAAGTACTCGGCGTCATCCGCGCACTGGCTGAAGAAGGCCGGACCATGCTGCTGGTGACCCACGAAATGAATTTTGCACGTCAGGTATCAAGTGAAGTGGTGTTTTTGCATCAGGGAATGGTCGAAGAACAGGGCACACCGCAGCAAGTATTCGAAAACCCGCTGTCGGCAAGGTGCAAACAATTCATGTCGAGTCACCGCTAACGGAGCAACACCCATGCAGTCGTACAAAAAGATCTTGCTGATCGCAGCGGCCACCCTTGCCTTCAGCGGCAGTGCCTTTGCTGAGAAAATGAAAATGGGCATCGAAGGTGCCTACCCGCCGTTCAACAACAAGGACGCGAGTGGCCAGGTGGTGGGCTTCGACTATGAAATCGGCCAGGCCCTGTGCGCCAGGATGAAGGTCGAGTGCGAAGCGGTGACGTCCGACTGGGACGGCATCATCCCGGCGTTGATGGCCAGCAAGTTCGACTTCCTGATCTCGTCGCTGTCGATCACCGAAGAGCGCCAGCAGGTGGTCGATTTCACCAACCCGTATTACTCGAACAAGCTGCAATTCATCGCGCCGAAAACCTCCTCGATCGACGTATCGAGCATTGAAAAGGCCAAAGAGAGCCTTGCCGGCAAGTCAGTGGGTGCACAGCGCTCGACGCTGGCTGCCACCTGGCTGGAAGACAAGCTCGGGATCATGGACCCCAAACTCTATGACACTCAGGAAAACGCCTTCCTCGACCTGTCCTCCGGTCGCGTCGACGCCATGCTGGCCGACAAATACGTCAGCTTCGAGTGGCTGAAAAGCGAAGCGGGTCAGAACTTCGAGTTCAAGGGCGAGCCTGTCGTGGAAAACGACAAGATCGGCATCGCCGTGCGCAAGGGTGACGATGCCTTGCGCGAACGCCTGAACGTTGCCCTGAAAGAAATCATCGCTGACGGCACCTACAAGAAGATCAACGACAAGTATTTCCCTTTCAGCATCCTCTGATTCACCGACCGCGTCGCCGCCGCTTCCTGTTGAAGCGCGGCGACCGGCCCTGACAAAGCCTGCCCATGAACATTGATCTCCACGGATTCGGCCCGGCCCTTGCGGCTGGCGCGCTGATGACGGTCCAGCTTGCACTCTCGGCCCTGTGCCTGGGGCTGGTGCTCGGACTGCTCGGCGCCTTGGCCAAGACCTCGCCCTACAAGCCGCTGCAATGGCTGGGCAGTACCTACTCGACCCTGGTACGCGGCATTCCCGAACTGCTTTGGGTGCTGCTGATTTACTTCGGCACCGTCAACGGCATGCGCGCCCTGGGCAAACTGTTCGACATTCCCGACCTGGCCCTCAGCGCCTTTGCTGCCGGGGTCATCGCCCTGGGCATTTGCTTTGGCGCCTACGCGACCGAAGTGTTTCGCGGCGCGATTCTGGCCATCCCCAAAGGTCATCGTGAAGCCGGGCTGGCGCTGGGCATGTCACGCTCGCGCATCCTCTTCAAACTGGTCCTGCCGCAGATGTGGCGCATCGCCCTGCCCGGCCTGGGCAACCTGTTCATGATTCTGATGAAAGACACCGCGCTGGTCTCGGTGATCGGCCTGGAAGAAATCATGCGGCACGCGCAGATCGCCGTGGGCTTCACCAAGCAAGCGTTCACCTTCTACATGGTCGCGGCCTTCATGTACCTGGGCCTGACCGTGCTGGCCATGGCCGGCATGTACTTCCTTGAAAAACGCGCCAGTCGCGGCTTTCTGAGGAGCGCGTCATGAACTGGGAAGTCATCATCAAGTGGCTGCCCCGCCTGGCACAGGGCGCGACCCTCACCCTGGAGCTGGTGGCGATTGCCGTCATCGCCGGGCTGATCCTCGCCATCCCGATGGGCATCGCCCGCGCATCGCGTCACTGGCCGGTGCGCGCCCTGCCCTACGCCTACATCTTTTTCTTCCGCGGCACACCGCTGCTGGTGCAACTGTTTCTGGTCTATTACGGGCTGGCGCAGTTCGAGTCGGTGCGCCAGAGTGCGCTGTGGCCGTACCTGCGCGACCCGTTCTGGTGTGCCGTGGTGACCATGACCCTACACACCGCCGCCTACATCGCCGAGATCCTGCGTGGCGCCATGCAGGCGGTGCCGCCAGGTGAAGTCGAAGCGGCACGGGCGCTGGGCATGTCGAAATGGAAGGCGCTGTTCTACATCGTCCTGCCACGCGCAGCACGCATCGGCCTGCCGGCCTACAGCAACGAAGTGATCCTGATGCTCAAGGCCAGTGCGCTGGCCAGCACCGTCACCCTGCTGGAACTGACCGGCATGGCGCGCACGATCATCGCCCGCACCTACCTGCCGGTGGAAATCTTCTTCGCCGCCGGCATGTTCTACCTGGTCATGACCTTCGTGCTGGTGCAAGGCTTCCGGCTGCTGGAAAAACTATTGCGTGTAGACGCCAGCCAGGGTCGCTGATATGAAAGGTGCTGGCGTCGATCCAGTCAGCACCTTGCCATACGAGGCCGCCACCATGCCCTCTGAACCTCCCTTGCAGGATGAACACCTCGACAGCCACTTCGGTGCGCTGGACAGTTTCCTGTTCGCGCATCAGGCCTTGTGGCGGCCCAAGCCGTTCACGCACCTGGCCCTGCCATGGGAAGACAAATACCGGGACCTCGCGCACTGGCTGCGGCAACGCACGCTGGAACAGGCCGAGGCCGCGCACAACCACCCGGAACACCTCGACGCGCCCTTCCCGTTCAAGCAACTGGCCGCCGAAGCCGTCGCGCTGAGCTACGTCGCCGAACTGCCCGTACATGCTCTGCAGCCGGTCGAGCCGCGCATGAGTGTCGATGTGCCGGGGCGCAAGTGGCAGCAGATCGAAGCCTTCGCCAGCCATCTGGACATGCGTGACAGCACAACTCACTGGCTGGACTGGTGCGCAGGCAAAGGCCATCTGGGGCGCCGCCTGACCGGGCCCGGCCAGCGTCTGACCTGTCTGGAGCACGACCCGGCGCTGATCGAAGCAGGCCTGGCCCTGAGCAAGCGGCACGGCATCGACGCCAGACATGTGCAGCAGGATGTCATGGCCGACGACACGTGGCGCTACCTGCAACCCGAACACACGCCTGTGGCGCTGCATGCCTGCGGCGACCTGCACATTCAGTTGATGGAGCTGGCCAGCCAGACGGGCTGTCGGCGTATGGCGATTGCGCCGTGCTGCTATAACCGCACCCGGCACGACCTGTATCAGGCGCTGTCCAGCGAGGGCAAGGCGTCCGGCCTGAAGCTGTCGCGTGACGAGCTGGGTCTGCCGCTCAGTGAGACCGTGACGGCTGGCGCACGCGTACGCCGTCAACGCGACATCTCGATGGCCCGCCGCCTGGGCTTCGATCTGCTGCAGCGCCGCTTGCGCGGCATCGATGACTACTTGCCTACACCCTCGCTGCCGACATCCTGGCTGGATGCGTCCTACGCGGACTACTGCAACCATCTGGCAAAACTCAAGCATCTGCCCGCACCGGGTCAGCAGGACTGGGCCGCCCTGGAGGCCGCTGGCTGGAAGAGACTGGCCGAAGTGCGCAATCTGGAACTGGTCCGCGATCTGTTTCGGCGTCCGCTGGAGATGTGGCTGGTGCTGGACAGGGCGATGTATGTGCGTGAGCAGGGTTACAGCGTGAGCGTTGGCACTTTCTGTGACAGCCGAATTACACCGCGCAACCTGCTGATTTTGGCCCGAAAATTGTGACTCAAATCGGTTGAGCAACCTGTGGATAAGTCTGTTGATGAAAATGTGGATGAGTGCGTTAAAGCTTGGCGCGCCAGTTACTGAAGCCCCTTATTTTTTTCCGCAATCCTTCCCGTAACCCGCAAAAACAATGCCTTGCGGCTCAATGCGCCTGACTGCACATAATTACCCGACTGCGCAAATCTTTATCAGCAAATTGTGCATAAAGATTTGGTAAAGGCTCTGGCGCAAGCGTTTTGCGTGGCCCAATCGTGCACACGCAGACGCCTGTGCACGACCTGTCCGGCGCAAGATTTCAGGCCTCTTCGACACACTCCAGCGAGCGCTCGACCATGACTTTGGCCATTTCCAGCATGTGCATGGAAGCGAACGCCAGATCGCGTTGCGAACCGGTCAGTTCATCGCCGAGTTCGTGAGCGGTAGCCGATGCGCAGCGCAGGAAATCCAGCGCGTGCACCAGGGTGGCTTCCAGGCTGATGAAGTCGAACTTGCTGTCGTGGGGTTCCTTGGCCGGTCGGGAGATTGGCAGGTAACACTCCATGGCGCGCTTGACCACAGTCTTGTCGAAGACCGGTGCGCCGCTGGACTGTTTATTGGGCGGATCGGGGGTTACTTTGACCATGCTTAGCTCTCTCCTCAATGGAACTGCCACTGGGTCGCGACTAAACGATTGAGGTGGCAGCTGTGCGAAAGGTTAGTCGACCGGGAGCTAAGACCGGCGCACCCGAAGGTGCCCTTACGCACAGCCGCCATGGAGTGCAGGAAGAAGACCTGAACAAAACAGCGACGCGATACGCCTTAACTCAAATCCGGGCGACTAAACCCGATCGCTGATGGGCAGCGACGGGCGGAGAGTAGAAGCCCAGATAGAGGGGCGCAAGCGGTCGGGGATTCTCTCGGAAATGTCCTTCAAAAGAAAGAGACGATGCCTGCAAAAACGCGCCTGAAAGCGTTGCAAAACATGATGGCTGCGTACGATGGCACGAAGTGCGTGGGAGCGAGCTTGCTCGCGAAGGCTGAATAAGCAGCGCCGCATGCCTGTCATGACTCACTACTAAAACTGATCATCCTTCAACCGCGCAAACGGCACACTGCGGTTCTGCAGCTTGCGCAACGTCAGCTTGTAGGCACTGGACTTGATCTGACTGCCCATCGGCGTCTCCTCCAGCAAAATCCGACCCGAGGCAAATGCACAGCCGGTACTCATCATCTTGTACTTGAGCAGGTACAGCCCCGGGTCCATCTTGGCGAACGTAAACACCGCCCCGGCCGGCACAAACGCATGCCGAAACGCCCTGCGCCCCACTGCATCCGTAACTTTGGCATACACCGCCGACTCGCCCGCCGAGTTATCCACAGTGATCTGCGACCAGCCGTTGTCCTTGAGCACCGGCATGTCCTTCACATAGCCCGCCTTGTCCGGCCACGGCGCGCCCATCGGATCAAGCGCCGGCACACCACACTCGGACGCCGCCGCATCCACCGGCTTAGCCGGGCTCGCTACAGCCTCCTCGACCGGCGCGGCAGGCATGACAGGCGCGGGCTTGACCCACGTCTGCGCAACCGGCGCAGGCTCGGACGGCACAAACGACTTGCCTGCACCCGGGTCGTAGCCCATCCACGCGCCACCCGCGCAGAACACCACAAACAACAGCGCCCAACGCCACGCACTGCGACGACGCCTGTCACGGGAAGGGGATCCAGAAGCATAGGAAGAAGACTTGGGCGCCGGCCCCGAACGAGCCGCCTGAGACGGCGCATTAGCAGTGGCTGCAGAAGTGGCCGCATACACATGCACCGCCTGCCCACGCGCTGCATGCGCCTGCTTGCGGCGCGCAGCGTCCATACGCGCCTTGTGCTCATTGGCAGCGAGCTGCGCATCATAAGCCGCACGCCGCGAAGGGTCAGCCAGCACATCGTGAGACGCGTTGACGACGCCCATCATGTCCGAGGCGTAAGGATCTGGATTCCTGTCCGGGTGCAGCTTCTGCGCCAGCTTGCGATAAGCCTTCTTGATCTGCTCAGGAGAGGCATCGCGAGCGACACTCAGCAGCTCGTAATGCGTAGGCGTTCTCTGCATTGCACTTGCTGTCCATGGCTGACTGCCATTTTCGATACAGCTGTATCGGCCAAAAAGCCGGTAGCTCCAGTGCAATCCGACGCAACAGCAACCAGCCCACAAGAAAATGCCCGAATCCAGAGGATCCGGGCATTTCTTGAAACATCGATGAAGCCTTCGTCGGCATCCAGACGCACATTCATGCGATTCAGACAGCCATCCTCAGCCCCACCCTGCGCAAAGCCGACAGGCCAGGCGCACCTGCAAATATCCTTCAACAACTCTTCAGCGAATGACCAGCCTGCGGCATACAACACCCCAAACCCGGTTACGATCCATCGCATCACTCATCAGATAGTCCTTTATCTGCATGGCTGAAAAGCTAACGACCCGTGCTGCTGACTCAGTAGCCTGGGCCGTTGGGAACAAGCCTATGCAAAGCCCTCCTGCCCCGCAACTGCCCAAAAATGGCGGGGTCGGATGGGTGCCTGTTCCTACGCCAAATCGCCATCAACGCTGGACCCATTGGTTTGCGCGACCAGGTTAAAAATCCAGCGTTCTGTCAGGCACAAGCGACGAGCGCCAAAGGCAAAATCACCCCCCGAATTCAACGCCATCCGCCCTACCACGCAGACCAATCTGTCAAAACCGAAGGACACGTCCTGCACCACCACCCGCCAGCATCCGACCCGAAGCGCCAATGGTCGATTTTTTTCAACTGAATCAGACAGCTAGGCTTTACAAGCGCATCAGACTCTATATACTCGCAGCCCATTACGCCGGTATAGCTCAGTTGGTAGAGCAACTGACTTGTAATCAGTAGGTCCCGGGTTCGACTCCTGGTGCCGGCACCATACAAGGTTTCAAAGGTGGTTTTTGCAGCCTTTGAAATCTCCGAAAAACCCGCCTTTTGGCGGGTTTTTTCGTTCTAGGACTCTCCGTCGGGTTCCAACAAAATCCCACATCAGCAGGGCATGCGCTTACGCGAGGGCATATTGGCAAACATGCCGGGGGCTTATCCGTGAGTGCGAGCAAGGGAAGATCAACATCAAGGACGGCACCAAAGATGGCCGTCAGGTGCGTCGGCACCTCGTTGGATTGTAGTGGATCATGTTCGTGATGCTCTCAGATTTGCCGAGCAGTCTTCTCCTATCGGCAGCTGAAATCTGCTTGCGCAGGGCGAAAGATACCTTGAGTTTGCCAAGGGGGTGATATGTCCCGCGCGGGACATCCTAAATAAGCTACGACTCGAAGATTTCCATGAGTTGCGAGCAGCCTACGCATGCGAACTCTATGAGCAGATTACCCATCAGCGGCGCCGATCAATGATGGGGCTGCAATCAGATAGACCGAAGGTTCGATCAAGGCGCCAGAAGGCAAGTTAGCTAATAGCTCGGGTATGGACGTATCGACATGCCGGCGGCCCACATCGGAAGGGGAACATGACTAAGCCCTTCGATATGGAGCTGCTCTTGGCGGTCGTTTTCACAGGATCAGATGCTACACACCAACGCCATCTGCGCTAGGCGAAGGTTATTCAATCGCTATCGCTAAGCGATGGCACCGCGAAACCCGGTGAGCTGCCCGCCGCGGCATGATGGCATGTTGACTATTATCTCAAACTGATGCAAGAATCGACTTATGCCCCTAGGGGGTGAGCGGGTGCCCTAAAGCTCTGGATTTAGCTATCAGAGAGATGTGCAGCAGAAGTAGAGAGAGCCTCGAACCTGCTGGGTTTAGCGATTTATTTTTGCGTGGTTGCATCCGTGGGGAAAAGCTCAGCATTCGTGTTGAGCTTTTTTTTGATCCAGAGGGACCTATGATATTAGAAAAGCAACTTCTAAAATTTATTCAGGCTGAGGCGGAAAAGCTAAGCGCTCGCCATCATGCTTACCACAACTCGGTTGACTTAGAATATCAGCGTAGATCTAAAAGACTATTGGACCCCGGGGAAAAACTTGTTAACTTGCCGCCACAATGGAGTGCAGATAAAAAATTCAACCCCTTTTATGTAAATAAGAATCGCAAAAAAATCGCGCACTCTATATCGCGAAAGATACTTTTAGGTACATACATCCCAAATGCGCCTACTCATATGGAGGTTCGCAAGCCCTCTGGGGGTTATCGTACAGTATCAATTTTCCAAATTCCAGACGCTGCAGTCTCGGCATTGTTTTATCACCAACTACTTAAGAAAAATAAACATAGGCTTAGCTCTTTTGCCTATGCATATAGAGATGACCGTAATGCCCACTTTGCTATTCAGGATATCTCACTTGAATTAGGTCAAGCCCCTAGAATATTTGTTGCGGAGTTCGATTTTTCAAAGTTTTTCGACAATATTCGCCACGACTACCTATTTGAGCAGTTTGACCAAAATGGATTTTCAATCAGCGAAAGCGAGCGTAATGTAATAAAAGCTTTTTTAGGGGCTTCCGGCAAAGGCATACCACAGGGCACATCAATATCTTTATTCTTAGCAAACCTAGTATGCTGGCAGCTCGACAAAAAGCTTGAGCTTGCGGGATTAAGATTCGCTCGGTATGCAGATGACACAATCATTTGGGCAAATGATTATCAAAAAATCAATGCGGCTTATGAGATTATTTATAAATTCTCTTCGGAAACTGGCGTCGCGATCAACTTAGAAAAATCTGAAGGTATAAGCCTACTGTGCCCTAAAGATCATAAGAGCGAATTTGCCCAATGCAAAGACTCTGTCGATTTCTTAGGATACAAACTATCCAAAGAGAAAATATCAATAAAGGAAAAATCAGTTATTAAGATAAAAAAAGAAATCAGCTACATATTGTATAAACACCTAATCCAACCGCTTAAGTCTTCCGTCCTCAAATCCGTGAGGATTCCCGCGAACAACAAAGACATTGATTTATTACGAGCAATTTCCGAAATAAGACGATTTCTCTATGGCGATTTAACTGATGAAATGATATCTAACTATATAAATGGCGCCAGCAATAGAATTTTTTTCAAAGGGACAATGAGCTTCTACCCGCTTCTCAATGACGAGTTACAATTGCGTCAGCTTGATACGTGGTTGGTGTTGACAGTTTTCAAATCAATTAAGCTTCGCAAAAACCTACTTTCTAAACATGGCTACCATAGAAACCATTCCAGCCCGTTTAACATACGCAAAAAAAATATCGCATCCACATTGCGCAGACAGAAAATAGGCGGAAAGAAAAAGTTACAACTTCCAAGCTTTTTTTTCATATACCAAGCATTAAAGAAAGGACTGTCTGATATGGGAGTTGAAGGAGTCATGAACCCAAAGTCAAATATGTATAATTATTAAGCTACCCAATAGCAAAACAGTGCAATATTAAAACCCTAAAATTAGTAAAAACCATATAACAGGAAGCGATTAGTTTAGGAGATATATCTAACAGTTAGCGTTCATGTTGTCGGGACCATTTGCAAAGCCCTTGCATCCAACCGAAATTTCAAAGAGTTAGCACTTATGCCTCATCAATGTGCAATTCTACGAGGCCATCACTTGAAATTTCGGTAGAATGTAAGCAGATAAGGATTTCTAAAAAGGTTGAATCATGGATTTTTCCCCTATCATCCCTCAAACCGAGGGCAAGCAAAGCCTGATCTTGCCGATTGCTCGTTTCAATCCACTGCTCAAGGCGGTCACGGCAAATGCTCGGTGGCGCGAAACTGGCCTCGCTCACCTATCATTAGCCTCACAACCTCTATCTCGATACGCCTGGTGTACAAAACAAATCCACCAATTTGTTGGATATGTATTTGCATGGCAGCGTCATCTCCGTCGCATAGCTAACAACCTGGGCTATAAAAATGCTTCCAGTTGAAATAAAGCTAATATCCCCAAAACACGAACTACATGTATTTAACATAGAGTCCCTGGACAAAAAAATAGCCAAGCACCTAGATGAGTTCTTAGTATCAATATGTGAAGGAAGCTCTGACAGCGAGTTAGACCTAGTCAAACTGAGGCTTAGAAAATTCCTTGGAGATAAGGATGAGAAGACTCGCATGGGGGCCGCTGCGGAACTTTTTGCGCACTTGTATTTAAGAACATCAGGATATAAACAAGAATTTCTATTTTTCAACCTAGAAGAGGGTTCAATAAAAAAGGGGTTTGATGGATTTTTCTCTAAGGGCGCGGAAACCTATTTATTGGAAAGCAAGTCCGGCTCCGTTTCTAGTAAAAGAATCAGCCACAAGGACAAGCTAAAAAATGCCTATTCCGATTTAGAAAAGTACGTTTCAGGGAAAAGTGATAAAGGTAAAAACAATCCATGGAAGAATGCCTACAACCATGCTTCTCACATAGACGTAGGAACGGAAAAATCAATCAGACAAAAAATAAAAGACCTTCAGGATATGTTTGACAAAGGTACATTCAACCAGATAACAGAGTTTAATATAATTACCTGCTCAACTATTTTTTTAAATGGCTCTTGGGATGCCGCAGCAAGCGCTGCGATTTTAAACGACAATAGTTTCGTGCTCGAATTTGACGGAAAAACGATCAAAGCGATGTGCCTAACCAAATCAAGCCTAGATAGCTTTATTAAATATCTGGAGAAGTAAAATGACAATTAGTCTGACTTGGCTAAAGAGCAACCCACTGTTCTCAGAAGTCATGAAGAAGACCTCCCTAAATATTCAGCTTGAAGATAACGAACTTGAATTCATACTGAGCTGTGCGATTATTTTTTTAAATGAGTATAGTCGTGATAAAAGAAAATCCACCTACTTCGAAATTGCCTACTACATTACTCTGAAGTGCGCAATCAACAATAGCTATTACCAACCACTCCTAGATGTTAGCTCAAACTTCGGCTTTTACCCAATAGCGCAGTACATATCAAAAAACAGACTAACGGAAAATCTAACCAGCACAAACTTTACCTTAGAGTACCAGCTGGAAAAGTTCCTGAAAAATGAAATTACTGAAACTTACGAGCAGAAAAAGTATCGAGAGCAAATAATCGCTAGTAATAGCAAGGAGAACTGTTATATCGCACCGACATCATTTGGAAAAAGCACATTGATTGTCGACATAATAAAAGCAAAGAACCCCAAAACGACCGCAATTATCGTTCCAACAAAATCACTTTTAATTCAAACTTACAAGCTAATAAAGTCCAACTTTCCATTTCGTCACATCATATTCCACGACGAAATGTATGATGGTGGTGGTGGTGGTAATTTCATTTCCATATTTACTCAAGAACGTGCCTTAAGGCTTTTGAAAAACACCAGCATCTCATTTGAACTACTTGTAATTGATGAAGCTCATAACCTATTCGAAATGGACGCGAGAAGTATTCTGCTGACGAGGCTAATACGTAGGAACAGGATGCGCAATCCAGAATCGACAAACTACTATCTTTCGCCACTAATCTCTAAAACTGAAAACCTTAAAATATACGAAAACCAGAAAATTTTTGAACGACGCATTGCAAACAATATAAAAGAGCCGGATATATATGAATTAAAATCAAACGGTGAGCAACATATCTACAATAGATTCATGAACGAATTTTATTACATAAGAGATGAGCAGAGCTTCGTTAGCTATATAATAAAAAACAGAAGATATAAAAATTTTTTATACCTAAGGGCTCCAAAAAAGGTCGAAGAGCTATCCATGCTTGTAAGTCAGCAGCTGACTTATCTAGAATCAACAGCACTCAACGAGTTATCCCAAACTATTTCGAACAATGTGCATAATGACTTTTATTGTGTAGATCATATAAAAAAGGGACTGATCTATCTACACGGAAAGCTTCCTGATTTAGTTAAGGAATACTTAGAGCATAAGTTTTCAAACACTAAAGACCTTAAATACATGGTTGCAAACTCAGTTATTCTTGAGGGAGTCAACCTGCCAATCGACAGCCTTTTCATTTTCAATACTTACGATCTAGATGGAAAGTCACTAACCAACCTGATTGGGCGAGTAAACCGGCTTAACGAAGTTTTCGAGGATAGAAAAAAATCGCTCGAAGGACTTCTTCCACCTATACATTTCGTAAACTCAGACGAGTTTAATCGAAAGGGTGGAAAAATGGAAAACAAAATAAGACTTCTGAAAAATGGTGTATTTAAGGATAAAATTGAAAATCCGCTATTGCTAAACTTTGACTTAGAGCGGATAACTAGGGCGTTAGAGGTTGCACGCGAGAACACTGATCAAGATAGTATAGAAAATCTTGAGCAAAAAATCAAAAATCTGGAATACCTTCAGATTAAGGAAGAGTTTCTAATACACAGTGATGGACTCGAGTCTAGCAAGGTAAAGTATACACTTATGGAGTCAGGAATTTCTTCGATGTATTACAATCCTGAGTCAGTCTTTGGATTACTTGAAGAGCGTCTCGACACAATTTTCTCAAGCGAGCAGTGGGTCACATCTGACGTAATCGATAAAGTTTATTTGTTCTTTATTAAATCTCTCGAAAAACAGATTTCAGATGCCGCATTTCTTCGCCTTCAGCACCCAAAAGCAAGGGACTTCTACAAGTTATTCACGAGAAACCTACACCGTTTGAACCTTAAGGATCACCTTTCAGAAACGGTTGGATATTTTCATAGCATCAAAGTTACCGATAGTGGGAAAGAGTTCTTTATCGGAAATTCCTACGGAGAGATATCAAAAAAAAGGGCTGATGACACGTATGGAAACAATGTATATATCGATCTATCAAAAAAGACAGACAAAGAGTTAGTGAATTTGGCTCTCGTAAAGATTAAGATAGAAAGTGATTTTGTCTCTTACAGACTAAATGAATATGTGAAAGCCTTATACGACTTACGCCTTCTGACTGAAAATGAATATAACCTACACATTTACGGAACCATAAAAAAAATGAATGCCGAGTTCGTCAAGATGGGAATAAGCGGATCTTTGGTCAACAAATTGGAACGTGACCAGCAGACAGGAAATATTTCAATAAGTGACTTGGGTGAAATTAAATACAATAGCGATTTCTCTGAGTATGTAAAACGTCAGGATGACCTAACTCAGTTTGAGATAAGGAAATATATAGACGTGCTGTAGGGGCGTTATTAAGAGCGCATAACCTGCTGATGCCTTTTTTCAGTATCCAAAATATGACCAAGAATCGACCGGCAATATCTAGAGTCTAATGACAAATCGGTCCGAAGCGACAGGTACCAATACGTGTACCGTATTGGTACCTAGGGCAATCTCGGCTATAATCGCGCCTTCGTCCAGTTAACATTTCACTAAGGTTTTTACTGATTACTAACGTTTTTTGTAAATTCCCACGTTGTCCACTCAAACGCGACTCGCGACACCAACCACCGTTAATTCTGAATCATTGTCCGCCACGGGTGTAGCTAGGAACTAACATTTTCACCCTTACCAGCGAGATATCGTACTACTCTAGAAACTAATTAATACAACTCCATGTACGTGCGTCTATTCGCCTTTACTCAGCGCCATAGTTAGCTAATTGGTTTTTAGTTATCCTTTTATATATAACGACACTTCTACGGAATTCCAGACCTGCGACAGATCTATTCTGATCTGGCTACCACCGGTCGTCTGGTTCCGCACCAAATATGAAAGAAGGGTCCGCCGCGATGCAGTCCCTTTTTCCCTCAGCCTTAATAGCGACCTATGCAGAGCATTTAACACTTACGTCAGCGCTCAGCAAACGTCCTCCCCCTCCCGCAACATTTCGCCGCTTTATACCAGCCCCTCTCAAGCGCCCATTTCTGTAATTCCTCTAATCTGAATCACTGCTTCGCTCATTTCCGATCAATAGCCATGCTATCGATAAGAATATTCAATCACCTAATTGTCTCTTTTAAGGTACACTCTTCATGTACGAAGTGGAACACGCACTGTCTGCCAATGGAGTGGATATCTATCAGGGTTGGCTCGACACCATTCGAGACACGCGATCCAAAGCAAGAATCACTACCCGGATCGACCGAGCGGCGCTTGGCCACTTCGGCGTAACCGAGCCGGTGGGTGATGGGGTCTTTGAGATGAAGCTGGATTTTGGGCCTGGATTTCGGGTGTATTACGCGGTCCAGGGTCAAAAAATACTATTTCTCTTGGGTGGCGGCTCAAAGGACAAGCAGCAAAACGATATAGACCAAGCCAAGGCTCTATGGAAATGTCACAAGGTGAAAAAGAAATGACGACTCGTACGCGCTCCCATGATGAAAGCGTTCTGGAAATGCTCCGTGAAGACGAAGCGTTTGCCATCGAATACCTGTCTGTTGCGCTGGAAGAAATCGACGAAGATGGAGGTGAAGACGTTTTCCTTACGGCCATCCGTCGACTGATCGAGGCGAGAGGCGGTATGGGGAACCTCTCAAAAAATACTGGCTTGGCCAGACCCAATCTTTACAGGTCTATCGCTGCTGGTGGCGACCCGAAGCTTTCTACCATCCTGAAGGTGCTACAGGCACTGGGTGTGGGAATGTCGAAGGTCGTTTCGCACAGGGCAGACGTGGGTAGCCAAAGCCCCGACTAGCTATGACTCCTCACGCCGAGTGCCATCCACTCGCAACGCCTTGGGAGTTGGCTGACTTAGCCTAACCCCCATCCAGCATCGTCTGCGCGCATGGAGAGTACATATCCACCACCATTAAGCACATGGTTCGCGATTTCATACTCACGCCACTCAGCCATAGTCCGCCCACAAATGTCCTGCGGCTTGCGCTCGATCAGCCAGGCGACGGCATTGATGAATTGCCCATGCGAAAACACTGCGATGTTCTGGGCGGGGTGCTCTGCGAGTCGAGCCAGGAAAGTCTGGGCTCTGGTTATAAATTCTGAAAAAGACTCAGCGCCTGCGCCATCCGTAAACGCCGGGTCTGACCTGGCCCAATAGGCGTCGACCCAATCCTTTCTCTGGGCAACGGTCGTGTTGGCACACCGCGCGGGTTCGAGGTAGGTGAATTCCTGAATAGGCCAGGTTTCAAACGGGGAGTCAGGATAGGTAGCTACGGTCGCCATCGCGGTTGCCTGCGCTCGGGAGAAAGGCGAAGCGACAATCAGGTCCGGTGCCTGAGTGAAGGATCGAGCCACTGACTGTGCTTGTTCTAGGCCCTTCAGCGTGAGGGGAACAGTCGCGTGGTCCACACTGGCTTCGCCTGCGTTGGCAGCACTTTGTCCGTGACGAATTAGTCTGACCTGCTTCATTAACCGGAGCTCTGGTGTCGTGGAGAGATTTGGGTTTATTCAGAAGTGTACGCTCCCTGCTGGCAGTGCCTCCCAGTCTCAGAGCGCATAACGTTTAGAGGCTCAGATTTGATCTGACAGTTACCGGGTTTGCTCAGGGCTTTTTCTGCTCGATTTCGTCAGCGCCCACAAGCGCATGATCACTGTAACAACCTGAACACATTACCCCAGCCATATCCCTAAAGCTCCCCCTCACCCCGTCGATACCCTCCATACAACCCCGCAATCATGGATCGATGAAATGGTTATCTCACTCACCCCCGGCGGCAACACGTCTCCCACCATCACCCTGCCCAATTCCGGCATCACGCTCACTCCAAAGCCGCTCACCGATGCGCAGAAAGAAGCGTTTAAGAACGCTGCTGCCAGTACACCCGCTGTCGTTTATCACCCGAGTACCGAAGTGCCTGCGACCACTGAGCCGATGGAAGCGGTTGATACCTGGATAGGTCGCTCGCAGTCGCCTGATTTCCCGAAGATGGCGGCGCAGCACAGTAACTCGACGGAGGCGCTGAAGACGTCGCATGAAGCGTTCACGTCGACGCTGGCGTCGGTGTATCCGGATCTGGCCAGCAAGAAGTTCGGCTTCACGATCGAGGCGGACGGCAATCTGAAGGCGATCAACAGTTCCGGTGAGTTGAGCGAGGCGGATACCAAGCAACTCAATACATTGTTGAATGCGTCCAGCGGGCTGAAAGCCGCTGCGGCTACCTATCGGGAGACGGCCATTGATCTGGTCGACGCCGATTCGCCCTGGAGCGGCAGTTATCTGGGTCGCTACAACCTGAACAAAGAGAACTTCGCCAATTCTCTGGACTTGGGCGCGCTGTTTATTCCCAAGACGTCGACGCCATCGAAAGATCAGATCGACGGCATGTTCTTCAATCAACTGGCGTACAAAGGTGAGCTGCACACCCAGGAATCGGAGGCGGCCATGCTGGCTGCACGTGCGGCGGAGAAAGCTGCCTCGGCGGGTTGATCCCCACCCGTCAGCACATCGGCAAACGTTGCTGGCGGAGGTAGTAGTTGTCGAACTCGCCGCTCTCAACGAGCTGAAACCCGTGGCGAACGTAGAAGCGGTTGGAGTCGCTTTCTTTCAGGGGGCTGATGTGTAACGTGGATGCGGTGGCATCTGCTGACGCACAGTATCTCCTGATTTGTGCCAAACCTTTAGAGCCCGCGCATCGAATTCGAGGTTATAGGTCATCCAGTGAAACCTTGACCCGCTGCGGAGATGCCAGGCGCTCGCGGACAGTTGCCAGTAGCGCTTCGTCTTCATCGGTCATCATGGAGGGTAGCTGGCCGTGCTCAGCTACGTATTGAAGGGTTTGGCGCAGTAATTCCGAGGGGTTGGCGCCAAGCCTTTCCAGCTCGAGGTAAGCACGCGTTTTGAGATCGTCGTCGATACGAACGTTGATAGACGCCATCGGGGCACCCTCAAAACGTGGCGGGCGTAGGTAGTAGTTGTCGAACTCGCCGCTCTCGACGAGCTGAAACCCGTGGCGGACGTAGAAGCGGTTGGAGTCGCTTTCCTTCAGGGCGCCCACTCGTACTGTGGATGCGGTTGCGTCCGCTTGTGCGAACACTTGTCGAAGCACGGCAGCACCAATGCCCTGCCCTTGAACAGCAGGCTTGATGTACAGGTGATCCAGCAACAGGCCGTCGCTGGTTGGTTTAACGACCACGAAGCCGACCTTGCTGCCGGCGACCTGAATGTAGTGTGTGCATGACGCAGAAAACCCTTCACGAAAACGCTCTCGGGCGCGCACCGGATCGAACCGGCCAACGCGCTCGAGGCTTTCGCGCATGGCTTCGATACGTATGGCCACCAAGGTTTCGAAGTCTTCGGGCTGGACCGTTACCAAGGTGATGTCGGGCTCGGTGTTGCGGGTCAACGGCATGCGGGTCGCTCCCTGTTTATCGGGCAATATCACTTGGGCTGGTGTTTCTTGGCAACAAGATAACGCCCGGTCGGCCTCTACGTCAGACGTTCGAAGTGCCTGCTTGCAGCGCTCGCGCCAACCACTCCTCCCGCGTCATCTCCCAGACTTCCACCTCGAACCGTCCACCAACAAACTCCCCGTCCTGCGTGCTCACTTTGCGCATGCCTTCGTTAATCGAGATGCGCCGCGAGGCTTCATTGGGGGCGGCTTTGGGCACTTGCATCAGGGGCATGCCCATCACGTCGAACCACTGTCGATTGATCACGCGGCAGGCCTCTTTCATGTAGCCGTGGCCTTGCCAGTCCGGGTGCAGCCAGAAGCCGCGGTTGTTGCCGGGATGGGTCATCAGGGTGATGCTGCCGATGATGTCGTGGGGCGCGCTCTGCAGGCGGATCATCCAGTGCCACTCGGTGCCGTTTGCTATAGCGGGCAGTGCGACGTCCTGAATGTAGCGCAGCGCACCGTCCTGTGGATAAGGCCACGGGACGCGGTTGTTCAGGTAGCGCACGATGTCCCAAAGCGGAAAGCGTTGCTGAACCGCAGGCGCATCCTCGAGCTGCAGTGGCGTCAGCAGCAGACGTTCGGTGTGCAGCGTGGGGGTAATGGTCATGACGATGTCTCGGTTCGTCGAAACGTGCTCACTGGATGAACGGTCCCGTATGCCGGGGATTTAAGTCGAACTGCTGAAGGCAGGTGTGGGTCTATCCAGCACCTTTTATACATCGGTAACACCAGTGCCCAGAATCATAACGGATGAAACACCCGCGAAAGTGGTGGATGAGCAGCAGGTCAAATTGTTTGGCTCGCCCAAGGAACGGCTGGATTTTTATCGACGCGAGATTCATTACGAAACCACCAACCTGTCCAACCGCACCAACGCCTATTTGTCGGCGCAGTCATTTCTGGTGATTGCTTACGCGTCGTCGATGGCCAACATGAACACGGCCTGGGGCGCGATGTTCACGCTGGTGGTGCCGCCGATGCTGGCACTGTTGGGGCTGCTCAGTACGCTGTTCGCCTGGCCGGGTATTCGGGCGGCGTGCGACATCATCCAGCACTGGCATCACAAGCAGGCGCAACTGTTGCTCAGCGAGCCGGTTATCGGGCTGACCTATGACGATTCGCCGTTGTTCAGCGATTGGGAATCCAGTGAAACCGGGCCGAAAAAGTCCTTGCTGTTCTCCAAGCGCAGTCCTTGGCTGTTCAGCTTTTTCTGGATATTCCTCGGCAGTTTCGCAGTGTTTGTTCAGTTGGTCGCGGACTGAGTCAGGCGACGGCCTTTGCCAGGCCGTCGCCTTCAGATCAGAAAACGTTGATCGGGTAGTCCACGAAGATACGTGTCTCGTTGCCTTCGCTGTTGTAGGCCTGTGCGTCGTCTGAGACCCGCAGGAACGAGTTGCGCAGGCGGATCGAGAGGTCTTTGGCCGGGCCGCTCTGGACCACATAGGTCAGCTGGCTGAAGATTTCGCGTTCAGTGCCGTCGCCGCTGCCTGCGGTGCCATCGTCGATGTTGTCGCCGCGTACGTAGGCAGCCTTGTAGCTCAGGCCGGGCAGGACCAGCCCGGACAGGTCGACGCCATAGGCCGCCTGCCACGAGCGTTCGTCCTTGCCGTTGAAGTCGGACCAGTAGGAGTTGGCGAGGTAGATGGTGTTACCGCCATCACCAAAACCACCGTCGTTGCGATAGCCTCCGTAGGCGTAACCCATGTCACCGGTGCTGCGCTGATGCGCCAGGGTGAAGGAGTGGATGCCCACAGCCCAGGTCGCGGCCAGGCTCCAGATCTTGTTGTCACGTGCGTCGCTGGCAGTGAAGTCTTTATCCAGTCGGGTCTTGTAGCCATTGAAATCGAAGGTCAGCGACTGATCTTGCGGCAAGGCGAAGACGTAGTTCAGGTTCAGGTACTGCTTCTTGAACACGTCTTCGTTGTCCGAAGCGTAGAAAGCGGCGCTGAACTCATCGGTGAATTTGTAGCTGGCGCCGTAGACGTTGATGCTTTTCAGGTCACCACTGTCGCGACCTTCGGCGCTCTTGCGCGCTTCCTGAGTGAAACGCCCGGCGACCACCTCCAGCCCATCGATTTCCTTGGAGGTGATCAGGGTGCCGGTGTAGCTTTCCGGCAGCAAGCGGGAGTTGTCGTAGTTCAGCACCGGCAATTGCGGCATCTGATCGCCGTACTTGATGACGGTATTCGAGAAGCGAGCTTTTACCGCCGCGCCTGCACGGGACAGGTCATCGGCAGCCGCGCCGCTGTCGCCCTGCTTGAAGAAGTCGATGCCGCCATTGCCACTGCGGCCCTTTCCGCCATCAAGGCGAATGCCATACAGCGCAAAGGCGTCGACGCCCACGCCAACCGTGCCCTGAGTGAAACCGGACGCGAAGGTGCCCATGAAGGCCTGGCCCCATTCGGATTTGTCTTCACGGTCGTTCTTGTAGTCGCGATTGATGTAGGCGTTACGCAGGTTGACGTTCAGGCTGCTGTCTTCAACGAAGCCCTTCGAATCCGCCTGGCCCTGAGCCACGGCCTGACCGGCGCTGATGATGCCCAAAGCGAGCATGCCCATACGTGTGTTAAGCATCTTGTCTTCCTTGTTCTGCAAATGACATGCGCTGTGGCGGCGGCCAATGGCCGTCTGGCTTCCTGCCTCTGATCAGGCGGTGGAGAGCCGCACGAGGTCATCGCAGTGGACTACGAAGCACGTACAGGGGGTGGAGCCACAGGCAGTGGGGCGCGAATCCTAGTTCGGGTGCCTGGGGGTGTCAAACGTGTGGATGGCCGGGGCCAGGTCTGGTGTATTGCTTAATCTGTCAGCACGCGCGCCAACGCTTCGAATTCAGCATCGTTGAACAGGCCTGCCGGATAGCGCTGCAGCAGCATGGCACGTACGTCCGGTCTGGCTTTCACGGGCCTGGTCGTCCTTAACCAATCCGCCACTCGCTGGCGTGCCTCGTTACTGAGCGAAGCAGAAAAACCACGGACTCGCTGTTGGCTCATACCTGCATTCATAACGAAAACCTCTTGATTCATGAGGGGCTAAATCTACTGATGCCATGTGACAGTCAAGCTAAGAAAACGGGTTTTCGCCAGTCTGATTTAGGGTCATTCGGATAAACGAGCCCAATTTAGTTATAAGGTAACGCATAAAAAAGCCCGTCAGATGACGGGCTTAATACCAGCAAAAACGGGACCAACTAGTTGCTGTTAGTTACAACTAGTTACTAAGCACTAGTTCTTGTGAGGGGCTGGCTGTTGCTGTGTCAGGCAGTGGATATTGCCCCCACCCAGCAGCAATTCACGGCCCGGTGCCATCACCACCTCATGCTCCGGAAACAGCTTTTGCAGGATCTCGCGGGCCTTTCCGTCCATCGGATCGTCGAAGCTGGGCGCAATGATGCCGCCGTTGACGAACAGAAAATTCACATACGACCCGGCCAGACGCACCGAAGGGTTGCGCTCCTGGCTGCCATGCACCTGATCGACGCCTGCGCATTCTTCTTCCGTGGCGAACAATGGGCCCGGAATCGGCATTTTATGCACGATAAACGCACGACCCTTGGCATCCAGGGTGTTTTCCAAAATACTCAATGCCGCGTGGCAGCGTGAGTAGTTGGGGTCTTCGGGATCATCGGTCCAGGCCAGTAACACCTCGCCCGGACGGATGTAGCAGCAGAAGTTATCCACATGCCCGTCGGTTTCATCGTTGAACAGGCCGTCCGGCAACCAGATGACTTTATCCACAGCCAGGTAATCGCCAAGGATCGTTTCGATCTGTTCGCGGGTGAGGTGCGGGTTGCGGTTGCGATTGAGCAGGCACTCTTCGGTGGTGATCAGTGTGCCCTCACCATCGACGTGGATCGAGCCGCCTTCAAGCACGAAGCCTTCGGTGACGTAACGCGGGCAGCGCTCGATTTCGAGCACTTTGCTGCCCAGCTGCGAATCGAGGTTCCACGGCGCATACAGGCCGCCATCGAAGCCGCCCCAGGCATTGAATTCCCAGTTCACGCCACGCACTTCACCACGGTCGTTGATGACGAACGTCGGGCCGCTGTCGCGCACCCACGCGTCGTTGCTGCTCATTTCCACAACGCGGATGTTCGGCATGTCCAGCCGCGCACGGGCGTTGTCGTATTGTGCAGCGGAGACCGCCACCGTGACCGGCTCAAAGCGGGCGATGGCCTTGGCGATGGCAACGTGGGCAGCCTGGGCAGGCTTGCCACCCAGGCGCCAGTTGTCCGGGCGCTCGGGCCAGACCATCCAGACCTGGGTTTGCGGTGCCCATTCGGCCGGCATGTGGAAGCCGTCGGCGCGTGGCGTGCTATTGAGCGTGGTCATGGCGATCAGGACTCCAGCGAACCGTCGAGGGTCTTCACCGCGCCGTACAGGTTAGGCCGGCGATCACGGAACGTGCCCCAGGCACTGCGGATGTGCTCCAGCTCGTCCAGGTCGAAGCTGTGGACCAGCACGCCTTCTTCGGTTTCGTTGAGCTCGGCGACTTTTTCACCGAACTGGTTGGCGATGAACGACGAGCCGTAGAAGGTGATGTCGTAGCCGTCCTGCTCTTCGTTGCCGATGCGGTTGCTGGCGATCAGCGGCATCAGGTTCGCGCCGGCGTGACCTTGCTGCACGCGCTGCCAGTGGTCGCGCGAGCTGATGGTCTTGTCGTGCGGCTCGCTGCCTATGGCAGTCGGATAGAACAGAATTTCCGCGCCCTGCAACGCCATGCTGCGCGCGCACTCCGGGAACCACTGATCCCAGCAGATACCGACGCCGATTTTCGCGTAACGGGTCTGCCAGACCTTGAAGCCGGTGTCGCCCGGGTTGAAGTAGTACTTTTCGTGGTAGCCGGGGCCGTCCGGGATGTGGCTCTTGCGGTAGATGCCCAGGTTGCTGCCGTCTGCGTCGATGATCGCGATGCTGTTGAAACGCGCACGCCCTGCCAGCTCGAAGAAGCTGATCGGCAAGACGACCTGCAGTTCTTTGGCGATTTTCTGGAAGTGCTTGATCGCGACGTTGGATTCGAGGGTAGTCGCCAACTGCAGGTAGTCCGGGTTCGGCTTCTGGCAGAAGTACGGGGTTTCGAACAGTTCCTGAATCAGAATGATCTGGGCGCCCTTGGCGGCAGCTTCACGTACCAGCTTTTCAGCGGTCTCGATGTTGGCTTCCAGATCCCAGGAGCAGGCCATCTGGGTAGCAGCGACAGAAACGATACGGCTCATGAAAATATCTCCAGGGGCGGTTGCAAAGGACTTAACACCATAGCAGACGAGCGATGACGATTATGAACGCCTTATAGCGGATATAAATCGGCATTAAAAGCTAAAAAAATGTTTTCATCGCATTAAATTTTGAATTTTACCGATATTAATCTGTTTAAGGCTCATGACGGCGCTCATTTCTACGAGATGGGTGTGACGCGCAGGCCCCTTTCGCGAACAAGTTCGCTCCTACGGCCTTCGGCCAGAATCAAAAGCAGATCCGGGTATGACGGTAGTGTCCGGCGGCGCCTTCGCGAACAAGCGAAGCGTCGCCCGGTTCGCTCCTACGGCCTTCGGCCAGAATCAAAAACAGATACGGGTATGACGATAATGTCCGGCCAACCCCTATCGTACCCATGCTCCGCGTGGGTATGCCGTTCTGGACGCTCTGCGTCCTCTATTCCAGTTCGTGCAAAACCTTCGATACGTTATCAACGAAAAAGTCCACGCTTTGGCGGGTGGTGCACATCGGGGGTTTGATTTTAAGGATATTCAGGTAGTCGCCGGTCGGCTGCATGAAGATGCCCAGTTCACGCAGGCGCTCGCACAGGCGGGCGGTTTCTTCTGAGGCGGGCTCCAGGGTGTGCCGGTCGCGGACCAGTTCCATGCCCAGATAAAAGCCCATGCCGTGCACCGCGCCCACCAGCGGATGTTTGTCGGCCAGGGCCTGCAGCCGTGCCTTGAAGTGGTCACCCACGATTCGGGCGTTGTCCCAGAGCTTTTCTTCCTCCATGACATCCAGCACCGCCATGCCGATCCGGCAACTGACCGGGCTGCCACCGGATGACGAGAAGAAATAGCCCTCGGCCTCCAGCGCCTCGGCGATCTCACGGCGGGTGATCACCGCGCCCAGCGGATGGCCGTTGCCCATGCCTTTAGCCATGCTGATGATGTCCGGCACCACGCCCTGCTCTTCGAAGCCCCAAAAGTAATGACCCAGCCGGCCATAACCCACCTGCACCTCATCGGCAATGCACACGCCGCCCACCGCGCGGACCTTCTGATACACCTGTTGCAGATACCCCGGCGGCAAGGAAATCCCACCCGCATTGCCATACACCGGCTCGCAGATGAAGCCCGCCACCTGCCGCTGCTGCTCAGCCAGCGTGGCAAGGGCCTGATCGACACTGCACAGGTACTCCGGCGCACTGTCCGCGCCCCTGAACGGCCCGCGATAGGTGTTGGGCGCGGTGACCGGATGCACCCAGTCCGGGCGCGTGCTGAGTGCCTGCGGGTTGTCGGCGATCGAGGTTGAAATGGCATCGGTTGCCACCGACCAGCCGTGATACGCCTCCAGCACACTGAGCATGTCGCGGCCACCGCTGTAAGCCCACGCCAGCCTGATCGCGAGGTCGTTGGCCTCGGTGCCGCTGTTGACCAGAAACACGCGATCCATGCCCTCGGGGGCCAACTTGAGCAGGCGCTCGGAAAACTCGGCGATCGCTGCATAGTGAAAGCGCGAGTTGGTGTTGAGCAGCGACCACTGCCGCGCCGCCTCGTGGGCCATGCGCGGATGGCCATGACCGAGAACCGCGACGTTATTGAGCATGTCCAGATAGGAGCGGCCCTGCATGTCGATCAGGTGATTGCGCCAGCCGCGCTCGATCTGCGGCGGGGCCTGGTAGTAATGCTTTTGCGAGCGGGCAAAGCTGGCATCACGGCGCGCCAGTAATTGCGCGGCGTCTTGCAACGCTGGCGCATCACAATCAAAACCCAGCAGGGCCGATGGCGACGGGCACACTGCGCGCCAGACATCTGCCCAGGCCGGTGTGCTGAACAGCGGCGGGCTGAGGTCTGGCGCCGTACACAATTGCAGCAACAGCGAACCACCGCCCTGCCCGATCAACGAGCCCGCCGCCACCTGACCCGCTAGCGAAGCCTCCGGCAATACACCCCACAGCTTCAAACTGATGCGCTCGCCGACCAACAGCACCGCGGCATCGGCCGTCAGCCGCAAGGTGCCATCGAACGGCGCATGCAACGGCGTTGTAGCGGGCACATGCAGTTCGACGTGCAGCGCAAAGGTCTCCGGCTCGCTGGCGCAGTCAGGCAAGGTACGTGACAGACGGTATTCACCGAACCTGCTGGCCGCCAGACCATTGTCCCCGGCCGCTTGCGACAGCAGATATTCATCGATGCCGCTCTGTTCCCAGTTGCCTGCCACGAAGTGTTCGCTGAGCACGCCCAGATCCACCAGCACCGGCTGAAGCCCCGCCAGGCTGGGCAACAATGGCGAATAGGCAGGTTGCTCGACGGGCGGCAGGTCCAGACCCACCGCGCGCAGAATGGCGACTTCCATCAGCGCCATCGGCACCGAAGTGGCGACATCGAAGATGTTCCATTCGCCGGCAAGGTTGGCCTGGATATAGGCATTGCCAGGCTCGACGCTGGCCTGTTGTTCGCTGCTGAGCACAAGCACTGCGGATCGAGCGACGATCAGCGGCCAGAGCGCCTGCAATTCCTCGATCTTCAGCGGATTGAGGGCGTGATAGGCGGCAATGGCCGGGAGGATGTACAGCGGATCACCCTCGGCATGGTGCAGCAGCGCCGCGCAGGTCACCGACAGATCGGCCACTCGCCAGGTACTGAGCAGATCGCCGAAATCAATCAGCCCCTGCAACTGCCACGGATGCCCCGCCTCACGCCGCCAGACTGCGTTGTGCTCGGAGATGTCCAGATGCACCGCCTGGATCGGCAGTGCCGCAATCAATGGCAACAAACGGCGATGAGCCTGCTCGCCCGCTTCGATCAGACAAGCGCGGGCGTCGGCATCTTTGATCACCGGCAGCAGGTGCTTGATCAACGCATGGGCGTGGCGCGGGTCCCACTGCAGGATGCGCTGCAGACCGGGATGGTCGAAATCGGCCAGCGCGATATCCACATGGGCACACAGCTCGCCCAGCTCGACCACGATGTCACGCCCCAGATGCTCGACATGCCCCAGCGATTGCCCGTCGATGAACTCCAGCAGGCGCACATGCACCGCCTGCCCGTCGATGTCGACCGACAGTAACTGCTCGGTGTCATTGGCGCGGATCACGCCCGGCACCTTGAATGTACTGTGGCCGGCCAGATGATGCAGCGCCGCGTGCTGGGCGTTCAGCTCGGTGGTCGAATACGCCCCGTGGCAGATTTTCAGCACATAACGCCGCGTGCCGGTATCCAGCAGAAAGTTGCGATCCTGCTGGCTGCCCAACGCTTTCAGCGTACCGCTCAGCCCGTAGTGCTCAGAGAGCAATTGCGAAGCCTGGTCCACGCTGACCTCGGGGCAAGGCAGACTGGATCGGCGAATAAGCGTGGCAAGCGGCATGGAGAACCTCGTTGTTGTCAGGCCCACGCTCGTTGAGCAAGGCGTGATGGGCAGTCGCGCAACTATAGGGGCATTGACTATAGGGGGATTGTGCTGCGCGACCAATCCGCACTTGCACGCCAGGTCGGAAAACAGCCGGCATTTTATTCGATCTGCTGCTCGGGTTTAATGATCCGATCATGTCATACGCGCTCAAGCGCTATGCTGCATTACTCCAGAACACACAAGAAGGTCAGTTCATGCGAATACTCGTTACCGGAGGCGCAGGTTTCATCGGTTCTGCACTGATCCGCCACCTGATAAACAACACCGAACACGAAGTGCTGAACTTCGACAAATTGACCTACGCGGGCAACCTTGAATCGTTGCAGTCGATTGCGACCGACACGCGCTATGAGTTCGTGCAGGCGGATATCTGCGACCAGGCCCGCGTCAGCGCGGTGCTCGAGCGCTTTGCGCCGCAGGCGATCATGCACCTGGCGGCTGAATCCCACGTCGACCGCTCCATCGATGGCCCGGCCGAGTTCATCCAGACCAACATCGTCGGCACGTACAGCCTGCTGGAAGCCACGCGTGCCTGGTGGCTGAAACTGCCGGAAGCGCAGCGCCAGGCGTTCCGCTTTCACCATATTTCCACTGATGAAGTGTATGGCGACCTGCACGGTGTCGATGATCTGTTTACCGAAACCACGCCGTATGCGCCCAGCTCACCCTACTCGGCGAGCAAGGCGGCGTCCGACCACCTGGTGCGCGCCTGGCACCGCACCTATGGCCTGCCGGTGGTGGTGACCAACTGCTCCAACAACTACGGGCCGTTCCACTTCCCGGAAAAGCTCATCCCGCTGGTGATTCTCAACGCCCTGGCGGGCAAGCCGCTGCCGGTGTACGGCAATGGCCTGCAGGTGCGCGACTGGCTGTACGTCGAGGATCATGCGCGGGCACTGCTCAAGGTGGTGACCGAAGGTGAGGTCGGCGAGACCTACAACATCGGTGGCCACAACGAGCAGAAAAACATCGACGTCGTGCGTGGTATCTGCGCGCTGCTCGATGAGCTCGCCCCGCAGCACCCGGCAGGCGTCGCACAGTACAGCGACCTGATCACCTACGTGGTCGACCGTCCGGGCCACGATCAGCGTTACGCCATCGACGCCAGCAAGATCGACAACGATCTGGGCTGGACGCCCGAAGAAACCTTCGAGTCCGGGCTGCGCAAGACTGTGCAGTGGTACCTGGATAACCTGGACTGGTGCCGCAGGGTTCAGGACGGCAGTTATCAGGGCGAACGACTGGGCTTTAGCGAGCCTAAAGACCTGATTGCCTGATCAGCACCCTTCTCGGCAGGCGCGCCTCAGGGCAGACTGCCGAGTCGCCACGACTTATTCAACATTGCAGGGGAAGCCACGTGAACGTAGTCGCAACAAAATTGCCGGAAGTCCTGATTCTCGAACCCAAGGTATTCGGTGATGAACGAGGCTTTTTCTATGAAAGCTTCAACGCCAAGGCTTTTCAGGCAGCCACTGGCCTGACCCGCGAATTCGTGCAGGACAACCACTCGCGTTCGCAGCGCGGCGTCCTGCGCGGGCTGCACTATCAGATCGAAAACGCCCAAGGCAAACTGGTGCGCGTCACGGTCGGCAAGGTGCTAGATGTGGCCGTGGACATTCGCCGCAGCTCGCCGAACTTCGGCCAGTGGGTCGGCGTCGAGCTGTCCGCTGAAAACGCCCGTCAGCTGTGGGTTCCGGAAGGCTTTGCCCATGGTTTCGTGGTGCTCAGCGAACACGCCGAGTTCCTCTACAAGACCACCGACTACTACACGCCTTCGGCTGAACGCTGCATCGCCTGGGACGATGCGGATCTGGCCATCGACTGGCAGTTCGACGGCCAGCCCAACCTGTCGGCCAAGGATCAACAAGGCAAGCGCCTGAAAGAAGCCGACCTGTTTCCCTGAACCCGCCACCAAAGGCCGCCCGGCGTAATGTCCGGGTGCCTGACAAGCCGGCGGCGGGCATAATACGCGCCTGATGCCCACGTCAGGATCGACCGGGTGTTTCTGTTGCCTGCCACGGCGTGATCGCCAGCAGGCATCGTCAACCCTTCGGCGACGGCCAATCGATGACCATGACTCCCGCACTGCCGCGCCGCCCTCGCTGGCGCAGCCTCGCCCTTCTGGCACTCTGCCTGGCGCCGTTGCTGTGGCCGCTGGAGCATCTGGCCGAACGTTATTACCGCAACGTGCTGGCCAATCAGAACCGCCAGACCCTGGACCTGTACGTCGCCAACCTGCTCGGCACCCTGCACCGTTACGAAACCCTGCCGCAGATCCTCGGCGACCTGCCGGCCTTGCGCGCCGCACTGGCGGCACCGGGCGACACACCTACCCTGGCAAACGCCAACCGTCTGCTCAGCGAAATCACGCGCCAGACCGGTGCCGATGTCATGTATCTGATGGACGCAAACGGCCTGACCCTGGCGGCTTCGAACTCGGAGCAGAAGGACAGCTTCATTGGCCGAAACTTCTCGTTCAGGCCCTATTTCATCGATGCACGGGCGGGCAGAACCGGGCGGTTCTTCGGCCTCGGCACGACCTCTGCCAAGCGTGGCTACTTTTTCGCCGGCCCGGTGCGTGACGGTGAGCGGATCATCGGCGTGCTGGTGGTCAAGGTCGATCTGGACCACACCGAAACCCTGTGGGGCAAGACGCCCGAACAACTGCTGCTGACCGACCAGAACGGCGTGGTGATTCTGACGTCCAACCCCGAATGGCGCTTTCGGGCGACCCGCGACCTGACCGATGACGAGAAAAAAGCCATCGTCGCGATCCAGTCCTACCCGACCCGCGATCCGCGCCCGTTGAGGATCGATGAACACGCCTGGCTGACCCAGACCCAGGCCATCGAAGAAACCGGCTGGAACGTCAACATCCTCGCGCCTCGCGCCCTTGTCGACCGTCAGGTGCGCACGGTGGTGGCGATTGGCGGCGCAGCGCTGCTGGTGCTGATGTTGTTGCTGGGCCTGATGATGCAGCGTCGTCGTCATTATCTGGACCGCATCGCGTTCGAGGCCAAGGCGCGCCGCGAGCTGGAGATGCGGGTTATCGAACGGACCAGCGATCTGGAGGGGCTCAACAGCCGGCTGCGTCAGGAAGTGCTGGAGCGCGAACAGGCGCAACAGGAGCTGGTGCAGGCCCAGGACGAGCTGGTGCAAACCAGCAAACTGACGGCGCTGGGCACCATGTCGGCGAGTATCAGCCATGAGCTGAATCAGCCGTTGGCCGCCATCCGCAGTTACGCCGAAAACGCCGAAGTGCTGCTCGATCATCAGCGCACCGAGGACGCACGCGGCAACCTCAAGCTGATCAGCGAACTGACCGGGCGCATGGCCTCGATCATCGCGCACTTGCGCGCCTTCGCCCGTCGCGACCGCCACGCCCCTGAAAGCGTGGCACTGCAACCGGCGCTGGAAGATGCGCTGGCGCTGCTGGCCAAGCGGCGGCGCGCCATGGAAGTCGAACTGATCCGCGACCTGCCGGACGCCACGATCTGGGTGCAGGCCGGCGAAACCCGTCTGCGTCAGGTGCTCGGCAATCTGCTCGCCAACGCGCTGGACGCCCTCACTGAAAAAGGCCCGCCACGCAGGCTGTGGATAAGTGTCGAGCAGACCGCCGAGGGCGTTAACCTGTACATTCGTGACAACGGCCCCGGCTTTTCCCAGGAAGCACTGGCGCGGGCCCGCGAGCCCTTCTTTACGACCAAGACCCGCACCCAGGGCCTTGGCCTCGGTCTGGCCATCTGCGATACGCTGATGCGCGCGCTGGGCGGCGAGTTGCTGTTCGCCAACCATCCCAGCGGCGGTGCGCTGCTGACCCTGCGCCTGCGGGCCGGTGCTTCCGGAGCCAATCTTCAACCGCCAGAGGACCTTTCTGCATGAGTTCGGACACAGCCATCGACAGCCAGATTCAGGTGGTGCTGATCGACGACGATTCGCACCTGCGTCAGGCACTGCGCCAGACGCTGGACCTGGCTGGCCTGAACGTTCTGTCGCTGCCCGAAGCGACCGGGCTGGCCGAGCGCATCGGCCGCGACTGGCCGGGCGTGGTGGTCAGCGATATTCGCATGCAGGGCATGGATGGCCTGGAACTGCTCGACCAGCTTCACGCGCAGGACCCCGACCTGCCGGTGCTGCTGATCACCGGGCATGGCGATGTACCGCTGGCGGTAAAGGCCATGCGCGCCGGGGCCTACGACTTTCTGGAAAAGCCCTTCGCCAGCGACGCCATGCTCGACAGCGTGCGCCGTGCCCTGGCGCTGCGCCGTCTGGTGCTGGATAACCGCAGCCTGCGCCTGGCCCTGAGTGATCGGCAACAACTGAGCACACGCCTGATCGGTCAGTCGCCGCCGATCCTGCGTCTGCGCGAACAGATCGGCGCATTGGCCGGGACGCGGGCCGACGTGCTGATCCTCGGCGAAACCGGCGCAGGCAAAGAAGTGGTCGCCCGCGCGCTGCACGATCTGTCCAACCGCCGCAGCGGCCCGTTCGTGGCGATCAACGCCGGCGCGCTGGCTGAATCGGTAGTGGAAAGCGAGCTGTTCGGTCACGAGCCAGGGGCCTTTACCGGCGCGCAGAGGCGGCGTATCGGCAAGTTCGAGTTTGCCAACGGCGGTACGCTGTTCCTCGATGAAATCGAAAGCATGAGCCTGGACGTGCAGGTCAAGCTGCTGCGCCTGCTGCAGGAGCGCGTGGTCGAGCGAATGGGCAGCAATCAGCAGATCCCGCTGGACATCCGCATCATCGCCGCGACCAAGGAAGACCTGCGGCACGCGGCCGATCAGGGCCGCTTCCGGGCAGACTTGTATTACCGACTGAACGTGGCCTCGCTGCGCATCCCGCCGTTGCGCGAACGGGGTGAAGATGCGCTGATGCTGTTCGAACATTATGCCGATGCCGCGAGCATGCGCCACGGCATCCCCAAGCACGAACTCAAGCCGGGCCAGCGCGCGCTGCTGTTGCGACATAACTGGCCGGGCAATGTCCGGGAACTGCAAAACGCTGCCGAGCGTTTTGCATTGGGTCTGGAACTGGAGCTGGAAGGCGCTGATGCAGAGCAGGCGCCACCGCCGGGCGGCGGGCTGAGCGATCAGGTGGAAAGCTTCGAGCGCGCGTTGATCGCCGCCGAACTGGCGCGCCCGCACAGCTCGGTGCGCAGCCTGGCGGAAGCGCTGGGTGTGCCGCGCAAGACCCTACACGACAAACTGCGCAAGCACGGCCTGACGTTTGGCGACAGCAGCGGAGCTTCCGATGACAACGATTGAGCCTGAACATGACGCCGCCCACGCGCTGGAGCAGGTGCTGCACCACGACATCCCGCTGACCCGCGAGATGGGCATGCGCGTGATTGACTGGCACAACCAGACCCTGCGCCTGCACCTGCCGCTGGCACCCAACGTCAACCACAAGAGCACGCTGTTCGGCGGCAGCCTGTATTGCGGCGCAGTACTGGCGGGCTGGGGCTGGCTGCACCTGCGACTGCGTGAGGCCGGGATCACCGATGGGCATATCGTGATTCAGGACGGACAGATCAGTTATCCACTGCCAGTACGCAGCGACGCCATCGCCCGCTGCGACGCGCCCGAGCTGGCGCAGTGGGACAAATTCATCGCCACCTACCAACGCCGAGGCCGCGCCCGCCTGACCCTGCACACCTGCATCAGCGAGCAGGACAGCGAAGAACACGCCGTGCGC
>NZ_WIBD01000021.1:86447-86654 GCF_009495975.1 Pseudomonas sp. SZ57 | reverse complement strand
TTTGTCGGGCAGTTCGTGTTGCACCGGTGAGGCTGCGCGCAGTTGATGCACTGGACGCAGACCTGTGGGAGCGAGCTTGCTCGCGAAGAGGCCGGCGCAATCGGCAAAAATTCATCGTCTGAACCATCGCCTTCGCGAGCAAGCTCGCTCCCACAAGAACGCGCCTGACCCTGCATACCTGTATCAAGCGAAGAACACGCCGTGCGC
>NZ_WIBD01000021.1:0-86418 GCF_009495975.1 Pseudomonas sp. SZ57 | reverse complement strand
TTTGTCGGGCAGTTCGTGTTGCGCCAGTGAGGCTGCGCATAGTGGATGAACTGGACGCAGACCTGTGGGAGCGAGCTTGCTCGCGAAGAGGCCGGTGCAATCGGCAAAAATTCATCGCCTGAACCATCGCCTTCGCGAGCAAGCTCCCCACAAGAACGCGCCTGACCCTGCATACCTGTATCAAGCGAAGAACACGCCGTGCGCCTTTGCACTGGTGAAACTGTCTCAGCGCCATATGCAGACCTGTGGGAGCCAACTGCTCGCGAAGAGGCCGGTGCAATCGGCAAAAATTCATCGCTTGAACAATCGCCTTCGCGAGCAAGCTCGCTCCCACAAGAACGCGCCTGACCCTGCATACTTGTATCAAGCGAAGAACACGCCGTGCGCCTTTGCACTGGTGAAACTGTCTCAGCGTTGTACGCAGACCTGTGGGAGCGAGCTTGCTCGCGAAGAGGCCGGTGCAACCGGCAAAAATTCGTCGCCTGAACCATCGCCTTCGCGAGCAAGCGAAGTGTCGCCCGGTTCGCCTACGCTCGCCGGGCAGAGGCCTTGAAGCTGGCCTCAGGACTGCGCCAGCACCAGCAGTTTGTCGCGCCATTCGGCGTTGGCCGGCAGGGCCAGGAAGAACGGGTTGAGCAGCGATTCGCGCGCCGGGTAGCTGAACGGCTGGCCGTCCAGTTGCAACACTTCGCCTCCTGCACCTTCAAGCACGCCCTGCGCCGCAGCGGTGTCCCATTGCGAGGTCGGGGCCAGGCGTGGGTAGCAGTCGGCGGCGCCTTCGGCCAGCAGGCAGAATTTCAGTGAGCTGCCGATGTTGGTCAGTTGCAAATGACCCAGCCCGTTCGACAGGCCGGCGAGCAAATGCTCCTGCTCGGGGCTGGAATGGCGGCGGCTGGCGACCACGGTAAAGGTCTGCCCTTCGCCAAGCTGGTTGCGCACGGCGATCGGCTGGATGTGGTCGACGCCGTCACTGCGCCAGGCACCCAGCCCGGCACCGCCGAAGTAACAGCGGTTGTTGGTGGGCATCGAGACCACGCCGAATACCACGCGGCCGCGTTCGATCAGCGCGACGTTGACGGTGAACTCTTCACTGCCGGAGATGAACTCCTTGGTGCCGTCCAGCGGATCGACCAGCCACCAGCGCTCCCAGCTTGCCCGCTCGCTGAAGGGGATGTCCGCGTCCTCTTCGGAGAGCACGTGAATGTCCGGGTCAAGCGCCTGCAGGCCCTCGACCAACACCTGATGGGCGGCCAGATCAGCGGCGGTCACCGGCGAGTCGTCAGTCTTGGTGGTCACGGTGACATTGGCGCGCCAGAACGGCAGGATCACTTCGCCCGCCAGTCGCGTCAGTTCAATCACCGGGGCGAGCAGCGGATGTGGCAGGTTGTGCAACGAGTCGGTCATGGCTGGAACAATCCACGCTGGGTCAGCAGGTCACGTGTGAGGTACAGCGCGGCCAGCGCCCGGCCTTCGCTGAACTGGGCATTCTGGGCAAGGCTCGACAGCTCGCGCAGGTTGATCCGGTCGACCCGGATCGGCTCGGGCTCGTCGCCTTCCAGCCGCTCTTCGTACAGGTCGGTGGCCAGCACCACCTGAATTTTCTGGCTCATGTAGCCCGGGGACAGCGATAGCTCGGTCAACAATTCCAGCTCCCGCGCACCGAACCCGGCCTCTTCCTTGAGTTCACGGTTGGCGGCCGCCAGCACGTCTTCGCCCGGCTCGATCAGGCCCTTGGGCAGGGACAGCTCGTAGGCATCGGTGCCGCCGCAATATTCTTCGATCAGCACAGCGTGATCGGCATCGAGCATGGCCACGATCATCACCGCCCCAGGGCCCGTGCCTTTGCTGGCCAGACGCTCATAGGTCCGCTCGACGCCATTGGCAAAGCGCAATTGCAGCTCTTCAACGCGGAACAGACGACTACTGGCGACGATTGCGCGGGCAAGTACGGTAGGTTTCTGACGCATGACAGGCTCCTTTACATGAACGAGGTACTATACCGAGCTTTTCCCGATGTCTGTGTCGGATATGCTTACCCGCTATCAACCCCCTGACGAGGCCAGAATGCTTTCCATGCCCTGGAGCGAAATCGATACCGTCCTGCTGGATATGGACGGCACGTTGCTCGACCTGCATTACGACGAACACTTCTGGATGCAGCACCTGCCGCAGCGCTACGCCGAACTGCACGGCGTCAGTTTCGCCATGGCCTGGCTGGAATTGAAACCGCTGTTCGAAAACAACGCGGGCACGCTCAACTGGTACTGCCTGGATTTCTGGAGCGCCGAGCTTAACCTGTCGGTCCGCGACCTGAAACGCGAAATCGCCCACATGATTGCGCTGCGCCCGGACGCCGAGACGTTTCTGGCGGCCCTGCAAAAAGCCGGCAAGCGGGTGATCATGATCACCAATGCGCACCGTGATTCGTTGTCGCTGAAGATGGAGCGAATCGAGCTGGCGCCTTATTTCGAACGCCTGATCAGCTCTCACGATTACGGCTTTCCCAAGGAAAGCCAGCATTTCTGGGACGCCCTGAAGGCCGAAACAGCGTTCGACCCGGCACGCAGTCTGTTTATCGACGACACCCTGCCGATCCTGCGCAGCGCTCGACACTTCGGTGTAGCTCATTTGCTGGCAGTCAGCCAGCCCAACAGCCAGAAAGGCCCGAAAGACACCGAAGAGTTCGCCGCAGTGGACGACTATCGGGAGCTGAGCAAGGGATTGTAAGCAACGCCATGTGCCCGCCTGAAAAGGCGGGCAGCGTCTTCAGATCACTTCGGAATGCGCAGCTTCTGACCTGGATAGATCTTGTCCGCGCTCTTGAGCATCGGCTTGTTGGCTTCAAAGATTTTCTGGTACTGGTTGGCATCGTGATACACGCGCTTGGAAATAGCGCTGAGGGTGTCGCCCGGCATCACTTCGACGTATTCGGATTCAGAAGTCTCGCCGCCCGCAACAGTCATCTGGTCGTCGACTTTATCCACGCCATGAATATTACCCAGCGTCACGACAATCTTTTCCCTCTCCTCCTGATTGGCGACCTGGCCTTTCACGGTGACAGTGCTGCCGTTGACTTCGGTCTGCACATTGGGGTTGCCCAGACCGGCTTCGGAGATATGCTTTCTCAGCAACTCATCGGCGTTGGCTTTATCTGGCAGAAGTGCATCCAGAATTTTCTCGCCTGCTTCCTTGATGAAACTGATCAGACTCATTTTCTGGTTCTCCGTAAGTAGGTTTAAGGAATAGCGTGATGAGTGTAGCCCTTGTAAATCAAGGGCTGCAGGCTTCCGACCAACGTAGCTCGACCATCGTTCAGCCTGAGCGCGTAGAATCGGCTGTCTGGACGGCTCATCGGAGTGAACATGGACATCAAGCAACTTAAATTTCTGATCGCCCTCGACGAGACGAGGCACTTCGGCCAGGCGGCTGCGCGCTGCAACATCACCCAGCCGACGCTGTCGATGCGCCTGCGCAATCTGGAAGAAGAGCTTGGCTTGCCACTGGTCAATCGCGGCCAGCGCTTCGAAGGTTTCACCGCACCAGGCGAACGCGTATTGGCCTGGGCACGCACGGTACTGGCTGCCTACGACGGCCTGCAGGCTGAAGCGGCCGCCTGCCGCGGTCATCTGGTCGGGACGCTGCGCCTGGGCGTGGTGCCGCTGTCGAGCTTCGATCCGCTGCCATTGCTGCACCGACTGCACCATCTGCACCCCAATCTGCGTTTCGAGCTGTCGTCACTCAGCTCCGAGCAAGTGCTGGAGCAACTGGCAAGCAATCGTATCGACCTGGGCGTCTCGTACCTGGAGCGGCTGGACAACGAGCGTTTCGATTCGCTGCCCCTGGACGACACGCGCATGGGCCTGCTGTACGACCGTCGGCACTTTTCGTTTGGCGACGATCCCTTGAGCTGGGCCGATCTGGTCGAGCTTCCACTGGGCATGCTGACCAGCGGCATGCATTTTCGCCAGTCGATCGATCACAACTTCCACAGCCGCGGCCTGCAACCCAACCCGCTGATACAAACCGATGCCGTTCATCAGTTGCTGCAAGCCGTACATGGCGGTTTTTGCTGCGCGATCATGCCGCTGGATGGCGGACTGGAAACGCTCACCGAACATCTGCGCCTGCATCCGATTGCCGACTCCCGGACTTTGGCCCGGCTGGGGTTGATCATGCGCCGCAGTGCGCCGCGCTCGGCACTGGCTGAAGCCTGTTTTGCGCTGGTAGCCGAAATACCGCGTTAGGGCGCTGATCGACGTCATCTATCGGGGCATCAGCACTAGCGATTAGACGATTTCACATAACGGGCCTAGTCTTGCAGATGTCATTCTGCCGGTATTTCAGCCCATGCCCGTTACGCGCAAGGTCAGCTCGGCGTCCTTTGCTACGCCAGCCCCCGAAGCAAGCCAGTCCTACAGCTACTCGAATCTCGAGGGCACGGCCTCTGCACGCAACGAACTTGCCGAAGAAGTGGCACTGGCGATTGCCTACAACGGCATTAGCCAGGCGGTCATGCTGGTCAGCCCGACCGATCTGGAAGACTTTATCGTCGGATTCAGCCTGGGCAGCGGCATCATTGCCTCGCATGACGAAATCTACGACTTCAAACTCAGCGGTTGCGGCTCGGCGATGCAGGCCGAGGTCGAGATCGCCAGCCGCGCGTTCTGGGAACTCAAGCAGCAGCGCCGGCAACTGGCTGGCACCAGCGGCTGCGGACTGTGTGGCGTTGAAGCCGTCGAGCAGGCATTGCCTGATCTGAAGGCCCTGCCCGGCGCGCCCCTACCACCGATCGAATGGCTGGAAGGCCTGCGTCAGCGCATCGGCGAGTTCCAGCCGCTTGGCCGCCATTGCGGCGCTGTGCACGCGGCGGTGTTCATGGACGGCAACGGCCAGTTGCTGCTGGGCCGTGAAGACATCGGCCGCCATAACGCGCTGGACAAACTGATCGGCGCCTTGATCCGCCAGGACATCCCCCTGGCCGGCGGCGTCGCCATCGTGACCAGCCGCTGCAGCCTGGAACTGATTCAGAAAGTATTGCGCGCCGGCATCCAGACGCTGGTCAGCCTGTCGTCGCCCACCGGCCTGGCCCTGCAATGGGCCCGCCGTCATAACCTCAATTTAATTCACCTGCCGCAGCACAGTGCGCCGCGGGTCTATAGCCCTGCGATGGAGATTCAAGCGTGAGCACTCATCATCAAGCCGACAAGACACCAACCCCTCGCTACAAGCCGTACAAAGGTGCGGCAGGCGGATGGGGCGCACTGATCAGCGTGACGCAACACTGGCTGGGCAGTGACAACGCGCTGAAGAACCTGCGCATGATGCTCAAGACCAACCAGAACGGTGGTTTCGACTGCCCGGGCTGCGCCTGGGGTGATTCGCCGGAAAGCGGCATGGTCAAGTTCTGCGAGAACGGCGCCAAGGCGGTGAACTGGGAAGCGACCAAGCGCCGTGTCGACCCGGCCTTCTTCGCCCGCTACAGCGTCAGCTCGTTGATGGAGCAGAGTGATTACTGGCTTGAGTATCAGGGTCGCCTGACCGAGCCGATGACTTATGACGCGGAAACCGACCGTTACAAGCCGATCAGCTGGGACAACGCGTTTGCGCTGATCGCCAAGCACCTGAAGAACCTGCCCAGCCCGAACATGGCCGAGTTCTACACCTCGGGTCGCGCCAGCAACGAAGCGGCGTACCTGTATCAACTGTTCGTGCGCGCCTACGGCACCAACAACTTCCCGGACTGCTCGAACATGTGCCACGAGGCCAGCGGCGTAGCACTGTCGCAAAGCGTCGGCGTCGGCAAGGGCACCGTGACCTTCGAGGATTTCGAACACGCCGATGCCATCTTCGTCCTCGGTCAGAACCCCGGCACCAACCACCCGCGCATGCTCGAGCCTTTGCGTGAAGCGGTCCAGCGCGGCGCCCAGGTAGTGTGCGTGAACCCGCTCAAAGAGCGCGGCCTGGAGCGTTTCCAGCATCCGCAGCACCCGGTCGAGATGCTCACCAACGGCGACCGCCCGACCAACACCGCCTACTTCCGCCCTGCCCTGGGTGGCGACATGGCGCTGTTGCGCGGCATGGCCAAGTTCCTGCTGCAATGGGAGCGCGAGGCGCAGGCCAACAACGCACCTTCGGTGTTCGATCATGCGTTCCTCAACGAACACACCGAAGGTGTACTCGAATACCTGGCCGCCATCGATGACACGTCCTGGGACGCCATCGTCGAGCAGTCCGGCCTGCCGCTGAGCGACATCGAACAGTCGGCACGCATGTACGCCAAGGGCAAGAACGTGATCATGTGCTGGGCAATGGGGATCACCCAGCACCGCCACTCGGTGCCGACCATCCAGGAAATCGCCAACCTGATGCTGCTGCGCGGCAACATCGGTCGTCCGGGTGCCGGTCTGTGCCCGGTGCGCGGTCACAGTAACGTGCAGGGCGACCGCACCATGGGCATCAACGAACGCCCACCGGTGTTCCTGCTCGATGCGCTGGAAAAACGCTTCCAGTTCAAAGTGCCCCGCGAAAACGGCCACAACGTCGTAGAAGCCATTCACGCCATGGCCGAAGGCCGCGCCAAGGTGTTCATCGCGCTGGGCGGCAACTTCGCCCAAGCCACCCCGGACAGCCATCGCACCGCCGAAGCGCTCAGCAAGTGCGATCTGACCGTACAGATCAGCACCAAGCTGAACCGCAGCCACCTGTTCCACGGCAAGGACGCGCTGATCCTGCCGTGCTTCGGCCGTACCGACATCGATATCCAGGCCAACGGCCCACAAGCCGTCACCGTGGAAGATTCGTTCAGCATGGTCCACGCTTCCAACGGCCAGTTGAAGCCGTCCTCGAAGCAAATGCGTTCCGAGCCTGCGATCATCGCCGGTATCGCCAACGCAACGCTGGGCAAGACGCCTGTCGACTGGCTGTGGCTGGTCGAGGACTACAACCGGATTCGTGACCTGATCGCCGACACCATCCCCGGCTTCAAGGATTTCAACGAGCGCGTCAAGCACCCGGGTGGCTTCTACCTGGGTAACGCTGCTGGCGCACGTCGCTGGAACACTGCGTCGACCCGCGCCAACTTCAAGTCCAACGCGCTGCCGTTGACTCTGATCAATGAACACGTCAGCTCGACGGGGCAGATCCCGGACCTGATCATGCAATCGATGCGCTCGCACGATCAGTACAACACCACCATCTATGGCCTGGACGACCGTTATCGCGGCGTTAAAGGTCAGCGTGACGTGCTGTTCGTCAACGAAGCCGACATCATCCGTCTGGGCTTCCAGCCGGGGCAGAAGGCGGACCTGATTTCGATCTGGAGTGATAACCGCGAGCGCCGCGTCAAAGGCTTCACGTTGCTGCCGTTCGATATTCCGGCCGGTCAGGCTGCCGCCTACTACCCAGAGGTCAACCCGCTGGTGCCTCTGGAAAGCGTGGGTGATGGCAGCAGCACGCCGACATCGAAGTTCGTTGCCATTCGCCTCGAGCGCTCGGCAGAGTCGGCACGCATCCTCTGACGTCCCTGAAAGACGCCCACAAAAAAGGCCCGCTTCACTGGAAGCGGGCCTTTTGCAAGTAACCTCAGACTCTCTTTTCCGACTTAAGTTCCTTAGCCAAAACAATAACTTAGCAGTTTGTGTGGCAATCGTGT
The DNA here is from genome assembly GCF_009495975.1 of Pseudomonas sp. SZ57. Classification (NCBI taxonomy): domain Bacteria; kingdom Pseudomonadati; phylum Pseudomonadota; class Gammaproteobacteria; order Pseudomonadales; family Pseudomonadaceae; genus Pseudomonas; species Pseudomonas sp. SZ57. Next base: position 78,767 of record NZ_WIBD01000021.1, on the reverse strand, counting down.
TACTCGTCGGAATTGCATTGCTACATTCTTCACTTGACACCAAGATCGCGGCGTCATCCCTATGAGATTCCATACATGAAGTATTCCTCGATACTGTTGTTGTCTCTTACCTTGATCGGCGGTGCAGCGTCTGCAGGCAACCTCGAGTCAGGCGTAGGCGGAGCATTGGGTGGGGTACTCGGTTCGGTCGTCGGCCAGCAGGTCGGCGGCAGCACTGGTTCAGCAATTGGCGCGGGTGTCGGCGGCGCAGCCGGTGGCGCTGTAGGCGCAGATCGTCGCAACCGCACAGAAGCAGCCATTGGCGGCGGTCTGGGCGCAGCGGGCGGTAACGTGCTGGGTCGCAGCGTCGGCGGCAACACCGGCAGCCTGGTAGGCTCGGCGGTAGGTGGCGGCGGCGGTGCTGCACTCGGCAACTACATGGGCAACGAAAGCCGCAGCGACGATCGTCATTATCGTGGTGGCCGTGACCATGGCCATCGCCCGAAGCACCACGGCCATCGCCGTCATCGTGACTGATACCACCGTCAGTTGCTGAAGCACAAAAAACCGGCCGCTCTTGAGCGGCCGGTTTTCATTTGTCTGTCGCAACGCAGGCTCAGGACTGGATGCAGAGCATCGCCCCCTTGGTCAGATCACTTTGTACGCGTAGTCAGTTGCCAGCCATCGCCTGCACCCACGTCCTCACCTGTGCGTACGGATAGTCCTCCAGCACGGCAAAACCGGTGGTGGCGCGGGCTTTGAGCTTGGTGAACAGCGGCACGCTGATGCCGCACAGAAAACGCGTCAGGCAGTCAGCGCTTGGCCGCTGGCCGGTGTAGTCCTGGTGCCTGTGGATAAACTCGCTGCACAGTTGCTGAAAGTCCCGATTCGCCAAGGGCTCCAGCGCGGGTGGTTCGGGCAGGTGGGCGACTTCGCCAAGGCAGACCGAGCAATGCCCGCAACGCTCAGGCGCATTGTGATCACCGAAGTACCGCGCCAGCCGATGGGTCAGGCACTGGTCACTGGCGAACACGTCCAGCATGGTGTGAATGCGCGCAACTTCAGTGGCTTCGTGATGAGCGAAATAATCGTGCAATTCGATGCTCAAGGCCTGTGCATCAAAGTCGCTGCGCAACAGGCTGTAGACCTCGGTCATCTGTTTGCTTTCAAGCTCGATCCAGCCTTTTTCCTGAAAGTAATCCAGCGCCTTGACCACTCGCCCGCGCTCGGCGCCGTATTGCTGGTACATCGCCTCGAAATCGACGGTGGCCCAGGTCCGTGCCCGGTTTGAGGTGTCGATCAGGGCCTGAACGAACTCGCGTCGCTCCCCTTCGAAACGCGCCATCAGGTCTTGCGGCTGGAGCAGAAACTTGAAGCGGTACTCGGCAAAATACGCGTAACGCGGCGCAATGATCCCGCGCAGCTCCAGTTGCACCAGCAGGGTCTTCAACGGCAATTGACGAATGTTGCTGAGGTCGGCGAGTGGCCCCAGCAGAAATTCCCACTGCCCGTCATGACGCGCCCCGAGCAGGTCTTCCAGCACACGGGCAATCCCCTCGCGCTCCGGCGTATCGCCGTACACGAAGTTTTCCAGCACGTTGAGGCTGTCGCGGTTGGCCAGCACCAGACAATCCGAAGCAGCACCATCGCGCCCTGCCCGACCGATTTCCTGGCTGTAGTTCTCGATGGATTTGGGCAGGTCGAAATGCACTACGTTGCGGATATCGCTCTTGTCGATGCCCATCCCGAACGCGATGGTTGCCACGATGCAGTTCAAATGGCCGCCCATGAACTGCTTCTGGATCGACTCGCGCTGATCGTTGGGCAGCCCGGCATGGTAGGCGCTGGCGGGCAGGCCATTCTGTTCCAGGTGCGCGGCGATATGTTCGGCGGTCTTTTGCAGGGTCACGTAAACGATGGTCGGTTGCCCGCGACGTTCATTGAGCCACTCCACCAGCAGGCGTCGTTTGTCTCGTCCGCTGACCGGCTTGACCCACAGGTGCAGGTTGGCGCGGTAGAAACCGGTGGTGATGACATCCTCGGGGGCAATGGCGAATTTGTCCTGCATGTCGATGATGACTTGCGGGGTCGCCGTGGCGGTCAGCAGCAATGTCTGGGGAATATTGAATTCGCGCTGGTAGTCCGGCAGTTTCAGGTAGTCGGGGCGGAAATTATGCCCCCACTCCGAGATGCAGTGCGCTTCGTCGACCACCAACAGGGAAATCGGTACTTGAGCGATGAAATTGCGGAAGCGCTCGTTCTTCAGGCGCTCGACCGAGATCATCAGAATCTTCAACTCGCCGGAGCGTGCGCGCGCCATCACGTCAGCGATCTCGTCGCGGCTCTGCGCCGAATCAATGCTCGCCGCCGAAATGCCATGGCGGTGCAGGAAGGCAAGCTGATCCTGAATCAGCGCCAGCAACGGCGACACCACCAGCGTCAAATGCGGCAACATCAAGGCAGGCAATTGGTAACATAGCGACTTGCCCGAGCCAGTCGGAAAGATCGCCGCAGCCGAGCGTCCGGCCAGTACCGCACTGATGGCAGCCTCCTGCCCCGGCCGGAACTGTGTGTAGCCGAATACCTGTTCGAGACGCTGGTGCATTCGCGGTCCATCCATCAGTCAAAAAACGGCCTCAACCTTAACGCGCCAGGCCGGATGCACATAGCACCAAAGCGTTGCAGAAACTCTACCCACCGGCCGATATCATTGTAATATCACCACCGAACATCGCTTGATCAGGAGCAGGAATGGATTCCCTACAGCAACCCGAGGACGACGGGATCATCCTCATTCAGCGCCTCGTGCCCGGTCAGGTCGATGTGGTGCTGGGCTCGCATCCACGCCGCAAGCGCGTCGATGCGCCTCGCCGCTCACGCCCTTATGGCCTGTGGCTGGCGTGCCTTATTGCTGCAGCCTGCGTGGCCGGACTGATCACCTCACATGCGAGAGACCCCAAAGCGCTGGCAATACCGCCTGTTGTGCAATCCGCACCTGAAACCCAGACAGTCGACGCCGAGGCGCAGCCCGCAGCCGCCGCCGATCCTGCGCCCGCACACATTCGAAAAACCGCAGAGCTTGTGCCGATCGCGGCCACTGTAGCGCCGCCTGCTCCTGTGCAGCCCTTGGATGACTGCATGAAAAAAGGCAACGTCATCGATGAGGCGGTGGCGAACTGTCGATTCGGCCAGGCTCCACGCCCCGCTCAGGCAGAACCTGCAACAGGCATGGTGTCTGCCGACTACATGGCCGATTTCAAGGCCAATGCTTCACGCAACTCTGCGCGTTCTTCCAGGCCTTACAGCGTAGCGACGGCCTCCATCCGCGAAGCGGACGGCAGAAACCGCTACCGCGCGCAGTGGCGGGTCTACGGCAACACGATCGATGGCGACAGCGTCTGCGAAAACTTTGCTATTCGTTCATTCGAACGGCGCGAGTGTCGCAAGGCAGCGGAGGTCAATTTCAGAGAAGAGTGCCGAGAGTGGACCAAACGCGCGGCGAGAAACCGCGACGAGGACAGTAAAAACGCCCAACAGCGCTATTGTGAAGTGACCGCAAATTTCTCACCTTGAAAACAAGCCTGCGCCGCTCTGGCACAGCAGTTTCACCGGTTTTTTCTACGTTCCCGATGCATGGCCGTGCATCTGAGAATCCGCAAAAACGGACACATGTATAGCCAAAGGCTTACACGCAATGAAGCGAATGGCTATTTTGCACCTGCCGTCAGAGCCGTAGTATTGGATCCAACAACTGGCGAACAAGGAGTTCGCCAGGATCAGGGACGATCGACCATCGCCGGGAAGGCAGCCGACAGGGAGTTGGAATGGTCTTGGTACAAACCCGCTTCGGCGGGTTTTTTATTGCCTGCGATTTTTGCCGTCAGCAGCCATACCGCCTCAAGATTTTTCCTGACGCCAGATTTCCCGCTCTTCAAAGGGCCGTTCGAAGCTGAGCCCGCGAGGTATAGCGAAAGGCTTACACGCGCTGGAGGAATTTGGCTATTTCCGACCCGGCTCGCGCTCCGTAGTATTGGATCCATCAAGGGGTGAACAGGAGTTCACCCGGATCAAGGATGATCGACCATCGCCTCGGAGGCGTCCGACAGGAAGTCGGGATGGTCTTGGAAAAACCCGCTTCGGCGGGTTTTTTGTTGTCTGCAGGAAGGTCGGGCGGTCACACCGCCCTACCGCCTAAGCATTTCTCAAAATGCTGCTGCAGCAAATGCCGCGCGACGCCTGTATTCAAGTAATCGGCGATCAGCAGGTGGTTTCGCTTGCCTGTCATAGTTGGCGGAAAGGACAGCCACTGGATCAACAGAAAAGTACCCAGCGCCAGTAAAGAGCCGATAAACAGGGTTAACAGCAGCCCATGCACACGAGCGCCTTCATGCAAAACAGCATCACCGGTGGCGGCGTCGGCACGCGTGTGCGGTTCACTCATCTAAAGCGATGGATTCCTCAAGAATCCAACCGGTAGTTTTTTTAGCTCCCGAATAAATCACCTTAAAGTAGGAGGCATTACCATCACTATAATAGTCTTGCAACTCTACAATATCGCCCTTTACAAGATAAGCCTTTCTTTTAACAAAACTAGAAGAACCACTTTTATTAAAAAAATATGACTTTCCTACAACCACGCGCGCGGGTGCCTGCTCCATCGTGTTTTCCTTAACAATCTTTGGCTCGGAACAAGATGTTTCATTGCAAATTTCAAGCTTTTGCAAGCGCTCTGAAAACTGCGTTCTCTTCTCGCAAAAATAATAATCTTTTTTTATACGAGAATAGCAAACAGCGTCATCGTGCTTGATGGGACCATCATTGTAGCTACTTAAGATTTTTTCAGAGACAAAGTCCGGGCTCCCTATCGAACGCACGACTGACTTTTTAAATTTATCTGTTTTTTGGTCAAAAACGAACAGGTAATAACTTTCATTAACAGAGTTTTCTGCATACTGGAGTGCAATAACACAAGGCTCTTCTTTTCCTACGGAGCCATAATAAGCAAACAGATCACCCTCTTGCTTTTCCATATCTAAGCCATAAACCTCCCCAGAAACTTTGACCACTCCAATACTGCCATTTTTAAGCTGTAGGCTATTTTTATTACCAACACACGCAGCTCTTATTTTTTGCGTTACTCCTGACTTGATGAGTACGTCGTCAAATTGCGCGCAAGCTTGTACCGGGAAAAAAATTATTAGAGCCCTCCACGCTATAGAAAGCCTCATTTCATTGCCTCCTTGATCTTACTGACCTTCGAGACGGAGTGACTGGTCAGACCAGTTTATTGCCACAGCAGCAAAAGCGGCCTCTGCAGAACCGTGCTCCGCATCATCTAGCTAGCTGTCCGATGCTGATACATAAAGTTGAGCTGATGACTGAGTCTCCGTATCTAACTGATTAAAAACTCTCCTCGTTTAAAAGCTCTCGCAGACAGCGATAATTTCCCGCCTGGGTCTTGGCATCAAATACTTTTTCGAGCGACCAGTCTTCAATATAGCTTAAGGTCCAGCAATCGCTATACTTGAATGTGAGTATAGTCATTTGAAATCTTCGGCACTTTTAGACACGGTCTCCATGCCTTGATCAGCCTTCCTGCTAATAAACGCATAGCCACCTTCCTCACAGTTCTTCCTCAGTAACAATTTACCATCTTTCAAAACAGTCAAATAGCTAACAAATGCCTGCGCCAGCAAATATGTATATCGACCATTCTTAAATTTAATGATACCTTTGTTAACACTTCCTTCCGAAGCGTCCACCAAAAAAAACTTACCCACTGGAGGAGCTTTTTTATTTGGATACAACAACTCCATATTATCGGGTGTTCCATATCGATATTGAACATAACCAGAGCCCGGAGCTTTATTATTAGACGCACACACCGAGACGATTTTATTTCCAGGCAAAGGGCAACTAAAGTAAACGTCCTCCTCAGCTGCGCATAAAGTCATACCCAAACTGTCTACATCTGTCTGGCCTGCATCTAACGGCCCAGCGCACAAACAAGCAATAACAGCAAATAGCGAAGTATTTAGACCTGACTTTCCGCTCCAACTGCATTTCATACTCATTTAACCCCCACCCCAAACAAGTTTAAATTTATTTATCCTTGCCCGCCTACTATCGCTCTTTTGTTAACAACACCAGTTCTTTTCAACCGGATTTTCGCACGCTGGCTGAGGAACTTGCCCCGCGCGCGATCGACGAAGCGGCCTAGGTAGTCATAAAGCATTTCAAATATTTAAAATTATTTTTTAAATAAAATACAAGCAAACATACTTATTGCTACCTCATCAGATTTTTTAAATCTTTGTAGTTAAAACTCTCAAACTTTTCAGAAAGGTCTTTTGAAACAACCTCGATATGATCCGGCGTATCTAGCTTATCTTTCTTGTAAACCGTAAACACTTTACTACGACCATAATCGTGTGTGAGCTTATTTTCTTGAACAACAGCCCGTGGCGAACTAACATCAAAATCATCTTGCGACTCATAGATCCGTAATATCTTAAGACCATTAAGAAAACCATCTTCAATTGATATGACCACTGGCGGATCTTGCATCAGAGGTGATGTATCAACTGACTCTATATTTTTCTTCCACATCTCTGAATATTTATAAATTAGCTTTTCATAATCCGCTAATACTTTCTCGTTTATGCCACATACAGCTTTGTTAATAAGTGCACCGTTTTGTTCGCTGCGAATGTTGCCATAAATGCAGTCAACAAGAAAAATGTTATCCACTCTTTTCAAGGTCACATAGGCCTCGAACTGTGAACGTGAAGCTAAATTTTCGTAATGCAAAGCCTTTTTTCCATCAAAACTAGCGATTCTCCTAGTGATTTCTCCTGTATCTCCAACAACTCCCTTTATTAAAGCCGAATTTCCTGGCCAGCTAATCTTCAGGTTTTTATTGGTGCTGTCTACCTCGTACACTTCATTACCTATCCCTATATCAGATGCTGTTGCAGCCGCACTGCCAAACATGCATAAAATCAAAAAAACATTCAAGATATTCATATTATTTACTCTCTGACGCAATGGAGGTTGCCTTCAAGATCTTTTCAAAATTCAAAGCTCAACTTGCAATCAAATCTTTTTATCGTGATATTCATGACTACTCCCATCCCAGAATAATCTGAATTTCATTTCAACCACGCGTCAAAGTTTATTATCTTTTACTTCGATTAAAAACCAACAACTGCTTAACTTGAACACGTATAAAACCTGATAGTCTGTATCGGTTTTTTCCAGTTTGACCGTGGCTTTTCTCTGATCACTCTCGATGACCTCAAGCGTGAGCCCACGCTCTTTACGCACGCTTATTTCAGGGACAACGGGAAAGGATATTTTCTCCTTGGCAAGCCGCTGAGTCTCTTGCTTAGGCTCTGGTTCAGCCACTACTGTCACCAGTTTTTTGAGAGGATAATTTGTGAACTGTTTTTGAATAGCTGCGTTTTCTGCAAAGACATCCACGAACTTGGAGATATCCTTCGAGGGGCATAATGCTTGCCCACTGCTGGCCGCATTAGCCCCCATGGCGAAGGCAGTCAGTATAGAAATCATCGCAACAAACCGGAGAACCAAATTAATCTTCATAGAATATCCTATCTTTTACTCGGAAAACAAAAAATCTTTGATTTAACCTCTCAGGCGGTGCACTCACCAACTTCTGATGCATCAAACTCTCCGACCTGTCCTTATCCACCCTCCCGGCAATATCGTACTTAATATACCGTGATGACGGCGCCGGTTCCAAAACCCTCTTAGGTATCAGGCTCTTTCTTCCTAGATCTTTCATTAACTTAGGATATTCTTTATAGTAACCATCCATTTGACTTTATCAGTACCCCGCAAAAAAATGCAATGTTCAGCTTTAGCACTAGACTGCAAGCCCAGTTCTTTCCAAAATTGAACTACCGATACATTTCTTCTATGCTTTGGTACGCTTAGGCTACCTTTAATAATTCAGAAAAACGAATTAACCTTAGACTATCAGCGCTATCTTTAATCTCGGTGCGGACCTGATCACTGTAAATATCCGTACCCCGTACCCGTTAGCGAGAAGCGGGTCTGCCTAAAAACTTAATGAAACAAGCATTAAATCCATAAGCAAACCTTGTCTCGCAATAAACTTAAGTCTATCTGTCCTGGCCAGCTAGATACTTTTTTATCGCCGCAGCATCCTTGTAATCGCAGGTAACAGCCTTTCCGGTTACTAAATCCTGCCCTTCATTGCAGTTTTGGAGAACGGAATCTAGTGGATCACCCGGAAAGTACTTTATAGAAATTTTATCTCCCTCTTTTATAATAGGCATTTCCATAACTGAATATGTCAAACCTCGAAACCCTTTGTTTTCGACGTGACTTCTTGTAAGTAGATACATTGACTTACCGGCGACATCTGCTGATTTTTTTTCAAAGAAAAAAATAGATGCAATCTCTTCACCTTCAACCTTCCATATATAGCTTAATTCCGGACCACCAAAATTAATTGGCGTATAAAATATTTCCGCATCTGCGACATGCATATTACTAACTTTATCTTTCAAATTATTTTTCAGAAAGAATACCGAAACCTTTTGCTGCCCCAATGAAGCTATCACTGGTGGATGCAGCTGCCCTATTGATGGACTATCCACAGCCCAAGTATTTGGAACGTGCAACCCAAAAAACAAAGCACAAAGCCCCAATTTTTTAGATGCCTTCAAAAATCTTTTCATTTTTGTATATCCTTTCAAAGTTCTTCCAGCGTTCATCGTAACTCTTCGTATCTCTATTAATTATCCTCGTCACCGCATCGACATTCGCTCTATCCTCACCCTTATCTGCTTCCATAAAAATATTGTTTTTCAGCCAAAAATACACACCAGATCTTACTGAGTACTTGTAATTCGTATGCAACAAATCCGGCTCTTGGACAAAATCTATATCCTCACCCCAAAATGTCTTGTGGTAGATTTTGAAAGTTTCATAGTTAGCTTTACCAGTTAAATGTTTCAGCCCTCTGCCTCTGTATTTCCAACCATCACCAGACGCCACACTTCCATTGCCTAACTTATTAGAATATGCTCTATTCGCGATAGCTTTTTGATTTTCAGGAGATACATATTTATTGGTTCCGGTGTACCCGTATATAGTAGCTTCGTCAGGATTTCTAGCAAAATAACCAAAGGTGCCTTTCAGTCCTGCTACACCATATGTAAAATCTTCCTCAACCTTACATTTAGATCCAATTTCCTGACGAACTTGAGCGAAGAAATGACTTATACGCAATACGGTATCGAGCTTATATCTCTCAGAGTTCTCATTTATTTGCGAAGCAATTTCTGCCAATAAATCGTCTTTTATTGCATTATTCTTCAGATCTTCAAATACCTTCTTTAACATGTCGACTGTTATTTTTATTTTCCCACCTTTACTTATCATATTGTTCACGAAAGAAACTGGATGTAAATGCCATAAAATACCTTCATTGAAAGGCGCTGACTGCGATCCAATATCTTTCCAAAAAACCAGACTGTCGATACGCTTTTTTTCGTGTTCCAGTACGTTAGGGCTATCTTTTAGCAATTCAGGCAAGCGAGCCCACTTTGGACTATCGGCGCTGTCTTTCCACTCTGTAGGATGATAAGCAACCAGCTTCGACCACTGGTCTCTAAGCTCGCTATTTTTTAGCGCCTGTGTGAGATCATCTGATGTGACTTTCCCATCGGAATTTCCCAGCTTGTCCAAGCTTGTGTAAAGCTCTTTAAAAAACGCTGGCATGTCGTCAGGATCTAAAAAGCCGTCAGCGTTGGCGTTTTCTTCTTTTACAATTCGGAAGCCTAACTTTTCCCAATCATGCTGCGAAATAAACTTGGCTTCACTTTTTTTAATGAGCCCCGTTTTAGTCACAGTTTCATCCAATACAGAAACCTCGTACCACTCAACAGTATCTTTAAACGGGGTGGCTTTAGCCAGATCAACCACATGCTCTTTTTTCAAATCGATCTGACCGGTTTCAGGAGCCTTCTTATTTAGCTTGGTATCGGCCGTCAGGTAGATATATTGCTTACCCTCCTTCACACCAGCCTTATTCTTCAAAAAATCCTCTATTCTAGGATCAGCCGAAAAGACCTCCACGTGCACCTGATACTTGCTGGAAACCCCACCCGTTGGTCCTGCTATGTTCTCGTTCAGCCCTAAATAGCCAATTGGATCTCCCGCCTTGATGGCTGTCTCCATTGGAACGACTGCATCGAAAACAGTAGGCGTCAGCGCTTGCCACTGAACAAAGCGGTTGGGGGAGACATCCTCCACGCAAGCCCAGAAAGAAGACGGCACTGGCAAGGAATGGCCCTTCAACCCCGTCGTCGGACCTGAAGTGCTTGGAATAAACGTACATTCAGCCATTCGTAACGTCTTGGTTCCGATCTTGAGATTGAGCACTTTTGCGCTATCGAACTCGATCGTACTGTTCGTGCATAGCACCAGGCCCTGATTTGAACTCTGTGTCGTTGCCGCGCTTATGGGCTGCCCCGCCGCCGCACCGTGAGTGAGTGTCGCCGGCGGGTGGCGGAGGGTCAGTCCGCTGGCGGTGACGACCGCTCTGACTTTTCCTTTCCAGTATCCGGGCTTGGTTCTCTCTGGCGGGACGACTTCTTGCCAGCTGGGCGTGCCATCCGATTTGGGGTAGGAAGTACCGTTCTGTTTGTAGGCAAACCAGAACTCCTGCCCTTCGGTGCGCCCGCCAACTGTACCTTTTATGAGTTTACCTTTCGCATGAACACGATCAGCGTGTTCTTCCAGAATTTCAATTTCGGCACCCGCGGAGATGGCTCCATATTCCTGGCAATCGGGAGCGCCTTTGATGTCACTTCTCGCCCTGAAGCCGCTCGCAATCATCTTGATTCTTAGAGCCGGTATTTCATCTTGGGAAACCGGGTATCGGTCAAACGGCAGCAAGTGCATGTACAGGCTGTAAAACGTCAGTTCGTTGCTGGTGCCAGGCTGCACCTCAGTGTTGGCGGGTGACTTATAGTCATGGCGCACAAGACAGAACGAATTGGAGTATTTCAGGGATTGCGTTGCTTCGGCACCGGCAAATTCGCTTGTCAGATAATCTTTGTTCAGACGGTAGGCGACCACCACGCCGTTGCCTATGCAGCGAACGGGCTCTTCTCGCACACATTGCGGGGAACTCTGATCGGTGATGTGGATGCCGCCGTGCCAGAACTTGTGACTACCCAAGAGATAATGGCCTGACGTTTCTTTCTCCAGAGCGGCAAACAGTTCTTCCGCGTCCTTGTACTGCGCTCCTCCCGCCTTGCGAATGGGAAATTGCCAAGTGCCGCTCGCCGCTACGGTTTCAGCAGGCGCGGGGGCAGCTGGACTGACGCCATCCGGATTGGCCAAGTTCGAAATGTCGAATCCGCGAGGATCAACTGTCGCATGTCCGCGTGCTAGATTTGGCTGGCCTTTAGTTCCGTTTCTCAGTACTTCAAAATGTAAATGCGCGCCTGTCCCTATACCGGTATTTCCGCAAGGGCCAACGGTTGCTCCTTTGGCAACGGATGCCCCCAATGCTAGTGGAGATGGCGCGCTCATATGCGCATATAGGGTGTGAACAATTTCTGTGCCGTTAGCGTGCTCTAGGACTACCAGATTCCCGTATCCAGCCATAACGCCTTTGTAGACCACCTTCCCGGCGCCAGCTGCGGGGATAGATGTGCCTACGGGAGCGCCCCAGTCCTCGCCTCTATGCGGACGAACCTCTCCACTGACAGGGTGAGTACGTGTAGGATTCCACTCGCTTGTATAACGAAAAGATGCACCTGGATTATAGAGTTCCATATTATTACTCACTGTACTCATCACAGTAGAAAACTGAACTTCCTTGTTGCTTCGGATTTGCTATTAAAACAGGCGACATACCGTCTTTTTGATTGAGCTTAATATTCGTAAATTTAGCTTTAAGTGTAGCCTCAACGGTCGCAGGGCTGTCTTTTAAATATATAGCATGAACACTAAATGGTCCTTTATAGGGTATGGCTATTTGATTTACTGCCAATCCATAGAACGTATCATTTACGCAGTAAAAAGCAGCCTCATCGACTCTGCAAGGCTCTAGCTTTCGTTCAGTAAAATACGCACCGCTGGCTTTCTTCGTCACAGGATCAAGGTAGATATTCTTGATCTGGCAAGCTTCGATTCCACGGAATTGTTCTTCCAACGTGGTATTAGAACATGCACTTATAGTGACCAGCGCTAAAACAGAAAAGGTCAGTTTTAAGCGTCTCAGCGTCGACTGTGAATTAGTGTTAATCATGAGTTTATCCTTATTCAGAAAACGCAAAAAAAGCCTTCGGTTCAACCTTCTCAGGCGGAGCATTCACCAACGCCGGATCCATCAAACTCCCCGCCTTATCTTTATCCACAACCCCCGGCAACCTGGGCGGCTTGATGCCTATCCCGGTGCCGGTTCCGGCGGAGCCTCCAGCGTTGACCTTCGCGATCGGGCCGATCATGGTTATCCCGCCCGCGTCGAGCTTGATGAAGCTCCCGCCCGCTTTCACGGTGAGCTCCACGCCTGCCTCGATGACGATCTTTTCGCCGGCCTTCAGGTGAATCTCGGTGCCTGCGCTGGTCAGTTGCGCGGTGCCTAGTTTCACGTGCTGGTTCTGCGCGACGGTCAGGTGGTCGTCCATGCGCACTTCGGTCTTGCGGTCGGCGTGGGTGGTGCGGTGTTCTTCGGCTTTCAGCTCGGTGTAGGTGTTCTTTTCGACCGTGTCGTGGCGTTCGTTGCCGACGCGGATTTTCTGGTCGTGCTCGATGTTTTCGTCCCAGTCCCGCTGGGCATGGATGAAGATCTGTTCCGCCCCTTTTTTATCTTCGATACGCAGTTCGTTGTAGCCGCCACCGCCAGGGGAGCTGAAGGTCTTGAATACCGTGCGGGTCTTGTTGGTCGGCAGCGGGTACGGAACCTGGTTTTCCTTGTGATACAGGCAGCCGGTCACCAGCGGTTGGTCCGGGTCGCCCTCAAGGAATGACACCAGCACTTCCATCCCTACGCGGGGGATGCTGATGCCGCCGTAGCGATCGCCCGCCCAACTGCTGGAAACGCGTAGCCAGCAACTGGTCTTGTCATCGGCCAGGCCTTCGCGGTCCCAGAAGAACTGGACCTTCACACGGCCATACTGGTCGCAGTGAATCTCTTCACCCTTGGGCCCGGTGACCACGGCGGTCTGGCTGCCGAGCACGCGAGGCTTGGGGTGTTGCAGTGCCGGGCGATAAAAGACGGCCCACGGGGTTGCCAGGAATCGGTTGCGATAGCCGTGGTGGAAGTCGTCCTTGTTGTTGGTGGTGTCGCTGGTCACCGACTCTTCCAACACTTGCGGCTGCTTGCCTTCATGGACGATCTCGGTCAGCAGCCACAAGTCGTTCCACTCCGCGCGTGGGTGCTCGGATAACGGAAGAAAATGCCCGCTCTTGAGCGTGGTCTGATCGCCCCAGCCTTCGGCTTGCTGATAGTCGGCGCGATGGCGCTCAAGGGCGCGCTGGCTGAGGAATTTACCCCGCGCACGATCCAGGAAGCGGCCTGGGTAGTCGTAGTCTTCCAGGTCTGGCTCGGTGCTGTCGCCAGCAGGCTTGTAGGCCGCTTCGAGTTGCAGGTTGGGTTTTTCAAAGTCGTAGTCGCGACGGGTGATGCGACTGGTTCGGGTTTCCAGACGCAGTTGGAATCCCTTTATCACCGGCACGTCAGCGACCAGACCGCTGCCTTGCACATAAGCTGTGGGCTGACTCAGCTTGGGGAAGACAGTCTGGTCATCGCCGAAAACCAGCACGTGCCCTTCCTGGCTGTGCTGGAAATGGTAGTGAACCCCCTCTTCCTCGCACAGCCGCTGGACGAAGTGCAGATCGGTTTCATCGTACTGCACGCAGTAATCGCGCGCCGGGCATGGCTGGCCGAGCTGAAAGCTGTAGCCGTTGCCCTTGATTCCATGCTCTTCCAGGATCAGCGCGATGATTTGCTGCGCCGACATCTGCTGATAGATGCGCTGGTTGGTCCGGTGATGCAGGTACTGAAACTGCGGCACCAACGACAGGGTGTAACGCGTCAGACGCTTGCCAGCGTCGCCTTGGGCGATGCGGTAGATCTGCCCGTGGATGCCATTCCCTTGTGGATCGAAGGCCAGAAATGCCTGCTTGTGCAGAAGCGTCTCCAGATCGATGTCGGGGTTTTCGCTAACCAGTTCCAGGTCGAAACGAAACGGTTGGCTGATGCTTTCAGTGCCTGTAAACGACAACACTTGCAGGTCGCCTGAAAAATCTTTGACGGTCAGACTGAAGTGCGTTTCGTTAGAAGGATTGAACATTGTTTGCTCCCTGTTCGGTCGTCATCCGTTACACCAAGGTATCAAGCGTTGCAGCCTGGACGAGGTGGCGGCGAAAGCGTCACGCAGTTGTTTGGCAGTGATCTTGCGATCCTGTGCATCGAATGTCAGTGCCGACCGCAAAGCGGGCCAGCAGTGTTTCGGTAAATTCCTGGGTGCCTTCAACTCACGCTCAAGACGCTCGTCACGCGCCTGGGTCGACGGCAAGCGGCGAAACGGGTGCTTGCCTCCCGACAGTTCAAAAATCACACAGGCAACGCCATACACATCGGCGCTGGCTGAAAGTGCCTGGCCTTCCAGCAATTCCGGGGCTGCATAGCCCGGAGTCCAAGCGTTGAAACGGTCGCGACTCAGGTGAGGCAGGCCCGGCATTACGCCCTCCTCGGCCTGGCCAAGGCCAAAGTCGAACAGGCGCACGCCTTCTTCGCTGAGCATGACATTGCTGGGCTTCATGTCGCCATGCAACACGCCGCGGGCATGGGCATAAGCCAGTGCGTCGAGCAGCGCCAGTGCAATGTCACGCAATTCTTTCCACGGCAGGCCCAAAGGCCGTTCGCATAGCAGTTTGTCCAAGGTCAACCCACGCATGAGCTCCATGGTGATGAAGGCCCGCTGGCAGTGAGTGTCCACTTCGAACGTGTGCAAGCGCAGTACGTTGTTGTGACGAAGGCGTCGGGTCAGGGCGAACTCGCTGTAAAGCAAGGCGCTTGCATCCGGCGACTCGGCAAATTCTTCGCTGAGAATTTTCAGCGCAACATAAGGATCAGGCTCGCCAAACTGTTCGCTCAGCAAGTCCTTGGCCCGGTAGACCGCGCCCATGCCACCGGCACCGAGTAGTCGCTCGATACGATAACGACCTGCCAGCACGTCGGGCATCTCACCGATACTGGCCTTGGTCGGCGCCAGCACAGATTCGGCCTTGTGTGATTTGGCAAACGCGAAGTAGGTCAGGTTGCTGTCCTGCTCTTCGCTCACCGGCAGGTCGTCGTTCGGGCGCATGAGTTCAGTCATTTGCGGATCACCACGGCCGTCAGATTGTCTCGCGCAGAACCACGCAAGGCGCCATCGAACAAGCGCTCCAGCGCCACCTGTGGCGCGGTCAGGCTCAAGGCGCTACCGAGTGCATCGCTGCCAAGTCCCTGATACAGGCCATCGCTGCACAGCAAAAATGCGTCGCCGGGATATACCTCTAGCTCCAATACATCCAGGGTCAACTGTTCTGCCGCACCGACCGCGCGCGTCAAGGCGTGCGCGGATGGATGAGCTCTGGCCTGTTCGACGCTCATTTTCTCCTCGTCGATCAATTGCTGTTGCAGCGAGTGGTCTTTGGACAGCTGGTACAGACGCTGTCCGCGCCACAAGTAACAACGGCTATCGCCCGCCCAGATACAGGCGGCGCGATTGCCCTCAACCATCAGCGCCACTACCGTGCTGCCCATGATGCTGTCATGGCGACCCGCAGTGACTGTCAATTCCTGACCCAGACGGCGGTTGAGCCAGTGCAGACATTGACGAATGCCCTTGAGGCGTTCGTCAAAGGCTTCCTGCACAGGCAGTTCCGCCAGGCTGGCGACGATCAACTGACTGGCAACATCGCCACCCTGATGACCGCCCATGCCATCCGCGACCACCCACAGCCCATGCTGCGGGGAATCCAGAAAAGCATCTTCGTTACGCGCCCGTACCTTGCCGGCATCGGTGCGCGCAGCGCTGCGCCAAGGGCTGGCCAGCATCAAAGCTGCCCCGGCATACGGAAGGTGCGCAGTGCGCCCATGTCAAACGGGTTCGGCGTACGCTGGCTGGTCAACAGGTAGTTGGCGCGCAAACCACCCACGTCAGCCTTGAGCACCAACACGTCGCGCCCGGTCAGGTATTCGGTCTGCATCAGGTCGAACAGACGGAACAGCGACCATGGACCGGTATTCTTCTCAAGCCCCAGCGGACGACCCACCATTCTGTCGAGTACCAGGCTGGTGCGACCGTCTTCCGCATCTGTAGGCCATTTGAAGGACACCGGTACGATCGGACCGTGACGGTATTCAATGGTCTTGTCGCCAAACTTGAACTCGGAGCGACTGACAGACGGGTCAAGGGTGTAAGGCTCCAGCTTGAACTGCACCTGCGGCTCGGCCGGGTTGTCGGCGAAGAAGCTCTGGCGGATCACCAGTGCCGCGGCCATCTGGTCGAGATAGACCTTGGAAACCGGCAGGCTGTAGCCATCGACGCTGCGCATGCGATAGTTGCCTGCATCGCCACTCACGAACGGACGCATGTAGTTATCGAAGAAGCGATCGGCAATGCCCTGAGCCTTGAAGAACTCACGGAAGTCACTGATTGCCACGTCGCTGGCGCTGTGCGCGTCAAAGGGATAGCGCTTGCTGATCGCCTTGCCATAGAAGCTGTACAGCTCGCTCTGATAGCGCTGGTTAAGGTACTGATAGGAATCGCCCAGCACCAGGCGCCAGGTGTCTTCAGCCAGAACGTTGAACCACACGCCTACCGGACGCGGCAAACGGCCGGACGCCGTACGCAGATTGCTCAACGCATCGCGCTGGCCACCCATTCGGCTTTTGGCCATTTCGAAGGCGGCCTGATCCGGCGAGCTGGAACGTGCAAGGCTCGCCATCTGCAGTTGCAGCTCATTGAGAGCGGCCAGGGCAGGCGTCAGGTCGGCAGTCGGTCCGTTGTTGTCATCCAGCAAGCGGTGCAACGGCTCGAAGCGACTTTGCAGAGACTTCCTCGCGGTATCCGGCAGTTTTTTCGCCAATGCATCCGATGCCTTGCCTGCTGCAGCAACTGCCAGTTTGCCAAGCTTGCCACCATTCTCTGTCAGTTGCCCTGCTGCATCGGCAGCTTCTTCTGCTGAATCGGCAACCACCGGGAAGCGAGTATTTTCACGCACCTCTATGAGCAACTGGATGACCGGGGAGTTGGCTGACGTCAGGCCGGCCAACTGCTCGGCGCCTTCGCCGAAGTCATTGATTGCTGGCAGTTGAACCTCGCCTATCGCTTCACCCCAATAGTTGGCGTAGTCGCGGAAGTACAGCTGCTCCAGTTCAACCATCAGGCGGCGCAAGTCCATCGTGCTGAGACCGGCACCTTCACCCAGAACCCAGTTATCGCTCAGGATGTCAGTGACCAGTTTGGTGCCCTGAACCGAGAAATACTGCTGGTAGCCCTGTTGGGTGTAGAAGCCGGGGATCGTGTAATCGGTACCGACAAACAGCGCACCCTGAGGGCCAAGGTGCTGGCCCAAAGTGTATTCAGGCAGATTGCGGGCCTGCTCGCGCAGCATGCGGTAGACCACGGTCGCCAGAGACTCGCTACGCAGAATCTGACGCGCCTGAGCCACCAGCGGATCATTCAGCGGGTAGCTGAATGGCTGCTTCAACAAACGATCAAAATGGGTGTTCAAGCCGTTCTGTACCGCAGTGTTGCCGGTATAGCGCTGGGACCATTCGGCAGCGACCCAATCCTTGAGCCACTGAGCGTCGCGGCGATCCGTCATGTTCAGCATCAGGTACGCACGCAGGCTGTTGAGCAGGCGGTCGCGATCCTTGGTGTTGGCGCGGATCTGGCTTTCCAGCAAGTTTGCAACACGGGGCAGCAACTGGTCGTGAAGCTCACGTTCGTAAGCGACCCTGACCACCGGATTGACGTCTTCGCCTTGATACAGACCGCCACGCTCGTGATAACTCACGTCACCTTTTTCCGGGAAGACTTGAGTGGCTGCGTAACTGGTGTCGAGGGTTTTGAGCACCGCCATGGAGTCATCGCGAGCGCTCAGCGCCGAACGTTGCTGAGTCCAGGTCTGAGCCAGACTGCGCAGGTTTTCCAGACGTGAATAGTTGGCCGAAAAACCGCCAGCCCACAGTACGCCGAACAGCGCCAACGCTGCCAGCGCGCCCACGTACAACGCACGTTGGCCCCAATGGATGCGACTGCGCTCACGCTTGTCCAGTCCCGCGAGATCGGCTTCCGGAAAGATGACCCGGCTGAGCAGATGGTGGATAAATCGTGATCGGCCGCTGCGCAGGGTAGGCAACACTCCGGCATTCATACCCAGATTGGCGCCGATGCCAGCCGTAGTAGCGTCCATTTCCTCTGTCAGATGTGGCGCACTGGTCAGGTAAAAGCCGCGCAACTGACTGACACGCTGGTAGCGGTTACCGGTAAATGCCAGATCGACAAACAGGCACAGGCGCTCGCCGATCTGCCCGAGTCGATGCGGGAAGTCGAGAATTCGACCACGACGCTGCGTGTCACGCTCTTGATGCATGCGCATGATCACCTGACTGTTCAGGCGACGCAGCAGCTCTTCGAACTCGGTGCGCAACACCGCCACATCAGTACCCATCTGCTCTTTGCGGAAGCTCGTGCCGAGGACCTGATCGCTTTCTTCACGCGTCAGTTGATCGAAGAACTCTTCAAAACCCAATAAACGGTCGGCCTTGCTCAGGACCAGATAGATGGGCACATCGACGTGCAGTTTCTGATGCACGTCCTGCAAGCGCGCACGCACCTGACGAGCGAGTGTTTCAAGGTTCTGTTCACTGTCGTTCAGCAGGGTTTCGACCGGAATGGTCACCAGTACACCGTTAAGCGGACGATTGCGGCGACGTTTGCGCAGCAGTTCCAGCAAGGTGTTCCAGGCACTGCCGTCGACTTCGGCGTCAGGCTGGGTCAGGTAGCGGCCAGCGGTGTCGATAAGCACGCCGTGATCGGCGAAGTACCAGTCACAATGACGGGTGCCCAGAGTGTCCCGTGTCAGTTTGCGTTCAATCTTGTTGATCGGAAACTCAAGGCCCGAGAAATCCAGCAGGCTGGTTTTGCCACTGCCTTGCGGACCTATCAGCAGGTACCAAGGCAAGTCGCTGCGCCAGCGTTCACTACGGCCGCGATAAAGGCTCGAGGTTTTCAGCGTTTTCAACGCAGCCTTGAAGCGCGTTTTCAGTTCCTTCTGCTCTTCGTCGATCTGCTCTTCACGGCGGATGCGATCCTGGCCGTCTTCGCTGTCTTCGATGGCTTTTTTGCGAACACCCGCGCGCCAACTGACGAAAACCATCGTCAGGCCCCAGATCAGGAACAGCACGCTGATGGTCAGCAGTCGCGATGTGGAGCTTTCCCAGAACTTGTAATCATCTACCGCCAGCAGCGGCCCGGCGAACCACACCAACAGCGCAACAAACAGCACCAGCAGCAGCGTCCAGACCCATGTCTTGCGCAGGAATGCGCCGACTTTCTTGAAGAAGTTTTTCATCATGCGTCCCTGTTTACGGCTGCGACTGCGGCTGGACCGCCGCCGGATCAAACGGCTGATATGGTTGTAAGATGGTTTCGCGTTGATCGCCCAGTACCCAGGCGAAGCCGAAATACATCACTGCCAGACAGACCAGGGTAAACAACACCACCATCCAGGCAGGCACGATGCGCACCAAGCTGCGACGTCGATTGTTCAAGCCTTCCCAATGGGGTGACAGTTCACGTGGCACATCACCGCGCAATTGACGAATCTGGCGATACAGCGCATCACGGATACCTTCAAGCTCGAGCATGCCGCGCGCCTGCACCCGGTACTTGCCCTCGAAGCCGAGCGACAGACACAGGTACATCAATTCCAGCATCGGCAGGTGCTTGACCGGGTTTTTCGACAGCCGATCAAGCAGCTGAAAAAACTTTTCACCACCGAAGGTTTCATTGTGGAAGCTGCTGAGCAGGCTCATCTGCGACCACTCGCTTTCGTTACCCCACGGGGTGGTCACCACCGCCTCGTCCACCACCGTGCACAACACGTAACGAGCGGCCATCACCTGGCTGCTTTCAGCACCGTTATGCAACGCGCGGACTTCAAACAGCTTCAGACCTGCAGTCAGACGCTCGTTGAGCGCATAGAGGTCTTCACGCGTGTCGCTGTGCTTGAGGCGTACCACTTCCGACAGCAGGTCGGAGCCAGCCGCGACCAGCGAATTAAGGCTAATGTTGAAGGCCTCGGCCGGGCGCAGGCGTGCCGCGTAAATCATGCGTTCTTCCAGTTGCTCGAACCGTGGCGGAGCAGCAAAGTCCGTCAGCGGGCTCGCCGCGGGGCCGTGGCCCTGGCGATCGAGCAGGACGGTTTTATCGTCCTGGTTGTAATTCGTATCCTTACTCATGTCGGTCAGTTCCTGATAGCCCAGAATTTCAGTTCAAGCTCGGCAAATTCGCCGGACACATGGAACGCGAAGCCGCCGGAGCGCTCGAGTTGCGCCAGATCTTCGGAACTGAGTTCGAGGATGAAATAGGTTTTGTTGGAATGGAACGCGATCTGCCGCGGGGCCACTGGTAATGGCTTGACCTTGATACCAGGCAGATGAAGGTTGACCAGTTGGCGGATACGCTCCACAGGACCGACCTTGAGGTGCGCTGGCAAACGGTGACGCAGCTCCTCGGAGTCGCAATTTGCGCTGGCTGCCAGAACGAACGACGCCGATCCCAACAGCTTGTGATCATGCAGCGGCGATACGATGATGCCGTACTGACGCGCCTGCAGAACCAGTTCGATGGCGTGCTGTTCCAGCACCATCGACAGCACCTGACGGATCGCCTCCATCAGCTTGCGGAAGCTGGCCCCCTGATCGCTGTGCTGGTAGCGGCTGTCCAGACGCGGTCTCTTGCTATCGCTCGAAAACGTCGCCAGATCGCCAAGCATGGTCAGCAGCGTGCGATACAACTCTTCAGGGTGCACCTGCTCGAGGTCCAGGTAGTGACGCAGCAGCAACTCGGTACGGTTGATCAGTTGCAGCATCATGAAGTCGCCGACTTCGGCACCACCTACTTTACCGTTGGAGCGGATCCGGTCAGCGATGGTGTCGCCCCGGTGGCTGAGCATGCTGATGACTTCCTTGAGGCAAGACAGCAGGTAGCTGGAAGCGTGAGCCTGGAGGTAAGTCGGTACAAAATCGGGATCAAGGCTGATCACACCATCCGGCGTCGTGTCGAGCACTTCACAGACCTTCAGCTTCACGTAAGCCTGATCGCTTTGCTGCTGGCCAAGCAACAGTTTGAAGTCGGGACGACCACAACTGACCTGACTCGAGGAGTCATCACCAGCGTTGGAGTCGGACACCTCAGTCTCGTAGGCGGTATAGCGCGCCAGCACGTCGGATTGCTCGGGACGACGCGACTCGATGTGGTTACCCGTGACCAGCGGCAGCGCGAGATAGATCGGTGTATTACCGGTATTGGGCGGCACATCGAGCGCCAGCGGCTCAGTGTTGCCCCCCAACTCGAACAGGCTGCCGTCCGGAAGGATTCCCGAAGCATGGCTTATCACCAGTTTGCCCATATTGAGAAACTGCAGGTCGATGTCCAGACTCAGAAAACCCCACGTGTAGCTCCCCAATAGCTGGGTACGGGTTTTCATCTGGTGATCGTAGTAGCGATCGTTGTGCTGGAAGTGCTGCGGACGCAGCAACATGCCTTCCTGCCAAATGACTTTATGGGATTTCATGGTCAGTCATCTGCCTTGGCGAGCGGTTCATGAGTGTTACGAATGCCGTTCTGATCGAGAGTCAGGTCAGCATCAGTGATACCTACCGGTGTTACCTGCAGCGTGTAGCGCCATCTGCTGTCCGGCAGATCCCGATAAGCTGCAAGAACGCCAACGTAACGGCTGCCTTCCTGCAGGCTGAGCTTGAGCTCGACGGTTTCACCCGGACGCAGTTCCAGCTCTTCAGACGCTACCATGTCCGGGGCCAGAGATTCTTTTGCGCGCTCATACAAGCTGAAGAAATCTGCGTTTTCAAACGCTACCGGGTGCTTGAGCTCGAACAGGCGCACAACAACGGGTGACGGGCGACCGTTGAGGTCCGGGTTCACCTGGTCGCTGGCGGTCAGCTTCAGGTTGAGCTTGGTGACGTTTGAGTAAGGCGACAACGCAGAGCAGCCGGCCAGCACCAACACGGCGGTGAGCGCAGCCAGCATGTTAAAGAAAGCAGTCGAGCGGCGAGACATGCGCATCATCCTTGGTGGTCAGTGTGGAGTGTGGAAATCAAACGAATCTGCTCTTCGTAGGCCTGAGCGAAATCCCGGGTCAGAAGGCGCTCGCTCCAATCGGTATCCTGGCGCAGCGCTTGGTGATAACGCCCGTAAGCTCTCCAGCGGCTGCCGGAAGTGGCGATTAGCGGCTTGTTATCGCGCTCGAAACGCAGCATGAGCTGTTGCGGCGAGAAGTGCTCGAGGGTGCCTCGAACAGCCGCACGGCTGGCGGTCAGCAAGGCGACCTGGTGAGCCTGCAAATCACGGAATGCACGGGAGATCGCCTGCTCGGCCGGCAACTGCCCTGGCTTGTTGGCGTGCAACAGAATGTCCAGCGCCTCACCGGCATCGACGGCAAACTTCAGCGGGTTTTTCTGCGTACCTTGCACGATGGTCTGCGCAAGACGCAGTTCGTTTTTGAGTTCGCTGCGAGTGCGCAGGCTCTGCTGTAAACCGCCGACGCTTTGCTTGAGCAAGCGAGCTGCATTCAAGGCCAACGCTTCTTTAGCATCGTGATCGAGCCCTTTGAGATCTACGCCCAGCGCTGCACCGAATTTTTCCCAGAAGCCGTCGCTCTGACGCTCAACCGGTGGTGGCGGTGGCGCAGGTGCAGGTTCTTTTGGAACCTCGACCAGTTCCGGCACCAGCAGGCTTTCCATATCGATACGTGCATAGTCAGCACGCTGTTTGCCATCATCAACGGCGATACTCGGTGAGATCAGTTCTTCGATTTCCGAGTAAACGCGCTCTTGCTGATCAAGGGCATTCAGCGGATCGAGATCCAGAAACGCGTCGTCCGGAATGATGCTGCCTGCAGCCTGCGGGCGACCGACTTCTACGTCAAAAGCCGCCGGGTCGCGTACCAGTCGGGCACGAATCTCAAAATCGCCCAGAGTGTATTCACTGCCATGCTCGATGCGTGTCGCTTCACCCTTGCGCAGGCGCGTGCCGTTCGTGCTGTCCTGAATACCATTGCTGCTGGTATCGGTCAGGAAAAACGAGCCGTCGCGATAGCTGATCAGCGCGTGATGATTGGACAGGTGCCGCTTGCGGTCCGGGATTATCCAGTCGCAATCGTCCCCTCTGCCGATCACGCCGCCAGCCTGCTTGAAGGTCTTTTGGCACAAGTCAGTGGGTACGAATTGCTTGGTGTTCAGCATTTCGAAAACCAGTTCCATGATGATGCTCCTTGCGGTCACTTGCCGCGGTTGACCGCCTGCGGATCACCCAATGGGCGATAAGTGTTGTCGTTGAATTTGTAGTTGCCGCTGCAGCCCCCGACGCCGCATAAAACGACAACAGTGAGCAGGACGGCTTGCCAGTGACGAACAGACATCAGATGGTCTCCAGAAGTGAGTAAAAAGCGCCGCCCCTTTCGGGAAACGCTGTCAGAAGCGAATAAGGTGAAAACAAGTGCTTTTGCCTAACCATTGAAGTCACCCAGGTTGATATTCAGGCGCCCCAAACGGTAAAGCAGCGTGCGTCTAGGCAGACCGAGTTCACGCGCAGAAAGAGTCTGATTGCCGTCGTTCTTGCGCAGGCAATCGAGCAACAGGCTGCGCTCTACCTGCTCCAGCCGCTCGCGCAGATTGGGGCTGCTGCCTTCAGCCATGACTGCCGGGCGCAGTGAGAAATGCTCCGCCAGCAACTCGCTGCCCTCGCACAGCAGAACAGCACGCTCGACCAGGCCTTTGAGTTCGCGCACATTGCCGGGAAACGTATAACCGGACAGGAGATCAAGAGCTGCGTCCGACCAGCGCAACGGGCTCCGTTGCAAGAACGCACACGTCTTGTCGACGAAGTGCCGCGCCAGGTCGAGAATGTCACCCTCTCGATTGCGCAGGGCAGGCAGCTCAATAGGAAATTGCGCAAGACGGTAATACAAGTCCTCGCGGAATTTGCCTTCGCTGACCATCGCCGACAGGTCACGATGCGTTGCTGCAAGAATGCGCACGTCGATCTTGCGCGTGTCGTTGCAACCCAATGGGCGAATCTCACCCTCTTGCAGCACGCGCAGCAGCTTGGCTTGCAGCGGCATGGGAATGTCGCCGATTTCGTCGAGTAACAGCGTGCCGCCATTGGCAGCCTCGAACAGCCCGGTACGATCACTGTCAGCACCTGTAAAGGCGCCTTTGCGATAGCCGAAAAGCTCGCTTTCAAGTAAGTGCTCTGGAAATGCCGCACAGTTCTGAACAATGAAAGGCTGAGAGCGACGCGGCCCGAAGTCGTGAATAGCCCGGGCGACCACTTCCTTGCCGGTGCCGGTCTCTCCCCGCAGCAATACCGTGTACGGGCTGTGCAGCACCTTGCTGATCATCGTGTAGGTCTGACGCATGCTTGCGCTTTTTCCGATCAAACCGTATCCGCTGACGCTTGGCGTACTGATCACTGCCGGTCGTACCTCATCCACAGGCTTATGCAAGCGTTGCAGCAGGTTGAGTTGACCCAGTACGAACGAGCCGAACTGACCAAGGGAATCAGCAAAACCCTGCAGATCGACATGTCGGCGACTTGCGCATAACAACAGGCCTTCGACAGCTTGCTGATGGTTGACGACCGGGACACACAGCAGCGACTGCCACGGCGTACTTTGCGTCGGCAGAAAACTGGTTTCGTGCAGGCTGCTGCCCAGTTCGCCAAGGCAAACCACACGATTCTGACAAAGGGCAAATTGCAACAACTGTTCGCCGTTGTAATCCACCGGCAGGCTTGCCGCTTCCCTTGGTTGCAGCATCCCGTCCAGACACTCGGCTCTCATCTTCAAACACTTATGAGTGGCGTCCAGCAGATAAAGCTGCGACAACTCGCAGCCGCTGAGCTCAGCAAGGCCGCGTACAAAATCCCCCAGCAATTCGGCGCCATTCACCGCCCGCGCCAAGCTGGCGAATTGCGCCAACAAGGCTTCGGCATACGCCAGCGGCTGCGGCATCTGAGTGAACATCACACCCACCTCAGGCAAACTCACATGTCACGCTGCCGGAACTGTCCAGCGTGGCATGAACACGCTTCAGACTTTCTCCGCTAGCCATGGCATCAAGCAGGCGGTCAGCTACCAGCGGCAGGACATGAAGATCCAGCAGATGGTCGATCAGACGCGCACCGCTGTCGCTTTGAGTGCAACGCTGCGCCAAGTGATCAACGAGGTCCTGGCAGTAAGTGAACTCCAGTTGACGACGGTTGAGGCGCTCGCCCAGGCGACCGAGTTTGATTTCGATCAGCTCGCGTAACACCGGCCCGCTGACCGGGTAGTAAGGCACTACGCGCATACGTGCCAGTAACGCTGGCTTGAAGTGTTTGCTGAGGACTGGGCGGATGGTCTCCTCAAGCACTTCGGCGGTTGGCCGCGCGCCGTCTTCGCACAGTGCGCTGATCTGGTCGCTGCCGAGGTTAGATGTCATCAGAATCAGCGTATTGCGGAAGTCGATCTCGCGTCCCTCGCCGTCGTTGGCCACCCCCTTGTCGAAGATCTGATAGAACAGGTTGAGCACATCCGGGTCGGCTTTCTCGACTTCATCAAGCAGCACGACCGAGTACGGCTTCTGACGCACGGCTTCGGTGAGCATGCCGCCTTCGCCATAACCGACGTAACCTGGCGGCGCACCGATCAGGCGCGAAACGGTATGCTTCTCCTGAAACTCGGACATATTGATGGTGGTGATAAAACGATCACCGCCGTACAACAGATCGGCGAGCGCCAGTGCCGTTTCAGTCTTGCCAACGCCGCTCGGCCCCACCAGCAGAAACACGCCAACCGGCGCATCGGGCTTGTTCAAGCCAGCGGCAGTGGCGCGCATGGAGCGATCAAGGGCGTGAACGGCCTGCTCTTGACCACGGATGCGAATACGAAGGTCCTTGGCAAAACTGGCAACCTTGGCGTTGTGCTCACGAGCCAGTTGGGCCAGCGGGACACCGGTCCAGGCGCTGATCACCTCAGCCACAAGACGCGGGCAGACCTCGAAGCTCACAAGTCGCTCCTTGACCTGTAGTGCGACCAGGGAGACATGTGCCTCGTTCAGGGCTGCGGTCAGCGCCTCTACGCTTTGCGTCTCATCGAGCGCAACAGCTTCGATGACCGTGCCCTCGTCGTCCTCTGCGATTTCAATGACTGGCTCGGCAGCTTCTGCTTCACGCGCCTTGGCCAGTTGCTGACGCAGTTCCAGCAAGCGCTCAGCCAGTGTTTTCTGTTCGAGCCACAACGCTTCCAGCACAGCCCTTTCTTCTTCGGCAGCTTGCAGGCGCGCTTCCAGCGCTTCCAACGCCTCGTGATCAATCAGCAGACCGGCTTCGGCGTCGCGACGCAGTGCCTGACGCTGGCGACCACCTTCAGCCAGCTCGCCACGCAGACGCTCGAGGCTCTCCGGCGCGGCAGCCAGGCTGATACGCACTCGCGCACACGCCGTATCGAGGACATCGACGGCTTTGTCAGGCAGCTGGCGGCCAGCGAGATAACGTGCAGACAACTCGGCAGCGGCGACTACGGCGTCATCGCGCAGGTAGATGCCATGGCTTTTCTCATAGACCTGTGCCAGGCCGCGCAGGATCGTGACGGCTTCGCTGACGGTCGGTTCATGCAATTGAACAGGCTGGAAACGACGGGCCAGTGCCGGGTCTTTCTCGAAATACTTTTTGTACTCCGCCCAGGTCGTGGCCGCGATGGTGCGCAGCTCGCCACGCGCCAGCGCCGGCTTGAGCAGGTTGGCTGCATCGGAGCCACCGGCGTTGCCGCCAGCACCGATCAGCGTATGGGCTTCGTCGATGAACAGAATGATCGGCTTCGGCGACGCTTTGACCTCGTCGATCACACCTTTGAGACGACGCTCGAACTCACCCTTGACGCTGGCACCGGCCTGCAGAAGGCCCATGTCCAGCGACAGCAGCTCAACGCCCTTGAGCGCCTGCGGCACTTCACCTGCAGCAATGCGGGATGCGAGACCTTCAACGATGGCAGTTTTACCGACACCCGCTTCACCGACCACAATCGGATTGTTCTTGCGGCGCCGAGCCAGGATGTCGACCATCTGCCGAATCGCGCCATCGCGACACAGCACCGGATCAAGCTTGCCGTCGCGGGCCTGCTGGGTCAGGTTGTGAGTGAAGCGCTCCAACAGCGATTCACCCTGGGCGGCCGATTTGCCGTTGGCAGGCTGCTCCTGTTGGGACAGAGCAAACTCTTTCAGCCGATCAATATTCAGTTTGGCCAGCAAAGGCTGATAGCGGCTACCGGCGTAGCGCATCGGGTTGCGCAGCAATGCAAGGATCAGCGCAGCCTGTTCGACCTGGGTCTGACCCAATTCAAGGTTGGCCACCAGCAGGGCATCCTGCAGCCACTGCACCAGCTCCGGAGCAAACACCGGGTTGCGTGAAGCACTGTGCTCGACTCGCGATTGCAGGGAGGCGCTCAATTCACCCGCATCCACTTCAGCATCCTGCAGGGCACGCGAGAGCAGACCTTGCGGACGCTCAAGCAGCTCCAGCAACAGATCTTCAACCAGAATCTTGCTGCCGCCACGGGCGACACAGCGCTCCGCAGAACTTTCCAGATCACGGCGGGTTTCGGCGTCCAGCGCTTGAATAAGTTGTTGCAGGTCTACGTTGCTCATCAGTCATTGATCCTTAATGAATTTTGCTGCCCAAGGTCACCACACCGTCCGCGTTTTCGCGACCGAGCCAACTGGTCCATCCCAGGCGACAGGCGTTCTGTTCACCTATACGCAGTTCGCGGATTTCTTCCTGGCGCAGAACCAGTCGAATGTCGTAGTCGAGCGGATCACGCAGCGTGAAACGCACCAGCGCGCACAGCGGTTGATAGCCGAAACCGATCGGCAGAAATTCGTGAAAGCGTTGCCAGTCGAGTTCGCGGATATGAATGCGGAACTTGCCGCTGCGGTCACGCACGTGATCGCCCAACACAAGGTCCTCACCGAGCATGCTGTTGGCATGCCCCAGGCGATTGCGCTGTTCGTCGAGAATCTCCACGCGGCGCTCGATGCACTGCTCAATGGTCAGTTCGGCGTGCTTGAAGTAATAACGCAGCACTGCCTCGATCAGCGCAGCCGAGTGCGCACGCAGGCTGAGCAAGCCCAGGTAGGGCAGCAGACGCTTCCAGTTCAGTTCCTGAGCACGTCGAATCTCTTCGCCGCCCAGGCCGATCAAGGCAAACAGCTGTGCGGAAAACGGATCGAGCGCGCCGCTTTCAAAACTGGCCCGGTAGCGATACTTCTTCCAGATCGGCAACATCAGCCGTTGCAAACGGTGATGGAACAGGTCGAGGAAGTTGCGCGTCGGGTTGCCGTCTTCGCTGTCGCCCAGCGCCTGCTCACCGTAGAACGCCGGCAGTGGCGAACCCGAACCGACCAGACCGATCAGGTTGAACTGCATGCGCGCGCGCATCTGCCCATGCTCGTGGAAAAACTCCACGCGATTGACGTCACTCGACGGGAAGCCAAGGCTGGGGTTGGCCTGAAATTCAAGCTGGTCGTACAGGTCGTCTTCGCTCAGGTGCGGGTGCACATCGCGCAGCCGGTCAACGACCAGCAGCACGGCCTGAAACAACGAGTACTCGCGTATACCCAGGGTCAGCCCGCTTAAAGCAGGGGCTGGAGGCCCATACGTGGTGTCCATTGGTACACTTCTCCCTGTGTGCTTTTTACCCGCAGTTCGTGGTACGAATTGAGGCTGGCGTAAAGCGCGAAAAACTCGTTGAGAACCGAAGCGAATACGAACATATCGCCTTCACCGATATAGCCTTCCGGGTCGATGGTCAGCTCAGTGCGCAACCCGCGTACCGGCAACCCTCGGTGCAGTCTGTCTACGTGTCGATGCTTGATCGATTTCAAACCGCCCAGCAGGCGCTTGCTGACTTTTTCCGCGTGCTGGTCGTAGTACCGGGGCAAATCGTACGTTTCCAGAATCACTTTCAGCGCATTGACGTCAGCCAGAGACAAGTA
This sequence comes from Pseudomonas sp. SZ57, assembly GCF_009495975.1. Classification (NCBI taxonomy): domain Bacteria; kingdom Pseudomonadati; phylum Pseudomonadota; class Gammaproteobacteria; order Pseudomonadales; family Pseudomonadaceae; genus Pseudomonas; species Pseudomonas sp. SZ57. The sequence goes on along the minus strand of NZ_WIBD01000021.1, from coordinate 49,447 downwards.
GTTGAGCGACATATTGCTGATCAACTTCCACAGGAAGTCACGGTTCAGCGGGGGCGCGAAACTGGAAGTGGCGGGTGTGATATTGCGAAAACTCAAAAACTCCGGCGTGTCTTCACAGGCCACGTTGATGTCGCCCAGTTTGAGTTTGCGTGGCAGGTTCTGGTTAGTGCACATCAACTCGATCGACAGGGTTTCGTGCGCTTCTGTGTGGCGAATGCCGAAGCTCAGGTAAGTGTCGAGGCCTTCATGCAGCAAAGAAGAACGCTGGCGAATGCTGTAATGCGGACGGCTGTTGGGCACGTCGAAACTGGGGTCGTGCTCGAAGGATTCGAACGGCACATAATCCTGATAGCCAAGACCTCCCGGCTTCCAACCGGTCACGGTCTCAACCGAAAAGACGCCACAGGTTTCCAGGTTATATTCGGCTGGCAGCAGCAGGTACTCGTCCTGCTTGCCATCAAGGCGAATCGGCAAGGCGTCGTGCTTGAACAAGTTGACGATCGGCGTGCAATGCAGCTTTACGTTATCCAGGGTGGGACGAAGACGCTGAATACCGCTCTTGCGAATATCGAAGCGCAACTCAAGACCGCGCACTTGTTTGAGTGTCTCTTCTGGCAGCGCGTTGAGCAGATCCAGACCGTTGATGTCGACGAACAGGAACTTGTCCTGAAACGCGAAGTACTCCTGCAGGTAGCGATAGCCACGAAACGTGTTCAGCGGATACGGGATCAGCGCTTCTTCTTCGGCAAACCCTACCGGCTGCACGCGATCGCCCGGCATCGTGAACGCCATCGGCATCCCATTGACACCGTTGATGGGCTTGCCGGTACCGTCCAGCGGGATCAGCTCGATACCCTCAAGATTGCGTAGCAGGCAGAGGTACAACATCTGGCTAATGTAGCGCTCGCCTGCAAAATGCAAACGCAGACGGCTCAGTTCAAGCTCACCCAGGTGACCTTCAGCGCTCATCTCCAGGCGCAAGCTGAGCAACGAACCACCGCCTTTCACCGAGTAATTCAGCGCGGTCAGATCCAGCGCCTGAACTTCGGTCGGGTAGCACGTACGGAAGCGACAACGCACGTCATTAATCGGCTTGCTATCGACCGGTGTATCACGTTCGACCGTCAGCGCAGGACCCGAACGTTTCAACGGATCAAACTGCAAAATACTGAACGCCGGCAACGGCCGCATGTAATTGGGCCACAGCAGGTGCATCAGCGAATGGCTGAGTTCCGGCAGCTCGTCATCCAGCTTCTGACGCAACCGCCCGGTCAGAAACGCAAAGCCCTCGAGCAACCGCTCCACATCCGGATCCCGCCCGGCCTGCCCGAGAAACGGCGCCAACGCCGGACTACGCTCGGCGAAGCGACGACCAAGCTGGCGCAGTGCAGTGAGTTCGCTTTGGTAGTAGTGGTTAAAGGACACGGGTTACCTGCCTGGTAGTAGAACTCATTGAAAAATTGTCTTGTAGAACGCGAGCGTCAGACCTGGCACTACCTGGCCCACGACGAGCAGAGTCGGACCATGCGACACGGGCGGTGAAACCTCCGTTTAACGCGTTCTCTTTACTGTCGTTTAAAGACGCGCACTCTGAAATATTCCAACCTTCATACCCGGTTGAAGTTGGATAAATCGCATGACCATGAACCCACTGCGAACGCTCATCCGTCGTGAACTCACTCTGCCAAAGCAGCCACTCAGACGACTTCAGCAGCTCTCCTTTATCGGCATATACTCGAAAGAAAGCTTCGCTGGTGAAAAGCTTTAAAAACTCCCCAACAACCCCAAACCTCGAATACTGGGGAATATATGAGTTAATATAACAATTTTTCGCGTCATTCCATGTTATTGAATACATTATGGCCGCCGAAGCAGCTCCTTGTTTAACGTACAACCAAGTAGCGCCTAAGGCGCAGAGCAAAACACTAATAAAGGCCAACGTTAACGATTTTTTTCTCATGACTACCTTATATCCAAAGTGCGACAAATATGGAAAAAGAATTTTATTTGAGGTCACGAGAGAGCCAGAACCTTTCGAATTTGCCAGCCACCGCTATTGCCAGAGCAGTAAGCCCACCCGCCAAAACGCTATAAGTTATCGCTCGAACAGGGTAAAGTGGCAGCAGATAAACTAATATCAACACAACCATTAAAATAACAGCGCACCACTTAAAAAGTCGCTTAGAAATTACAGCAATCACCAAATTCAAAAAAACAAATAGATAAAAAATCATGTACATGGCAATCCCAATGGAAGCACCCCGAGAGGTCAAACTACCAAAGATCACTTTATAGAGAGAAACCCCATAGTAATTAGCAACGATATAAATGACGCAGGCAAAAAAATGTATGAGCAAACTTCGCGCTAATTTGGCAATCATCTTTCCCTCTCTCCATACTGATCCAAAGCTCCTTGCCAAATAGGATTTAGCTGCGGTGTAGAAAAGAGCCAGAAGCGGTTTATCCGGGGCCGTTGCGCATAAAACAATACTGTTCACCATTGCAAAATCCCTAGCTTGGCCCGCGGAGTCGTAATCAAGGTGAACGCTTTTGCCAGAGGGAATCTGGAAAAAGAATAATGAACCGAGGTTACTCTATCTAAACGATTCACTGTTCCGCTACTCCCCGATCACTTCATATGGAGTATTGCTAATAAAAAAATTCAACCAATGCGTTTCCCACTCGGGAAACCTGAGAACGAAATGCTGATCGCGCTTATAAAAATCAAGCCACACAATACCAACAATCACTTCGTCCTCATGGCTGTTCATATCGAGCGAACCGCTCGGATATAGTGGGGAACGGAACACTGTATTTGAATCTCTCTTATCTGTAATGCGCAGATATGACAGATTCTCGAACGGCACAAGAAATCCCCGAGCCGAAACATTTTCAATGAGATAATTGCCAGTGTCACTCACCACGAAGCTGCTGGCCTGACGATGCTTAATATTATTTAAAGAACCGACAAATACACCAATAACGGCAATTAACAGAACCAAGATAATTTTCATTTTTTTAGAAAACATCATTTCTTCACCAGCCCAAAGGCGCCACACCGCACCGTACCGCTCACCCCGGCCCAATTGGCTGAAATTCACGGCAGTCCTGTAGAGCGCGACTGTCACACCGGCACACACGTAACCGCCGATCAGGTCATCGCGTGAGTCAGGAGCAAGCATCAGTTATTCTCCAAATGTGTATATGGAGTATTGCTAATAAACGCATTAAACAAACTTTCTTTCCATTCCGGCATTGAAACAGTAAATGCCTTTTTCTCGCGATCAAAGCTGACCCAATAAATACCTACTTTATCTTCACTCTCAAAGGCGCGCATATCCAAAGATTGCACTTCATACAGAGGAGAACGATAGACAGCTTCCGGATTTTGCTTATCTATAACCTTCAGATAAGCCATCCCACCAAACATTAAAACTTTTCCAACCGGAACATTCTGAATTTCATAGCGTCCCGACGGGCTCAGAATAGAAAGATCTGCAGGACAGCCCAGCATTGTTTTTACGCAGGAGTAAACCATGACTACAAACAATGCCATGACGAACCCTCCCCGCGCTAACAATTTTCGCGAGACTTCCTTAATCATTACCCCTACCTTAAACCAAAACTTCAAAATAAAAATAATATGCCAACCAAGTTCCAGCGCCTCGTTAGCAACGACGACCAGATACCCCTTGAAGCTCATCGGATCCATGGTTGCCGACCTCCCACTTTCTCAGGTGGCGAGGCCGCCTTATTCCTGAAATCAGGCATTAAAGGCACTCCGAGACTATCCAACTTTCCCAGCCCTCAGAACCTGGATAAACAATCATCTCTCCACGAAACTCAGCGGAAATACCGGGCGCCCCCTCCTCCCGCCAAAGATACCATTCTGATGTTTTTAGTAAATCATTATCCTTTGTATATACACGATAAAAATATGGACTGCTGAAATACTTAAAAATACGCCCAACCACCACGCCCAAAAAATTGTAATTGGGTGCATATGTAGCGATATAGCAATTACCAGAGTCGTTCCAATCTGTGTACAAGGGCTCCGCGCCCATCGAGCTAACCACCTTCATGCCCAAAAGGGCCGAAACTGGCACAAGCATGCACAGCAAAAGAATTAAAACCCTCTTTCTAAATAAAGCTTTCATGCCATTGCCTTAGGCTTGATTGATCGCTGCGAAAACTCTGAAAAATCTGCAGATGTAAAACGATGATGAATTGATACAGGGATTTTTTTGACCGTAGAGTAAACAAACAAATCGCCCCCCTTGCCAAACTTACTGCGATAATTATTATAGCTGTCGTTGGTAACTTTGAAGTAGACCTTTCCTTCAGACTCGTATGTTTCTGGTGAAGTTAAATATGCATAAACGCTAGGCCTGACAACACCGTCATGATTCCAGTATCCGAGTAGCTGATCGTCACCATCCTCATTCAAAAATTCATAGGTATCACGAACATAACACCCAATCTCTTCAATGGTTAATGTGGCAGCTAATTTTTTTGTCTTGGGGGTAGTACTGAATTTCGTTACTGCAAACTTAACAACAAACCCACCCAAAGTACCGTACACATCATCCAGTGTATTATTCTTTTTTTCCGAATTAGTAATCCCAATAGACCGAAAGTTATATTGGGTAGCGGACTCAAGCATTCTTGCACTCAGGGCACTGTAGTCATAAGCGCCGCTTACGAGATCCTGGTTGGTTTCATCAAGAACTCCGAGTGTTCTCATGCAAGTCATAAATTGCAAAAGTCCCGGTGCTAACTGTGTTAGTCCTTTTTGACGACCCAGAAGCTCATTGTATTGACTGGGGCTTGTCGCCTTCGCAATAAGCTCCTTGATGGTTTCACCTGTGTGGGGCGAGGAGGAGGTGAGCCATTCGAAATCCAAATCATCAAACAGCTTTTCTTCAGTGATCTTGTCAACGGCAAGACGTCCCCGCTTCTCGCTTGAGGACATCACAAAAGGCGCACCGTCGAACCAACGCTGCATCAGTCGAGCGCTTTCCTTCCAGCCCATTTTTCTCATCACATTCGGAATATCTGTGATCTGAAAGTGATCGACAACCGCCTCCGCTGGCTTCTTATCAGAGGATGGGGTGAGTTGAGCTGTTACAGGAATGGGTGCCGGCATCTTGTAGTCCCTTAAGCAATCACGAGCGAAGTCTGCTCTTCGACGATAAGCGTGACACTTTCAGCAAGGTGGGAAGCGATGTCACTCGTTCGGCCTTGCGCATCAGTAACGCCCTTGACCTCTTTACCAGAGGCTGTACGCAATATGTAAGGCCGCTCAGCAACTGGTGCTCCGGTTCTGGAGCTACGAACCACGAAGTGCTGAGTGAACGGCCACTTGATGTCCACCGGCAACGGCGCCACAAACGGCGCCGGCGTATGGGAATTCCCGATAATCACAGTCCCGGAACCGGCAATCACTTTGTTGCCGTGGGTCCCGACGGAATCAACCGTGGCAGCCGGTTTTCCGTTGATCAGCACGGTGGTCGCCAAACCACCCGACATCGCACCCCCACACGCCGAGGCATCGCCTTGGCGGGCGGCCGGGAGGCCGTCGAAAAACACGTTGCTGGAGCCAGCAACGATAGGATTGGTGCCGTGGCCGGGGAGCGGGCAAGCCGTTGGGTCGGTGACGCGTGCTGCTGGTTTTCCGGACATACGAATCTCCTTAGTTGACCTTTACTTGACCGCTACCATCCAGGCGAGCGGCGAAACTGACCTGACGCTTGAAACCCTCGACTTCCAGCAGGCCTTCAATACTGAAGGACAAGCGAAGCTGATCGTGATCACGCGGCAGGGAAATGACACGCACATTGCTCAAGCGCGGCTCGTAGGCTTCGATGAAGCTTTCGATGGCCAGGCGGGCTTGACTCAGAGAGTCGTGCAGGCTCAGACGCATGTCATTGAGATCGGGTAGCCCGTAGTCGGACAGCGTTTGCACGCTGCCCGCACGGGTGCTGAGCATCTTGGCCAGATGGGCAGCCACGGACGCCGTGGCTGAAACCTCGCGGCTCCAACTGACGCGTTTTTCCGCATCGCCATTGAGGCGTTCGAAAAGGCTGCCGTATCCGGTCATGAGTGAACTCCGTTTACTCTTTGTCCAGCTTGCCAACCAGCGACAGGGTGAAATCAGCACCCATGTATTTGAAGTGCGGGCGCACGTTCAGGCTGACGCGGTACCAGCCGGGCTCGCCTTCGACGTCGCTGACGGTGATCTGGGCGGCGCGCAACGGGCGACGACCACGCACTTCGGCGCTCGGGTTTTCCTGGTCGGCGACGTACTGACGGATCCACTTGTTCAGTTCCAGCTCAAGGTCGGTACGCTCTTTCCACGAACCGAGTTGCTCGCGCTGCAGCACTTTCAAGTAGTGAGCCAGGCGGTTGACGATCATCATGTACGGCAGCTGGGTGCCCAGCTTGTAGTTCAGCTCTGCAGCCTTGCCTTCAGCGCTGTTACCGAAGAACTTCGGCTTCTGCACGGAACTGGCGGAGAAGAACGCCGCGTTGTCGCTGCCCTTACGCATGGTCAGAGAGATGAAGCCTTCCTCAGCCAGTTCGTATTCACGACGGTCGCTGACCAGAACCTCGGTAGGGATCTTGGTCTCGATTTCGCCCATGCTTTCGAAATGGTGCAACGGCAGGTCTTCAACTGCACCGCCGCTCTGCGGGCCGATGATGTTCGGGCACCAGCGGAACTTGGCGAAACTGTCGGTCAGCTTGGTGCCGAACGCGTAAGCCGTGTTGCCCCACAGATAATGCTCGTGGCTGTTGGCGACGGTTTCCTTGTACACGAACGACTTGACGGGGTTTTCTTGCGGGTCGTACGGGTTGCGCAGCAAGAAGCGTGGAACGGTCAGGCCGACATAACGGGAATCTTCCGACTGGCGGAAGCTCTGCCATTTTGCGAACTGCGGACCTTCGAAGTGATCTTTCAGATCCTTCAGGTCCGGCAAGCCGGAGAAGCTTTCCAGACCGAAGAATTTCGGGCCGGCAGCAGCAATGAACGGCGCATGAGACATGCAGGCTACGCTGGATACGTACTGCATGAGTTTCACGTCCGGCGAGCTTGGCGACATGAAATAGTTGGCGATGATCGCGCCCACTGGCTGACCACCGAACTGGCCGTATTCTGCGGTGTAGATGTGCTTGTACAGGCCCGACTGCATCACTTCCGGCGAGTCTTCGAAGTCTTCCAGCAAATCATCTTTGGAGACGTTGAGGATTTCGATCTTGATGTTTTCCCGGAAGTTGGTGCGATCGACCAACAACTGCAGGCCACGCCACGACGATTCCAGGGACTGGAAGTCTGGGTGGTGCAGGATTTCGTCCATCTGGCGGCTGAGCTTGGCATCGATCTCGGCGATCATGCGGTCGACCATTGCCTTCTTGACCGGCTCACCGTCGTTCTGCGGCTTTAGCAGCTCTTCAATGAAGGCCGATACGCCACGCTTGGCGATGTCATAGGCTTCGTCGTCACGCGTCAGACTGGTCTGGGCAATGATGCTGTCGAGAATACTGTGTTCGCTTGTCTCAACGCTTTTTTGCTTTGCTGAGCTATTGCTTGGCATGAATTTGACTTCCTTGGCTGATAGGGACTCAAGCGTCCGGGGCTGGGGCTTTCAGGCCCAGTTCACCCAGTACGCGACCGCGGGATTCGTCGTCGGCAAGAACGCCTTCGATAGCTTTGCGGAACGCAGGCGCGTTACCCAGCGGGCCTTTGAGCGCCACCAACGCATCACGCAGTTCCATCAGTTTTTTCAGCTCTGGAACCTGGTCGACCAAGCTGGCAGGGTTGAAGTCTTTCATCGAGTTGACACGCAGTTTCACGGGCAGCTCTTCCGTTACGCCTTCTTCGTCCTGAAGACGATTAGGCACGTTCAGGGTCAGCTCCAACTCCTGCTTGGCCAACACTTCGTCGAAGGTCGTCTTGTCGATGCTGATCGGCTTGCGATCTTCAACTTTGCGCTCGTCCCTGCGATGGGTGTAATCACCGATTGCCAACAACTTCAGCGGCAGCTCGATCTCTTCCTGATTACCGCCGGTAGCGGGTTTGAAGGTGACGTTGATGCGTTCCTTGGGGGCTACAGAGCCTTCTTTGGCCATGGCTTTTCTCCTTTCGGTTGTGGCCCTAAGGCCTATTCGAGTACCACTTCGAGGTCTAGGTGGCACAGCCTGCGATAAATCTCTTCCTTGCGTTCGCGTACCACTTGGTTCTGCGGTAGCAGCTCACAGCAGCTATGCAGCAGATGCAGCACTTCCAGAGCAAGATCAGGCTCCCATGCATGCAGGCCCGACTCCTGTAATGTCTGATCCAGCGTCTCAAGTTGCGCCTTGGCCAGTTCGTATTTCTTGGCCACGAAGCACAGTCGGGCGAGAGCGAACTGCCAGAAAAATCGAGCGCGTCCGCCCTGCGCTTTTTGCAGCCCTTGCTTGAGGAACTGCACAGCGGGTTTCAGGCCTTCTTTGCGCAGGACGAGCAACGCCGCTTCAAGGGCCACTTCCCAGACTGGCTGGGTATCGGCGACTTCAACCTTGCGCGGTGCGTTGTTGGTTTGCAGATGCGGCAAGACGCTTGCGCTGATCCAGGCGCGGGTCGCCGGGTCGGCGAACGGTGTTCCATCGTGATAGCGCAATTCGACGATGCCGGGCAGACGCTGAATCAAAAGCGCGAAGTGGATTTCCACCTCACGCATCGCCATCTCTGCGTTCAGGCCTTGCAGGCACTCCCATACCATTCGCTGGCCGTCGAACCAGAAAGGCGCCTTCGCCAGACTCGCTTCCAGCTCGACCAGGAGATCGGCATATTGAGCCTGTTCGTAGCGATCCCGATAAGCCTTGAGTTTGTCTGCAGGCAGGCCTCGCAGGGCGGTGATTTGCTCCGCGTTACGCTCCGGAACAGCATCGATCGGCAGCCACAGCAGGGTGCGATTAAGCCGCAAGGCTCGCAGATCGCTTGCTTTCTGTTTAAGCCACCAGGCACATAAAGGACGAGCGTTTTCCTGCTGGGCGCGCAAGGCCTTGTGCGCTTCCTTTTCGTTATCGATAGGGGCGCCGGGCGTGAACAGTTGTGCGGCAGCCTGCTTGACCTGGGCAACCGCTGCGCCGACCACACCAGGCTCCGGCTGGTTATCAGCAGCGCGCTGGACCATGCTTTTCAGACGGCGAGAGATCGGCAGCAGCAAGGGGGCGTCGTCGCCCAAATGCTCGGTACACGCTTTATCGAGGCCTTCAAGGTGCTCGACCAGACGCCGAAACATCGGCAACTGTTCCTTGAGCGCGACGTTTTCGTTTAGCACCTGCTCAAGACGCGGCACCAGCCAGCCAATGGCAGCGGCACGAGTGCGGGCTTTTTTCGGATGAATGTCAGCCCAGTGCTGTTCGCAAAGATGGTGCAAAACACCGAGACCGGCCAACAGGCCCTGGAAGGATTCTCGCTGATACAGCGCCCATGCAAGCCAGGCGCCTACCCGCAAGTCTTTGGATTGGGTGCGAAGCAGGCTCTCACTGTTTTCACGGATTTTAAGCCAGTCGATCTGCCCTGCTTCGTGCATGGACTGAGCTTTCCCCAGCTCGCTTTCCAGCGACTCGAACTCAACCGAAAAGCGGACGTCATCACCAGCAAAATTCGCAGGCGAAACAGGAACCTTGGCGAGTTCTAAATAATGGGCAGAAAGCTTACTTGAGTAGGACATCCATGACCTTCAATACGATCATACCTACGGCCATTAGATAAAATGGCACAAGGAAACTGAAAGGGTAGCGACGCGGCCTGGCCGGTCGAGAATTGTGCGCGTCCAAAGAAGTCGCCATGTTACTCACGGTAATGGCCACTAGCAAGCATTCGATTAAACATCAAGGTGAATACCCTTCTTTTTTTGTAGGAAATTTCTGTACATGGCTACACCTCTGTATGACCTGGCTATATAAGCGAATTAAAAATAAACCATAAGCCATTGAAAAATATAGATTTACTCATGAAAACCTCAGCAGGATCCAGACGTCCAAAACCGCTCAAAAAAAGGATCACGTCTAAAAAAGCGATTAAAAATGATACAAAATCAAGCATCCATAATTACAAAATCTCTTTACCGACACATCAAAAACGGTGTACGAAATGTCTGAAATTCATCTTGCTGCGTATTTCGCAGCGACAAAATACGCAGAAGCACAACGCCACCTTGCGCAGAAAGTTGCGCACCAAAACTGTTAGTAACCTGTGGATATATCGCCACAGCACTTAGTTATCAAGGGGCGCAGCCGAGTGCGCAAGAAGTTGCGCAACAGTGCGCAACTTCTTGCGCAAGCCAAAAGCTTTTTTACAACGAAAAGAGGTCAAACGGCCGCAACGGCGAGTGTATTCAGCTGATTTAACTAGTTTTTTGTAACCTGGCATGATGATTGGAAGAGGAGTTAAACCCAATGAGCGATTTCGCCTCCCGGGTTACTACATCTATCCAGCAAGGAGCACCTCCATGGCTACGCCAGCGTACATGTCCATCACCGGCACCAAACAAGGCCTGATCACCGCCGGTGCCTTCACTGCTGACTCGGTCGGCAACACCTTTCAAGAAGGTCACGAAGACCAGGTGATGGTTCAGGGCTTCAGCCACGAAGTCATCATCCCGCGTGACCCGCAGTCCGGTCAGCCAACCGGTCAGCGCGTTCACAAGCCAGTCAAGATCACCAAGGTGTTCGACAAGTCCTCGCCACTGCTGCTGGCAGCACTGACGTCGGGCGAGCGTCTGACCGAAATCACCATCCAGTGGTACCGCACCTCGGCTGCCGGCACCCAGGAGCACTACTACACCACCAAGCTTGAAGACGCGATCATCGTCGACATCAAGGACTACATGCACAACTGCCAGGACCCGGCGAACGCGCATTTCACCCACTTGGAAGACGTAGAATTCACCTACCGCAAAATCACCTGGACCCACGAAGTATCCGGTACTTCGGGTTCCGATGACTGGCGTTCCCCGGTCGCCGGCTAAGTCACGCCGACCGCTTCAAGCATCGGCCAGCTCTGCTGGTCGATGTTGTTTACGCAGCTCCAGAATTTCGCGTGTGCCGGGCAATTTTTTTGAGCCCCGACGCACGCAGCAGCACTGCACGAGGAACAAGGGATGTTCGCGCCGGCCAATCAGACTCACTTCGCCCTGACCATAGAAGGCCTTTCCAATGATCTGCAGGTGCTTGCCTTGCAAGGTCGGGAAGCCATCAGCCAGCCCTTTTTGTTTGAGGTCGATCTGGTCAGTGAACAGCCGTCTCTGGACCTCGAAACACTGCTACACAAACCGGCCTTTCTGCAACTCTCGCCTGACGGCAGCGGTATTCACGGGCAGATCTACCGCGCCTCACAGGGCGATTCGGGCAAGCGGCTGACCCGCTACGCCGTGACCTTGCGCCCGCAGCTGGCCTACCTGGCCCACCGCACCAACCAGCGTATCTTCCAGAACCTCACCGTCCCGAAAATCATCGGTATGGTCCTCGAAGAGCACGGTATTCAAAGCAACGCCTACGAATTCAAAGTCGGGACGATTTATCCCGAACGCATCTACTGCGTTCAATACGATGAATCGGACCTGCACTTCGTCCAACGCCTGTGCGAGGAGGAAGGTATCCATTACCACTTCCAGCACAGCACCACCGGCCACACGCTGGTGTTCGGCGATGACCAGACGGTGTTCCCGAAACTCGCACCAGTGGCCTACCAGCAAGACTCAGGCATGGTCGCCACCGATCCGGTGATAAAGCGATTCGACCTGCGTCTGGAAACCCGTACTAGCCGCACGACACGCCGCGACTACGACTTCGAGAAACCGCGCCTGACGCTGGAAAGCGAAAACCGGGGCGATGCCATCCCCGACCTCGAGGACTATGACTACCCTGGCCGCTTCGTGGATCGCGAGCGCGGCAAGCAACTGGCCAAACGAGCACTGGAACGTCATCGCAGCGACTACCAACTGGCCATGGGCAAGAGCGATCAGCCGCTGCTGGTCAGCGGCCACTTTCTGGCGCTGACCCAGCACCCCAAAGCCAAATGGAACGATCTGTGGCTGCTGACCGAAATCCTGCACGAAGGCAAACAGCCGCAGGTACTGGAGGAGTCGGTCACCAGCGACACGACCGACCTGAAGGATGATTTCCATCAGGGCTACCGCAACCGCTTCCAGGCCACCCCGTGGGACGTGCCCAACCGTCCGCAACTGAACCATCCCAAGCCGCGCATTCTCGGCAGCCAAAACGCCGTGGTCACGGGCCCCAAAGGCGAAGAAATTCACTGCGATCAGTACGGCCGCGTCAAGGTGCAGTTCCCTTGGGACCGCGAAGGCCAGTCCGACGACAAGACCAGTTGCTGGCTGAGGGTCTCCTCGGCCTGGGCAGGTGCGATGTACGGCGGCATTGCCATCCCGCGCATTGGCATGGAAGTGCTGGTGACTTTCCTTGAAGGCGACCCCGATCAGCCACTGATCAGTGGCTGCCTGTACCACAAGGAAAACGTGGTTCCGTACGACCTGCCGGCTAACAAAACCCGCAGCACCTTCAAGTCCTTGAGCTCACCCGGTGGTGGCGGCTTCAACGAGCTGCGTATCGAAGACAAGAAAGGCCAGGAACAGATATTCCTGCACGCCCAGCGCGACTGGGACGAGAACGTCGAGAACGATCAGAAGATACGCGTCGGCAACGAGCGACACGACACGGTCGAACAGAACAGCTACAGCGAATTCAAGGCCGAAGAGCACCATACCGTCTACGCCGACCGCAAAGTCGAAGGACGGGCTGACGATCACCTTACCGTGGGTGCGAACCAGCACGTCAAGGTAGGCACCGGCCAGTTCATCGAAGCAGGCCAGGAGATCCATCTGAGCAGCGGCGTGAAAGTGGTGCTTGAAGCCGGTAGCGAACTGACCCTGAAGGCTGGGGGCAGCTTCATCAAGATCGATGCTAGCGGCGTGACCCTGAGCGGCCCGGTGATCCGCGTCAACGAAGGCGGCAGCCCCGGCAGCGGAACCCCGGCGGCCCCGCTGATGCCAGGCCCTTTGCTGCAGGCCGATGCCGACAAGGCCGGTGCGGCTCTGACCCCGGCGCAGATCAACACCCTGAAACGCAACGCGCCGTTCTGTGAAGAATGCGAGAAGTGCAAGGACGGTGCCTGTGCGATCTGACCGACTCACGCCACAAGACTGGCTGACGCAACAACCGCTGCGCAAGGACGAACACCTGTACGTGGTCGTCAGCGCCGCCAGTGATGCCGACGCGCTTAAAACCCTGCACATGGCCGAGCCAGACGCGGGATTCATCCCTATCTGGGGCGGCACGCCTTATGACACCTGGCAACCGGTGATGCCTTACCTGAGCGAGCTCAAGCCTCGATCAGCGTTCCTGACCTGGGTAGCCGAAACCGATGCCGAAGACTGGGGCTGGCTGGCGGTTTCGACGTGTGCGCCGCAAGTGGTGTTCGAACATCTCCGCAGCCTGACCCAGGTGAAGACGCCGGACGGGGCCGAGGTGTTTTTCCGGTTCTGGGATGGGCGGCATATTTATCCGATTCTGGAAGGGTTGGGAGACTCTGCCAGCGGCCTCATCCCAGTATTTGAGCGATATTTGATCAACGGCAGAACGCTTGAAACCGGATCAGCGGCGTTGCCAGCGGTAAAGGACTGGCCTTGGTGGGAGGTGCCTCAACCTCTTTTGGATCAGTTGACGACAAAGGACCCAGTAGCGCTGATCGACAATTTGATGCAATGGCTGAGCGAAGAGCGGCCAGACATCTATGTCGCCTTTCCAGAGTCCATATTGCGCCACAAAATCGACCACTTTGTGCGCCGCACGGACATTTCAACATCTCTCAACGAAGCACTGCTTAACCACCTGATTCTGGAGCAAGGCTGATGGATCGCGTTGCCGATATCGAAGCACAACTGGACTCGTTCAAAGACAGTTTGACGCTGTACCGTGAACAAACCAAGACATGGTATGCAGAGCTGGCCGACAAAGGCAGCCGCGCGACAGACATGCCTTCACTGCTAGGCATGGAGCGCGTCATCAAAGCAGGGGGATCGAGTAAAGCGGTCAGCATGAATGACGATGACTTCTCATACGTCGCCAAGTGCCCTCTCGTCGGCCCGCTTTTGATCGAGAGCAAGTTCGAGTCGTTGTACGACATTCCTGTCGGTGACATTCAGGTTGATGTCATTGCAGTTGACGGTGGTGCCAAGACCACCGTGATGCTGGACAAGCAAGGCAAAGGCAGCTTTCAGGGGCAACCGGGCAAAGCTTATAAGATTCATGTCCATGACAAAGTCACCCCCGCTCAGATTGATGCCCTGTTCAAATCCTATGACGGTCTGAGTGCTGACCTGGAAGGCTTCCTGCGCAAAGAGTGGGCAGGCTTCAAACCCCAGTGGTCCAATCAAAGCGCATCTGCGAAAGCCATGGCCATCGGTGCGGGCATTCTTGAGGGCGGTTGGGAGGCGATCAAGGGCGTTTGGGATGGCATCACCAAAGCGCTCGATATCCTGCAAAACCCTAAAAAGTTTGTAGACGATTTGGGAGCAGGTGCAGACGAGCTGATCAAGCTGGCCAAAGAAGCACCGGACGTCATGAAAAAAGCCATGTTGCTTGCCAGCGACGAGGCGGCGCTTTTCCTGATGGTTCGCTGCGCCTCGATATGGGTGGCCGGATTACCGCCGACCCAGGCTGCAGGCCAGACGGCGAAAATGACCTCGGCAGCCACTATCGGCATCCTGATCGACATTGTCATATCCGTCGTGTTGACCTTGGCAGCCGAGGGTGCAGGTCTGTTTTATCTGGCCGCACGCCTGGCCAAGTACGGCAAGATCATCCTCAACGCGGTCACCGGCTTTGTAAAAGCCGTGTTCAATATCATCAAAGGCTTCATGGGCTATGTGAGCAAATACGTCGCGGTAGCAGCTCGCGGCGCTGTATCAGCCACTAAGCAAGGCGTCGCCCAACTACGTTTTGATGGCAAGAAAAACACCACCGTCAGAGGCAGTGCGCGTCTCGACGACGCGGCTAGCCAATCCAGGACACATGACGGCAAAAGCGCAGCGTCGGCTCAGGATACCTGTGTCAACGGTTGCCCGGTTTCAATGGTGACAGGGGAAGAACTGCTCACCCTGACCGATGGGCAACTCGATGGCCTGCTGCCCTTTGAATGGACGCGACTGTATCGCACCAGCGCGGCAGAAACTGACAGCCGTCTCGGCTATGGCTGGAGCCATGCGTTATCCCATCGTCTTCAACTGGACGAAGAGGGAGTGGTATGGATAGACAATGAAAACCGCCAGACCCGCTTCCCGATGCCGACCGAGCATCGCCCTGCTATCACCAATAGCTTGGCCAAAGCGGCGATCTATCTCGGCACTACGCCCGGCGAGCTGATCCTGACTCAAGCTGGCAACCAACCACGCTTCTACCACTTTCGTGCCGGGCGCCTGATTACTATCAGCGACGCCTATGACAACCAGCTTCAAATCACTTACGACCTTGTAGATCGCGTGCAGCGGATCGACAACAACGCCGGACGCTCTCTGCTTCTGCGTTATGAAGATCGCCATATCGTCGCAGTGGATTATCAGCAGCAACGGCCCGACTATACCGATAAGGGCGAACGGCAAGACCCTTGGGCGACCGTACAGACATTGGTGATTTACCAGTACAACGTGAAAGGTCAGCTTGTCAGCGCAACCAACGCCGCAGGCGAAGGCGAGCACTACCGTTACAACGAACAAAACGTGATCCTGGAGCGCCAGCTGGCTGGAGGCGCGAGCTTTTTCTGGGAATGGGAGAACGAAGGCAAGTCATCGCGAAGCACCCATCATTGGGCCAACTTTTCTCAGATGGACTCGCGTTACATATGGGACGACGCAGGCCAGGTCACTGTTCTCAATGCCGACGGCAGCGAACAGGTTTACGTACACGATGAAAATGCGCGCCTCATCAGTGAAATAACCCCTGATGGAGCCGAGACGCAAAAAGCCTATGACGAGAAAGGCCGACTGATCGCGGAGAAAGACCCGCTGGGTGCGATCACTGAATACCGCTATGACGAAGACGGACTGCTGATCGCGTTGATTCCACCGGAAGACGAACCGGTTGCCTACGAATACCATCGCGGCTTCGTTAGTTATGTTCGTCGGGGTAAAGCAACTTGGAAATATCAGCGTAATGAACAAGGTGACATCACCGTCCAGATCGATCCGGACGGCAACGAAACCCATTACAGCTACGACCTGCACGGTCGCCTTGTGGAAATCCGTCACCCCGACGGCAGTCGTCACACGCTGGGCTGGAACGGCCTTGGCCAATTGCTCGAAGAGCGCCTGCCCGACGGCGGTCAGCGCAAATACCGCTACGACGCACTTGGCCGGCAGATCACCCGTCAGGAAGAAACCGGCGCCATCACCCATTACCAATGGGACGCAGCCAACCGCCTGGTACAAATCACCCTGCCCGGCGGCGCCACCCGCGCGTTCACCTACAACGCCTACGGCAAAGTCACCGCCGAGCGCGACGAACTGGGCCGCATCACCCGCTACGAATACGCCGACAACCTGCATCTGGTCAGCCGCCGCATCAATCCCGACGGCAGCCAGCTGCGCTATCGCTACGACAACGCACGCCTGCTGCTCACCGAGATCGAAAACGAGCGCGGCGAGCACTACCACCTCGACTACTACAGCAATGGCCTGATCCAGCGAGAAACCGGCTTCGATGGCCGCAGCACCGCCTACGAGTACGACCTCAACGGCAAGTTGCTGAAAAAAACCGAGTTCGGCGACGACGGCAGCGAACTCGTTACCGAATATCAGCGTGACAGCGCTGGCCGTCTGCTGGTGAAAACCCTGGCTGATAGTGAAGAAATTCACTACAGCTACGACGCGCTTGGCCGCCTCGTTAACGTTGACGACGGCCACTGGCCGCTGGCTTACGAATACGACCTGCAGGACCGCCTGATCACCGAGCATCAGGGCTGGGGCACCACCCGCTACGAGTACGACGCGCTTGGCCAGTTGAGCCAGTGCCGCCTGCCTGACGGCAGCAAACTCGATTACCACCACCAGCGCGGCGGACAGCTGAGCAGCATCGACCTCAACGGCTCGCGCCTGACCACCCACCAGTTCAGCGCAGGCCGCGAGCAGCAACGCCAGCAAGGCCTGTTGCTCAGTCAGTATCAGTACGATGACCAGGGCCGCCTTCAGGCCCACCGTGTCAGCCAGCAGGACCGCCACCTGTTCCATCGCCACTACGCTTACGACGCAAACGGCAACTTGGCAGGCGTCAACGACAGTCGAAAAGGCAACCGTAGCTATCATTACGATCCGCTCGACCGTCTGATCAACGTGCGTGGCACCACCCCGGAAAGCTTCGCCCACGACCCCGCAGGCAACCTGCTCGGCCAAGGCGACCAAACGGCGGCCAACCTGGCCAACGTCAAAGGCAACCGCCTGCTGATGCAGGGCGACCGACACTACGACTACGACGCCTACGGCAATCAGATCCGTGAACGACGCGGGACCGGACAGAAGCTTGTCACCGAATACCGCTATGACTGCCAGCACAGACTGATCGGCGTCAGCCTGCCGGGCGGTAGTACCACGTCCTACAAATACGACGCCTTCGGAAGACGCATCGAAAAGACCGTCGATGGCCACACCACCGAATTTCTCTGGCAAGGCGAACGCCTGATAGCCGAAAGCGCCGACAACCGGTATCGCACCTACATCTACGAACCCGGCACCTTCCGCCCGCTGGCCATGCTGGACGGCGAAGGCCCGCTGAAAGCAACTCCGTTCTACTACCAGCTTGACCACCTCGGTACGCCGCAGGAACTCACCGACTACAGCGGCGAGATCATGTGGTCGGCGAAATACCGCGCCTACGGCAACCTCGCCACCCTCGACATCGCCGAAATCGACAACCCGCTGCGCTTCCAGGGTCAGTACTTCGATGCGGAAACGGGCTTACATTACAACCGGCATCGCTATTACAATCCGGGCACTGGCCGGTTTTTGACCCCGGATCCGATCAAGCTGGCGGGTGGGTTGAACAACTACCAGTATGTGCCTAACCCTACGGGGTGGGTGGATCCGTTGGGGTTGGATAATTGTCCGGGTGCGGATGGGAGCAAGCCAGGCTTTGACGCCGATAACGCTACAACAAAACCGGCGGTCGACGAAGGCCAACCCGACGCCCCCACTTCTACGGGCTATGGCCCTAATGATCCAGCAGTGAGGATTGAAGGTGACTGGTCTACAAATGATCTGAAACAAGCACTGCTTGGCCACCCACCGAGAGGACTCGGAAGTCCTGACCTTCATCATGCGGATCAAATGCCGGGATCAGCAATTCATGAAATATTGCCAGCGGAGCATCGCGGTAACAAAACACTTCACCCTAACAAGTTCAATCAGGGCGTAACTCTAGAAATGAGGCAGCAGGATCGAAATCTCCACTGGTGGTATCGTGCGAGAGAACAGGGTGCAGATGAAAAGCTACCAGAATGGATTTATGACAATAAAGGCCCCAAAAAATGAACTTCCACGAATTTGAAGAATTTGTAAATGAAAAAAAGCTGGCCAATCCAGTTTGGTTTGGTTTGGATCCAGATAGCCTTGCAAGCGAAGAAAGTATAGAATTCGCTCAAAAGGAACTAAACGCAACTCTGCCTCATGAATACGCCCAGTTTGTGAAGCGATATGGCGGCGGATATTTTGCATTCGGCATAGTCTACTCACTAGATAAAGACAGCAGCTTTAATATTTTAGAAATAAATAAAGCCGAGTCTAAAAAAAGAGAAGATCATATTCTTTTCTCTGAAAATGGAGTAGGTGATTATTACGGATTTAAAATCAAAGAAAATCAATGTTTGCCAGACGTTTACTTTTTCGACCATGAAACTGAAAGCTGGCAGAAAACAAAATACGAAAATATGCTGACTTACCTTAGCGAGATTGCGCTCTCCAACTAAATGCAAAACAATAAATAGTAACGAAAAAAAGGATCGATCTATGAAAAATAAAAAATTAGCTTTGGTGTTATTTTATTTATCCCCGTAGAGGAATGATTCAAGTCTGCGAGATTTTTATATGTATCACAGTGCTATAAATATACCACCACAATTGGAGTTTACAAGAAATCTGTAACGCTTCAGAAATTACCTGACTCGTACTCCTGATAGCATGGACTTAGAACTCCATGCATTTGACAACAACACCCCTCCAAGCAATTTCATTAGCACATCAACCTCCCCTGATGTGGCGATAGACTTCGGAACAGCTTATAGAACGAAAACCGGAAATCTTTACACTCTAGGACGAATAGATGGTCGAGACGTCAATAGAGAGCTGGGATCAAAGATTCCTTTCCCAGAAGAAAAAGAAATTGCAATACCCGGGCAAATAAATACAGAAGATATTTTGGGGGTGACACCTTTGAAATCAGATGGTAGCTATGAAGGATATTCAATACCCAATCCGGCGAGAAAATGACAAATGGACAATAGAGAAATCACCTTAATACATAATGGGCTTCGAGAAAAAGCAACTATATATTACGATGTAGAACAACCATCTATAATCTTTAGATTCAAAAATCTTGAAAGAATCTGCCATGGTGAAAACTTATTTTCCTGTTTCATTAAGCTAAGGCAAGAGCTACCCGAAATTAAATTTCTTTGCAAAGGAGCAAAACGTAATGTACATCCGTCCAGAATGTCATTACAAATGTCAGCTGGATTAATGGCATACGAACTTGAGCTAGGAAAACAAGCCCGCAGAGAAAATCTGGTTAATATTTTTGATCATGAAGAAGAAAACTTGACTAACGAGCCCACCATGCAATCAGAATATTTTAAAAACTGGCTTAACTCACTCCAATAGAAATATTTTCAAATCCCATTTGCTCTCTAAAGGTGGCATGCTGGTAACTTTCAAAATTAGATAACAGGAAAGTCACTTAACCCACTAGTTTTTAGGGTTTTTAAATCATGATCAAAATAAGTATTGCCCCTGCATCTCCAACTCATGACATTGAAATCGCAAAATTCCTACATCAACGTTTCAAGATGTCACTTATTGGCTCTCAAAAGAAACTGGCCATGGGCGACAAAGGTTTTTTTTATACGTGCGATCTCTATGGAAACGACCACGTTCAGCGCGAAAAAGATCTTCGAGACATAATTGACTTTTTCAATAAAAAGAGCTGCCCTCTATTTCTCTTAGAAATAGAAGATGATCAGGAATGGGGGGACTTGGATGCCGCCAATCTTAGTCAGCACTCAATATCCGAAGAGGAATTGCTGAACGCTCTGAATTCGTCTATGGGGCTTTACGAGTAACTTAACTACTCCTTAATTAGTTACAAATCTATAAGGCGAAGAAATTCACTGCGATCAGCACGGTTATAAGACCGGTGCGGCTCTGACCCCGGAGCAGATCCCACCCTGAAACGTAACGCGCCGTTCTGTGAAGAATGTGAGAAATGTAAGGCAGGTGCGTATGCGATCTGATCTTTTGACTCCGCAGGTCTGATTGGCTTAGCGGCCATTGCAGGTTGGGGAGCGTCTCTATCTGGTTGTTAAAAACGCAGAAGCTCACGCCGAAACCGCCAAGCCCCTGCTGCTGAATGCGGATGCCAGGCTGAACCCGGCGCGCAAGGCCGACGTCGCCATCGCACCTCCAAAACCGGCTGTCACGGCTACAGCACCGAAGAAAAAACCGCCCATTTCCGGCGCGGTGGAAGCGGACGCGCAGGTTCAGGCACGGGGCAAGAAGAAGAACGCCACAAAGGTTGAACAGAAAGAGCCAGTCGATGATGCGCCTGAACAGTCGAAGAACCCGGCTGATGAACCTGCAGAACCTGCGAAGAAAACCTGTACCAACGGCGACCCTGTTTCAATGGTCACGGGGGAAGAGCTTCTGACCCTCACCGACGGTGAGCTCGGCGGACTGCTGAATCTCGAGTGGACACGTCTGTACCGGACCAGCGCAGTCGAAATTGATAGCCGCTTGGGCCACGGCTGGAGCCATTCGCTTTCCCATCGTCTGCAACTGGACGATGAGGGTGTTCTCTGGACTGACAATGAGAATCGTCAGACCCGCTTTCCGATGCCAACCGAACAACGTCCGGCCATTACCAACAGCCTGGCCAGTGCAGCAATTTTCGTCGGCGATGCGCCGGGCGAACTCATTCTGACCCAGGCTGGGCAAAAGCCGCGCTTCTATCATTTCCGCGCGGGTCGACTGACAACCATCAGCGATGCCTACGACAACCAGTTACATATCGAGTACGACCTGGTTGACCGCATCCAGCGTATCGACAACGGCGCAGGACGCTCGCTGCTGTTGCGTTACGACGACCGCCACATCGCCTCGGTCGACTACCAGCAACAACGTCCGGAATATGATGAGCAAGGCAAGCGGCAGGATCCGTGGCTGACCGTACAGACCCTGGTCACCTATCACTACAACGAGCACCATCAACTGGTACGCGCCACAAACGCAGCGGGGGAAAGCGAGCACTATCGCTACAACGATCAGCACGTCATTCTCGAACGGCAATTGGCCGGTGGTGCCAGCTTCCACTGGGAATGGGAACGCGAAGGAAAGGCTTCGCGTTGCGTGCGCCAGTGGGCCAACTACTCGCAGATGGACATACGCTACGTCTGGGATGACAACGGCACAGCCACGGTCGTCAATTCCGACGGCAGCGAACAGGTTTACGTGCATGACACCAATGCCCGGCTGGTCAGCCAGACCGATCCTGATGGCGCAAAAACACAGAAAATCTACGACGAACAAGGGCGTCTGATTGCAGAAAAAGATGCACTCGACGCCGTCACTGAATACCGCTACAACGACGCCGGACGCCTGATCGCCCTCGTCCCCTCTGAAGGACTTCCAACCTATTACGGCTATTTCGACGGCCAACTGGTAAGCGTCGAACGCGGCGAAGCGCGATGGAAATACGATCGCAATCGTCAAGGTGACATCACCGTCCAGATCGATCCGGACGGCAACGAAACCCATTACAGCTACGACCTGCACGGTCGCCTTGTGGAAATCCGTCACCCCGACGGCAGTCGTCACACGCTGGGCTGGACCGGCCTTGGCCAGTTGCTCGAAGAACGCTTGCCTGACGGCGGCCAGCGCAAATACCGCTACGACGCACTTGGCCGGCAGATCACCCGTCAGGAAGAAACCGGCGCCATCACCCATTACCAGTGGGACGCAGCCAACCGCCTGGCGCAGATCACCCTGCCCGGCGGCGCCACCCGCGCGTTCACCTACAACGCCTACGGCAAAGTCACCGCCGAGCGCGACGAACTGGGCCGCATTACCCGTTACGAATACGCCGACAACCTGCATCTGGTCAGCCGTCGCATCAACCCGGATTGCAGCCAACTGCGTTATCGCTACAACAACGCCCGCCTGCTGCTTACCGAGATCGAAAACGAGCGCGGCGAGCACTATCACCTCGACTACTACAGCAATGGCCTGATCCAGCGAGAAACCGGCTTCGACGGCCGCAGTACCGCCTACGAATACGACCTCAACGGCCAGTTACTGAAGAAAACCGAATTCGGCGACGACGGCAGCGAACTCGTTACCGAATATCAGCGTGACAGCGCTGGCCGTCTGCTGGTCAAAACCCTCGCCGATGGCGAGGAAATCCACTACCGCTACGACGCGCTTGGGCGCCTGGTGAACGTTGATGACGGAAACTGGCCTCTCGCCTACGAATACGATCTGCAAGACCGCCTGATCACCGAGCATCAGGGCTGGGGCACGCTGCGTTACGAGTACGACACTGTCGGCCAACTTAAACACTGCCGCCTCCCGGACGGGAGCAAGCTTGATTACCACCACCAACGCGGCGGACAGCTGAGCAGCATCGACCTCAACGGCTCGCGCCTGACCACCCACCAGTTCAGCGCAGGCCGCGAACAGCTGCGCCAACAGGGGCTGTTGCTTAGCCAATACCAGTACGATGAACAAGGCCGCTTGCAGGCGCACAGCGTCAGCCAACAGGACCGACATCTGTTCCACCGCCACTACGCTTACGACGCAAACGGCAACTTGGCAGGCGTCAACGACAGCCGAAAAGGCAACCGCAGCTATCATTACGATCCGCTCGACCGTCTGATCAACGTGCGTGGCACCACCCCGGAAAGCTTCGCCCACGACCCCGCAGGCAACCTGCTCGGCCAAGGCGACCAACCGGCTGCAAACCTGGCCAACGTCAAAGGCAACCGCCTGCTGATGCAGGGCGACCGACACTACGACTACGACGCCTACGGCAATCCGACCGTACGCCATCGTGCGAAAAGCCTGGCGGTTCAGCGACACAATCAAAGGCGCCACTGCCAGCGCCCAGATCTACAGCGGGTAGAGACCGCCAAACTCAACGCTCAGGAGAGTTATACGTGGCTGCGCCACGTACTTGAGCGTTTGCAGCATGCTGCATCGGTAAAATATTACGAAGCCCGACTGCCTTAGAACTGCTCGCCAGGGATGCCTCGGTAAACCAGATACTCATTTTTGCCAAGCGGGGTTCGTGGCGCGGATCCCTTGGCAAGACGCTTTAGGCGCGTCCAGCCATGGGGACGGACCAGCCACGACAGCCGATAATCTGGCCGCAACCTGACCAGAAAAACGAGCGACTCCAGTCAATGGCTGCCTATCAGGCTGACCAGATAAAGAATTGTGGCGATTTAGCGCCCAGGTTACGCGGTTGCGTAGTACACCACCCGAAAACTCCATACACTCAGCACCCTGATCATAAAAACGCCAGAACACAGGATTTCCCGGAAGAAAGACGTCACCCCAATGGAACATCAGGAGCAGCACCATGAGCACAGCAGATCAGACGCGCAACACTGGCACCTACAGCGCCAAGTGGCAGGAGCGCTTCAATTTCTTCGAGACGTATGGTGCGCCGAACGATCCACGCTTCAAGGCTGGCCTGAAGTCACTTCCTGGCTTCAGGAAGAAAATGCGGATCAATTTCAACGTCATCGCGTATTTCTTTGGCCCCATTTATTTCTTCGTGCTGGGCCTGTGGAAAAAAGGCATTGCGTTGATTGGCATAATGCTCGCGACCAACGCCTTGATCCTTCTGGTATGCACGCTTTTGGGAACCGAGGTTCCTTACGCGCTGGGGGGAGGTTTGAATGTGGCCTTCTCGCTGATGTATGCCTTGACCGTCAATTATTCGTACTACCTCAAAGAAGTAAAAGGCGAGCAAGGCTGGAACCCGTTCAAAGGCATGCGCCTTTAACCCGAAAAGATAACCGATGACACCGTCCTCTTGCCGAGCATGAGGGTTCGCGGTGCATCGACCCATGCCATGTTCAGCCAGCGTTATATTTGAATCAGTCATTCAGGTAATTGCCACATGGATGCGAAGCCAGGACTCCAATGACAGCGCCCTACTCCCCCGCAGCCTTGCTGCCACTGAAAATTATTGCGACTGGCGTAGCGGTGCCAGCAAATCGAGTGGACTCGTCTGCGCTGGACACGTTATTGAACAAGCCTGCGGGTTATGTAGAAAAGCGCTCGGGCGTGCATTGCCGTTTTCACGCAACACTCGATGCCAGCCAGGCCGAACTTGCAGCACAAGCACTTCAGGATGCCTTGAGAAGAGAGCAGATCCCGGCGAGTTCGATCGATCTGTTGATCTCGGCCTCGGCAGTACCCATGCAGGCCTTACCCTGCACGGCAGCATTGATTCTCAAAGCGGCCCACCTGCCATCGGGTACGCCCGGCTTTGATATCAACAGCAGTTGCGTCGGCTTCATTACGGCGCTACAGGTCGCTGCCGGCTTGCTCAATGCCGGGATCTACAAACGCATTGCGGTCGTGTCGGCAGATCTCGTTTCGCGCGGTATCGACTGGAATGACGAAGAAAGCTCGCTGATCCTCGGCGACGGAGCAGCCTGCGCCATTGTCGAACGCGGTGACGGCAGCAGCGGCATTCTGAGCAGCCTGTCCGAGACTTATCCACAGGGCAGCGACCTGTGCGAGATTCAAGCAGGCGGTACACGCCGCAATCCACGTGCCGGCATGACTGACAGCGACTTTCTGTTCCATATGAAGGGCAAGCAGCTGTTTCGTCAGGCTGCCGCGTTGATCGAGGGCTACCTCGCACGTTTGTTGGAAAGGAGCGGATTGACGCTTGCCGAGATCGCCACCGTGGTCCCCCATCAGGCCAGCCATCTTTCGCTTGAGCACATGCGGAAAAGGCTTGGAGTACGGCCTGAGGTACTGGTGGATATTTATCGCTATCACGGTAACCAGGTCTCGGCATCGATTCCGACGGCGCTGCATACTGCTTTTACCACCGGCCGCTTTACACCCGGCAAACCCGTGATGCTGATCGGTACCGCCGCCGGTTTGACATTGGCGGGCATGGTGCTGCTGCCATGAAGGTTCTGCTGACCGGCGCCACCAGTGGCCTCGGACGCAATGCGGCAGAGTGGCTGTTGAACGCGGGCCATAGGGTACATGCCACCGGACGTGACCCGGCAGTAGGGAATCTGCTGCGAGAACAAGGAGCGGCGTTCACCGCCCTGGATCTGACCCGGGCTACAGCACAGCAATGCGAGCAATTGATGCTCGGCAGTGACGTGGTCTGGCACTGCGCGGCAAAGTCTTCTCCCTGGGGTAGCGAGGCCGAGTTTCATGAGGCCAATGTAGTCGTCACAGAAAAGCTGGCCGAGGCAGCGGGCCGCTGCGGCGTTTCGCGCTTCGTGCACATATCCACGCCTGCGATCTATTTCGACTTTCAAGACCATGAGCGTATCGACGAGCAATACCGTGCCCGACGATTCGCCAATCACTACGCCAGCAGCAAGTACCAGGCAGAACAATCCATAAAGGCGCTGGTACCGCTTTATCCACAGACCACATTTATTATCCTGCGGCCCCGTGGCTTGTTCGGCCCCCATGACCGGGTGATTCTGCCCCGGATTCTGGGCCAGATAGAACGCGACCGCGGCGTGCTGCGTTTGCCCGGTGGTGGTCAGGCGGTACTGGACCTGACGTTTGTACTGAACGTTGTGCACGCCATGGACCTGGCCAGCCATAACAATTCTTTGTCCTCAGGTGCCGCCTACAACGTCACCAATCATCAGCCCATGCGACTGGTGGATACCTTACAGTTGTTACTGCACGAACAACTCGGCATTCGATATCGTGTGCAGCGCGTGCCTTATCGATTGCTGCACTCGCTGGCGACGGCACTCGAGCTGCTGGCCTGTATAACGCGCAAGGAGCCCGTGCTGACCCGATACAGTGTGGCGGCGGTGAACTTCGATATGACCCTGAGCCAGACGCGATCCATTGAAGAGCTGGGCTACCGGCCTCGGTACTCGATGGAAGAAGGCGTTCAGCTTACGGGAGAGTGGCTTAAGTCTCATGCGGTGAAGCCCCATGGCTAGCATTACCACCTTTGAAGTGGGTTACTGCACGCATATCGGTTGTATGGCGTTGCAAGGCGCGGGCCTGCGAGTCTGCAAATTTCCGTCCAGAGCGTATCTGCTGGAGGTTGGCGATCGCCGCTGGTTATGGGATACCGGCTACGCCAACCATTTTCAGGAGCATACCCGGTCGGGGGTGTTCCGCATCTACAGCCAGGTTACCCCGGTATACCTGGATGCGGGTGAAACGCTGCTGGATCAGCTGCGTAATGCGGGTTACGCGGCCAACGATATTCAGGCGCTGATCATTTCCCACTTTCATGCCGATCACATTGCCGGCCTGCGGGACTTCAGTCATCTCGACTTTATCTGCTCGGGCGAAGGCTGGCAGAAAACCCGCTCATTACGTGGCATCGCCGCACTCAAGCGCGCCTTCGTACCGGGACTGATTCCGGAAGGTTTCGAGGCAGCGTTGCAGTTCGTCGAGGGCTTTGAGCTGGTAAGCCTGACCGAGCAACTGGCGCCGTTTACACATGGCTACGAACTACCGGGCAGTGACGGGCAGATTGTTCTGGTGCCGCTACCAGGTCATGCCGCTGGACACCTGGGTGCATTTATTCTCACCGACGATGGCTGGACACTGCTGGCCAGTGATTCCGCATGGTCGCCGCTGAGCTATCAAGAATTGCGCGGGCCTTCTGTGCTTGCCAACGTGCTGATGGACGACAGCAAGGCCTACTATCAGACGCTGAACCGTCTGAACCTGTTGTGGGCAGCAGGCCATGTGGATATCCGATTGTGCCACGAGGGCGATTTATGATCCCGGTAATGACGCTCTGGCACTACTGGCGAGCGCGTCGCCTGCGCTTTTCCAGTCGCCAGGCACTGGAGCATTTTCAGGACAGGCAACTGAAACGCTTTGCCCGTAGGGTGCTGGCCAAAAGTCCCTATTTTCGGGCTTACAGCGCTCTGCCATTCAACGAATGGCCGCTGATGGACAAAGCGCTGATGATGACGCAGTTCGACCAGATGAACACCGCAGGTCTGCAACGTGATCAGTTGCTGGCCTGCGCAAGGCGCGGCGAAGCCGAACGCGACTTCACGCCACGCATCGGCCGCTTTAGCGTCGGGCTGTCCTCGGGCACGTCAGGGCAGCGCGGCGTTTTCGTCGTGAGCCCGCAGGAACAGCAGATCTGGGCGGGCGGGATGCTTGCCAAGATGCTGCCAGACGGTATTTTCGCGGGTGAGCGAGTCGCGCTGTTTTTACGTGCGGATAATAACCTGTACCACAGCGTCGACAATCGCTGGCTGAGCCTGGCCTTTTATGACCTCTTCGCGCCGTTCACTGAGCAGTTGCCTCGCTTACAAGCACAGGCGCCGACCATTATCGTTGCGCCAGCACAGGTGCTGCGCGCCCTGGCCCTGGCCGTTCTGGGCGGGCAGATCCAACTCGAAGTAAAGAAAGTGATCTCCGTCGCCGAAGTCCTGGATGCGCAGGATCGCCAGTTGCTGAACACGGTGTTCCGCGAGGTCGGCGAGGTCTATCAGGCAACTGAAGGTTTTCTGGCGGCCACGTGCTCTCATGGCACACTGCATTTGAACGAAGAGTTCGTGCATATCGAGCCCCAGTGGCTTGATGAGCAGCGCTTCACGCCGTTGATCACCGACTTCACTCGCAGCACCCAACCTATCGTACGCTACCGACTGGATGATGTACTGGTCAGGCAATCCGAGCCCTGCCCGTGCGGTCAGCATTCGATGGCAATTTCCCGAATAGAAGGTCGCCGCGACGATCAGCTTTCGCTGCCCGACCAGCACGGTGAGATGCAGATTATCTTTGCCGACCTGTGCAGTCGGGCAATTGCCAATGCACTGCCACTGACCAGTGACTACCGCTTGATTCAGCTTTCGAAAACCCGGCTGCAGCTGATTGCAGACTGTACGCAAACCGAACTGGAGCACAGCCGTAGACAACTTGTCGCCCTGTTCACACAACAGGGTATTGCCACTGACAAACTTGAATGGCAACTGACGGTGCAGAACGTGATGCCGAACTTCGATCGAAAACGACGCCGTATTGTCCGGCAGGCAGAAGCATGAACAACCCCATGATGTTTCGGTTGTGGCACATGCTGCTTGGCTGGGGTTCGGTCGGTCTGATCTATACGCTGACCGACCATTTGCAGAGCACCGGCCAGGTCATGACACCCTCGCCGCTCGACCGAATGATCGCATTCACGCCGCACGCAATCTGGCTGTACCTGTCGTTCTTCGCGGTTGTTCCACTGGGCTATCTGATGACCCCGCTTGATCGGGTGCGCTGGCTGTCTCGCGCCATGCGTTTTACCGCACTGGGTGCCGGAACGGTCTATCTGCTGTGGCCGACAACGATGGTTTACCCAGTCGATGAGGGCACAACGTTAAGCTCTACACTGCTGGCAGCACTGACCTATGTGGACTCGACCCAGAATTGCCTGCCATCCCTGCACATGGCCCTGATGGTGCTGGCAGTCTGGGGGATCAGTGCAGCAAGGCGTAGCGCGCGTACTGCAGTGTTTGTCTTATGGGTGGCCGCCATTGCCTATTCGATCCTGCAATTGCGCCGTCATCTGTTCATCGACGTGGTCAGTGGCGCCGTGCTCGCACTGGTGGCGGGTATGCTGGTCGATGCGCTCGGCCGAAGCAGGCCAGTCGCACTCAAAGGGAATATGCAATGAGCGATCTGGCCATTCCGATCATCATCATGCTGCTGGCCGTAACAGGCGAGGCCGTCATTCTGCAGTGGATGCAGCGCAAGCCGGTTGACTGGCATGACGTGGTGTTCAATCTGAATTCCGGCCACCTCATGCTGTGGCTGTTCCGTGGACTGGAAGTCATCTGTTACGGACTTGTCGCCACGTACTTGAGCCTTGGCCTGCTGGATACATGGCCGCCACTATGGGTCTGGGCGTTCGCATTGCTGGCCTGGGATTTCTGTTTCTACTGGTTGCACCGCCTGCATCACCACGTTGGCGTGCTCTGGGCCGTGCATGTGGTGCATCATCAGGGCGAGCACTTCAACCTGTCCCTGGGCGTGCGTAATTCGTGGTATTCGTCACTCACCTCGATTCCGTTCTTCATTCCGCTGGCCGTGCTGGGGGTGCCCCTGCATGTGTTTGTCGCAGTGTCGATCCTGCATTACTCGATGCAGTTCTTTAACCATAATGCGCTGACACCCAGGCTGGGTGTGCTGGAAAAGATTTTCGTTACTCCGACCCATCATCGCGTGCATCACGTCAAAGACCGGGCCTACTCAGACAAGAACTTCGGCGGTACTTTCATTTTCTGGGACAAGCTGTTCGGCACATTTTCCAGGCTGCCCGATGTGCCTTATACGTTTGGAATCGGAGGGCCTCGCTCTTCCGCGAACCCGTTCTGGGCCAGCAACGTACCTTTTCTGCATTACCTGCGACTGTCGATAAAATCGAACGAACCTACCCGCTCGCGCATTTCGGGTTTGAGCATTTTCAGTGGCGCGTTGCTGCTCTTCGCGCTGGTGGTGGGCTATATCTATCAATACGGCTATGGCTACAGCGACATCACTTGGCCGCAGGTCGTCCTGTTCGTTTTTCTCGTGGCGGGCTCGGTGGCGCTGGGAGGAATGACCGAAGCGAGGACCTGGAGTGTTCCCGTCTGGCTGATAGTCAGCCTGGGGCTGGCGTTGCTGTTTCTGGGTTATTACGGCTGGTCGCAGGTTTACTGGCAATTGCCGATGGTCGCCCTCGCCCTGCACGGCGCATGGGTGGCCGTGTCTTCTCGCGGCTACAACCTTTCAGCCGCAAATCCGGTGGAAAAACATCATGGCTGAGTCACTTGCCCCCCTGTCATTTCCTGCCGATGGCGAACAGGCATTTCATCACGCCCTCAAGCAGGCGGCCCACGCCTACCTGGCAGACGACCATCGCTACGCAAGCATTCGGCAAAAGGTGACGGCATTGCTCCTCATCGTGCTGTGCGGCGGTTTTTATGCCTCGAGCCTTATGCAACACAATGCGTGGGCATTCGTGGGCTGCTATTTCCTGTTTGTCCTGACAGGCATGCTACTCAACGTGATGGTGTTTCACGACGCCGCCCACAATGCTTTTTTTAGGGCGGCCTGGGCAAACCGGTTGGTGGGCAGATTGATGACCTTGCCGCTCGGGATTGATCCGGATTACTGGCGAGTCAGGCATGTGCAGTTTCATCATGCCTATGCCAACGTTGAACATTACGATCTGGACACCGAGGAAAATGGCGTCCTGCGACAGACGCCCTTCCAGGGCTGGCGGAAGCACATGCGTTATCAACATCTTTACTGGCCCATGGTCGCGGCGTTGTCGCTGCCCTACATCTCATGGATATTCGACTGGTCGGACCGCCTTGGGAAGACGCCGCTCAAAGCCAAAAGCATTCTTCCGGGAAACAAAGGCTGGGCGGTATTTCTGGCCAGCAAGGCATGCCATCTGCTGCTGGTACTGATAGTGCCGCTGGTGATATTCGAGGGCAGCTGGACGACGGTGCTGATCGCGTATTTTTTGAGCCAGATGCTCGCCTCTCTCTGGGTGGTATTTCTGCTGCTCGGTACGCACTGGGCAGAAGCGGAGTTCTATCAGCCATCAGACAGCCCGTTGATGCCACACGGCTGGTATCGACATAACTTCGCGACAACCTGCGACTGGCAAACCTCTCCACGCTGGCTGCACCATGCCGTGGGCGGGCTGAACTTTCATCTGACTCATCACCTGTTCCCTGGCTGGAGTCATCGACACTACCCGGCGCTGGCAAACATCATCGCCGACCTGGCACCCCGCCACGGTCTGCACTATCGCTGCATCGACTACCGTGAGTTGCTCAGGCAGCAGCGAAAGTTCTTGCGCAGTATGGGGCAGGACACGCAGGTGACGAACATCACCTGACTAACTCAGAGCCAGAAGCTTTGTGACTTCTGGCATGACCGCACTGATATTGTTTGTCTGCTTTTCCCATCGCTGGGCCTTTTATCGCTCAACAGCCGGCACGGTCGCGAATTGCGTGTGCATTGGGGGCGAGCGCAAGGAGATCCGTCGGGAGATGCATCGCCGTAAAGACCTCGAGAAACATCGTCAGGGCCTGCGCAAGCGGAAGGCACCGCGCACATGATCCGAGATCGACGAGGACTTTATCGCGCCCAACAAAAAACCCGCCGAAGCGGGTTTTTCCAAGACCATCCCGACTTCCTGTCGGCTGCCTCCGAGGCGATGGTCGATCATCCTTGATCCTGGTGAACTCCTGCTCACCACTTGATGGATCCAATAATACGGAGGAAGGACCAGTTCGGAAATGGCCAAATCCCTCCACCGCGTGTAAGCGTTTGGCTATACCTTGTCGACGCGGACCTGATCGCATGCCTGCCCTTCTACCAGCCGCAACTCCCCATCCACATACAGCACTTCACGCCCCACCCACGCCAGATCAACCTGCGGCAGCACGGCCGAGGGTTTGCGCAGTTCACGCAGCAATGTCGAGCCGTGCGAGAGACGTCCGCCCATGCGCGCGATCACCGCGCGGGCGTTCTGGTAGTGCGCGTGGCGTCCGGGGTCGAGGGTGTCTTCCAGCAGGATGTCGTCACCCAGAATGCCCTGGACCTGGCCAGGATAAATCATGAAACCGGTGGCCTGCTCGGTGCCTTCGCGGCCGTCCTGCCAGAAGCTGCCGGCACGGCTGCGAATGTCCGGATGGGGCGCAAACCAGTGTTCCCGGTCGGCGCCGGGCATGGCGTGATGCAGGCGGAAGAACAGGCGCATCAGGTTGTCGCGATACCACTCGCGCACTTGCAGGTAGTAGCCGCGCATGCCCGGCAGGCCTGCGCGGTGGGCGATGCGTATGAAACCCGGCCAGGTCGGGAAGGCCTGTAAAGGCAGGTCAGTGGCTGCCGGGCGCGGGGTCGCGGGGTCGGTTTCCCAGGGCAGCCGGTGCGGGCAGTGCTCCAGGTCGTCGTAAGCGGTCGGCGGACGTCCCAGCAGGTCTCCGCCGCTGCTGGCCAGCGAGGTGGCGATGCACAGGTTGCCTTGCACGACGAATACGTAGAAACGGGTGAACCAGTCAGCCAGTTGCTGGCCGTCAGCACCTTGGGCCGTCAGGGCGTGCAGCTCTCGGTCGAAGCGATGCAGTTGCTTTTCAAGGGTCAACAAGTGGCCGCGCGCGACACGCTGCATCCGCAGAAACACCGGTAATGAGCGCACCAGACGCAGCGGTCGCCACGGTAGATGCGGGGTCGCACCGCCGACCTCATCGGCGTAGCTGCTGGAGGCGATGCCCCAGTCAGCCAGGCGTGCGAGAAACAGATCGTTGTTGATGTAGGAAGCTGCGCCAAACAGTGCGGTGAATGGCTCGTTGTCCTGCAACACGCGCGAATCCCAACGCGCCATGATCGCCGGGATGCTGCCTGCGGCACGCCGCTGTGCGTACTCGACCAGCCTGCTGGGCTGTGGCGGCAGGATCTCCGCAATATTGGCGGCGGTCAGGTGGCGGCGCCAGCCGTAGTCACTGATCGGTCGGTACTGCAGCAGCCACAGCTGGCGGCCATCCCAGGCCCACTCGACGTCGCCCGGCACGTAGTGGAATACGCGCAGAACGCCCTGCAGGAAGTCCCAGAGCGCCTCCTCAGTCAAACCGTGGGATGGCTTGAAGTTGCCGCTGCTCCAGGCCGCGCCGAGGCGGGAAATGATTGCTCGCTCAGGGCTTGCCTGACCGTCGGCCAGCGACTCCAGATGCCCTTGCACCCACTCCAGCTCGACCGACAGGTGACGCACGAAAGCGATGCCGGAAAGCACCGGCGTGATGAAGCGCTGCACCACGACCTCTTCGACGCCAGCGTTGTGCAGCTCTGCGACGCGCGCGGGCACGTTGTGGTCGGGCTCGCGAAGAAAAGTGGTGCTCAGACCGGCATTGGCCGCATCGGCCTGATCCTCACCGAAGCTGGACGAGCGCACGGCCCATATAGCGTCAGGCTGACGGGCCAGAAACGCGGGCAAGGCCGAGTCATCGCCCTGTTCCAGAGACAGTGCCTCGGGCACCGGTTGCCCGGCGATGGCCGCCAGACGCAGACGGCCGCCTTTGGTGTGCGCAACGAAGCCGCGCTCGCCCGACTCCAGCCACTGCGCAAACTCGGCCGGCGCGTCGATCCACGGGTAGTGACCCCAGCCCGGTTTCAGGCTGATGGTCAGGTCGGCACGCGCCAGAATGGCGGACCACGCCGCTGCCTGCTCGATGCCCAGAACCTTGTCCTGATCGCCCCAGACCAGCTCTATCGGATCCTGCACCCACTCCAGCAGCGGCAGCGCGGTGTCGGCCCGCAAGAGGTCCCAATACGGCACGAAAGCACGGCAGCGGGCGTAACCGGAACCCATGCGCTGGTAGTGCGCGGCAGGCC
Source organism: Pseudomonas sp. SZ57 (assembly GCF_009495975.1). NCBI lineage: Bacteria > Pseudomonadati > Pseudomonadota > Gammaproteobacteria > Pseudomonadales > Pseudomonadaceae > Pseudomonas > Pseudomonas sp. SZ57. Next base: position 15,551 of record NZ_WIBD01000021.1, on the reverse strand, counting down.
AGGTCTGCCTGGAAAACTTGTGCGCAAACAGCGTGGGCTTGTTGGCCAGCAGCCAGTGAATGGTCTTGCGAATGGGCAGCGGCGACATCAGCGCAGGCAAGCGCCGCTGCCACAGAAAAGCCCCCACCGGGGCCAGCAGCACGCTTCTGCAGAAGTGCCCCGGCTGGCGCTGCAACGCATGCATGACCAGCAAGGCATTGACCCCCACAGCGACGATGGCGCTGCCCTTCACGGTAGCCGCCAACAGCGCATCGGCGTAGGCGGCGAGGTCTTCGCAGGGTGGCTGAGGATTGTTGCCGAAGCCTGGCAGCTCCAGCGGCACGACCTGATGCTGCTGAAAATGCGGCAGCGCGTCGTCCCACCATTCGGCAGTGCTGCCGTTGCCCGCCAGCAGATACAGCAGCGGCAAGTCAGACATGACGAGGCTCCTTCGACGCGTGAACAGCCGAAGTGCGGCGATCATGGCGATACAGCCAGATCAGCGGCGGCAACAACGCCAGCAGCGCCGCCAGATCGAGCCAGACGTGCGACCAGACGCCCCCACGTACGGAAATCAGAATGTCCTGAGGCGCCCACAGCAGCAGGCCCGCAATCAGCCAGCCCCAGGGCATGGCGCTTTTCAGGCGATTGCCCAGGTGCACCAGCGCCAGCATGTACACGGAATACGTTTGCAAGGTTGCGCCAAACAGCGCCATCCACCAGACCTGTTGCGCGCGGGCAGCGGCGGGAACCGCCTCGGTCCAGAACGCCTGCTCGAGGCTAGTCAGATAGCCATCGAGCAAGCCGGAAAAGCCTGCCCAGGTGAACACCAGACTGCCCAGCACATGCGCAACTGCGACGGCATACAGCCAGATCACCAGCGTACGGCGCAGGGTGTCAGAAGAGAGCGGCATACCAGGTCCTTGAGTCGTCCTTGTGAGGTGGCGAGTTTAGCGATAACTCATCAGGCTTAATACCGCCGCCCTTGCCTGCGGCTCGATTCACTGTGGATGCCGGGCGCTGCTGCGCGTGACACCGTAAAGGCCCTTTGCCTCCAGTCAAAACTACCAGTAGCCACCAACCCGCTTTGCCCTTCAATGTACGGCTCCGCTCGTCAGGCCATCTGCCGGGCGAGCCCAGCAGTCGGGAGTAGCGGTGATGGATGCGCTGAATGTCATCAATATCGACACTGACGGAATCAACTCGCTGTTCAACACTGTTATGCAGTACGGAGCGACTGTTGTTTTGAGACTGGTGATCGCCGCGTTGCTGTGGATTGTCGGTCGCTGGCTGATCGGTGTGCTGGTCAGGATGGCGCAGCGTTCGCTGACGCGGCAGCGGTTTGATCCGACGGTCCTGCGCTATGTCGGCTCGTTCATCACGGTGACGCTGAATATCATTCTGGTGATCGCCATTCTGAGCTATTGCGGCATCGAGACCACCAGCTTTGCGGCGCTGCTGGCGGCCGTGGCGCTGGCGATCGGCATGGCCTGGTCGGGTTTGCTGGCCAATCTGGCCGCAGGTGGTTTCATCATCGTGCTGCGGCCCTTCAAGGTCGGCGATCTGATTTCGGCGGCGGGCGTGACCGGAACTGTGGTCGAAATCGGTTTGTTCGTCACGTCGATCAATACTTCGGAAAACGTGCTGAATCTGGTGGGCAACAACAAGATCTTCTCTGACACGATCGTCAATTTTTCCAGCAATGCCTTTCGCAGTGTCGAACTGACCGCGATATTGCCCGGCAGCGCCGACGAGCAGAAGATCATCCCGCGTCTCAAGGATCAGATAGCCCGCCTGCCCAACGTACTGAGCAGCCCTGCAGTGGATGTGCACCTGTCCTCTACGACAGCCGACTCCATCACCCTGTCGGTACGGCCCTATTGCCACAATGATCACTATGATTCAGTGCATCGCCAGACCCTTGCACTCATCAGAGCGTTGATGCTGCACCTGTCCTGAGCGGCACGCATAGGCAAAATTCATCGCCCTTCAAGCTCACCCGAACCTGTTGGCAGCCGATCAATAAGGATCGGTCCATATTCCGCGTGGCCTCTGCTCTTTATCCTTACGGGTTTAACCATGAGCCTTTTATCTCGTTTTCGGGCCGGCACATCGCGGACCGAAGGCGCCATCAGTGTCATTACGTCCGCCCGAGAATTGAACGCCAAGCTGTCTGCGCTGAACTTCGATCCGGTCTATCTGACCGGTTTCGTTTCGCCGCACGTCGACTTCGATCAGGTGGCCAAGTCTGTCGCTGCGCGCTTTCCCAACGCGAAGATCAGCCTGTGCACAACGTCAGGCGAACTGTGCTCGGGCAATGATTCGCTGTACTGCGCGGCAGATAACCAGTGGGACCGGATTGTCCTCGCGCTGTTCGACTCAAGCGTCATCAAGAGTGCGGAGGTGGTGCACATTCCGCTGCACAGCGAAGACATTCGCGGCGCGGGCAAGCGACTGTCGATGCGTGAGCGCATTGCGCGCCTGACCGATTCGATCAAGCGCACGCAGATCAACACCCCCATCGACCACCGCGATACGCTGGCCTACGTTACGTTCGACGGGCTGTCGGCGTCGGAGTCGTTCTTCATGGAAGCGCTGTATGAGTCGGGGCGCTTTCCGTGCCTGTTCGTCGGCGGTTCTGCGGGTGGCAAAGGCGACTTCAAGAAGACCTTGATTCACGACGGCAAACGCAGCTACGAAAATCATGCCCAGGTGGTGTTTCTCAAGAGCGCGAAAAACGTGCGCTTCGGTGTCTTCAAGAGCCAGAACTTCGAGCCGACGCCATTGAGCCTTAGCGTGCTGACGGCCTCCCTGGAGGAGCGTTACATCAGCCAGGTGGTCAACGCCAGAGGCGAGATCACCACGATGGTTGCGGCGCTGTGTGACGCGCTCAAGTGCGAGCGGCATGAGCTGGAAGGCAAGCTGGCGCAGTACTCGTTCGCCATCCGGGTAGGCGAGGAGCTGTTCGTGCGTTCGATTGCGCGCATCGATTATGAAAGCGAGCGGGTTCACCTGTTCTGCGACGTGGCGCCCGGCGAAGAGCTGGTGATGGTCAAACGAACATCCATGATCGACACCACGCGCAAGGACTTCGCGCGCTTTCTGCAGGGCAAGTCCGGAAAGCCGCTGCTCGGCCTGTTGAGCGACTGCATCCTGCGGCGCCTGAACAACGGCAGTGAACTGGGCCGGATGAACGATGTGTTCGGTGCGACGCCGGTGGTGGGTTTCTCGACCTTTGGCGAGATTCTGGGGTTGAACCTCAACCAGACGCTCACCGCCGTGTTCTTCTTCAAGGTGCCCGAAGGGCAGCCGTTCCGCGACGACTACATCGATAATTTCATCGCCTATTACGGAGAGTTCAAGGCGTTCTTTCTGCGTCGGCAGATCAAGAAGCTGGCCGGTCTGAGCCATGTGGTGGTCAAGCAGATCGATCAGTTCAAGCAGCGCAACTTCGTGCAAACCATTGACCCGAGCGGTCTGGACGAGCAGATCCGTCCGGTGTTCGGTGGCCTGAGCGACCTGGGCGATGTGCTGGTCAAGGCCCATCATGATCAGGAAGAAATCGCCGCTCAGTTGCGCCACTACTCTGGCGAGCTGCATGTTTCGATGGACGAGCTGTCGCAGACCATCACCCAGCAGGAAACGGTTATCGACAAAGCGGGCAACACCGTCAAAAGCCTGGTCAGTCAGGCGGACGAGGTGGTGCTGGGCTCGCGGGAGCTGGCCAAGTCCAGCTTGCGTATTCAGTCGGTGGTGCAGACGATCCAGCAGATCGCCGGGCAGACCAACCTGCTGGCGCTCAACGCTGCCATCGAGGCGGCACGGGCGGGTGAAATGGGACGTGGCTTTGCCGTGGTGGCCGATGAAGTGCGCCAGCTTGCGCAGAAGACGTCGCAGAACGCCAACGACATCGGCACCGATATCGAGCGCCTGGCCGAGGAAATTCGTAAGGTGGCGCAGCACATCGAGGAGCAGTCCCTTGAAGTCGGAACGCTGACGGGGCTGTTGTCGGAGCTGGAAGGCTCCAGTGACATGACGGCGGGCACCTCGCAGCGTACCCGGCAACTGGCGGACACCCTGCGGGGCCTGACTCAGTAGCAGCGCCTGCTGTCAGGACGGCAAATGGCCCGTCCTGACAGCAGACCGTGTTACAGGCGGCTTACTGGTTACCCAGCACGCCGACCTTGCCCATGACGTTGCTCATGAACTGCTGCACGGTCATTTTCTGGCCATTGAAGTCGACCATCTGGTTGGCGTAATGCAGGTCGGAGACGATGTTGTCGCCGTCGACCTTGGCCAGTTGCATCATCTCGGCCATGGCACTGGCCATGTCGCCAGCGGCCTTGGCCTGATCGGCGATGACCTTGAGGTCGGTCTGGCCTTCACGCATGGCTTGCTGGGTCGCGAGATCGCGAATCATCGGTTTGGACAGGACGACCCTGGCGTTGACTTCGCCCAGGCTCTTCATGAGCAGCGCATCGGAAGGCTGATCGAGCGTGCCTGGATCGGCGAGGTCCACGGCGATACGCATGTGGCTTTCACCGTTGCTGGTCTTGAGCGAGAGCTTTTCCAGCTCGATGTGCGGTTTGGCTGCCAGCAGCGTTTTCATCTGGGTGTTCATCAGCTCCTGATCAGCCGGGCTCAGCTCCAGGCGGAACGGACGCTTCTCCTGCGCGGCCTCTTGCTGCTGAGGCAGGATTTTATCCTGATACAACTGATACAGCGCCTGAGTCGCCAGCACATCGAAATTGGCGATCTTGAAGCCCATGTGCGCAGAACCGACGTCCTTGCCCGCGTAGGCAATCATGCCGGCATCGTAGTTGATCTGCGCTGCGAGGTTACCGGCATCTTCCTGCGCCAGGTTGGTGTTGGTGAAATCGCGGATCTGTACCTGTGGCTTGCCCACCACCTGGAAACCCGCGTTCTGGATTTTCATGTTGGTGTGGCCCAGATAGAAACCGGACTTGCCTTTGGTGCCGCCCGTGTCGAAGGTCATGCCTTTGATCTCGATGCTGACCGGACCGTCAGGCGACGCGACATTGAGTTGCAAATTGTCCATGTTGCCCGCAAGGCTGAATTTTTCCGCGTCGGCCGACGACTCGGCATTCAGGTTGAGGCCTGAAAAACGGAACGTGCCGTCGACGTCGGTCATCTCCAGCGGGGCCATCTGCAACGTGCCTTTGGTGGCGCGGTCATAGCCGATGCTGGCCTGGCCTGTGAGCGGTGGAACGTCCTTGCTCATGGCGAACCATTTCTCGGCGCTGGGGCTTTTTTCCATCTGGAAATTGCTCAGGGCCATGACCGGCAGCAGGTTCAGGGTCTTCAGATGCGACAGCGGAATGGGGCCGTGCTCGATATGGTCGACGAACAGAAACTGGCCGCCCTGGGTGCTATCGGACAGGTTCTGGATGTCGACGCGGTAGTGCGCCGTGCTGCTGAAGAAGTGCTTATCGAGCGAGAGCATTTCCAGTTTGACGCTGGTGTCCGTGCCCTTGAATGACTTCGCCAGTTCCTGATTGGCCTTGCTGATCGAGTCGTTCAGCGCGCCTTCCAGTTGATTGCCGGTGTACCAGGCACCGGCCGTAGCCAGTGCGCCCGCTACGACGATGACGCCAATCGCTATACCTGCTGATTTATTCATAGTGACGTGAAGATATCCGTTCTGATGATGGGAAAATCGTACCGGGACCGGCAGCGCCGATTGAAAGCCGCGAGAGACTATCATCGGCAGATCCCGACAGCCCAGCCTTCATGGCCATTTCTGTGGGCGCGTCGCCCTTCTGTAAGCGCGTTGGACATGGCCTTGTGCCTTTTGTTGCGCACGCCAATCCCGCGGAAAGGTTTTGAAACAGACCCTAGCCACAGCCTTCCCGGAAACGTTAGGCTGAAACGAATTTGCGAACAGGACGTGATGACATGAGCGAGCAGCAAACACAACGAGGCCCGATCAAGGCCGTCATTTTCGACATGGATGGCCTGTTGCTGGACACCGAGGGGGTGTACACCGAAGTCACCCACTTGATTGCCAGTCGCCACGGTCGCACCTTCGACTGGTCCGTCAAGCAGCACACCATTGGCCGCGGTGCCCGGGACTTCTCGGACTACGTGATCAAGGCGCTGGAGCTGCCGATGTCGATCGACGAGTTTCTCGAAGTCAGGGAGCCCATGCTTGAAGAGCGTTTCCCGCGCGCCGCAGCCATGCCCGGTGCCGAAGCGCTGGTCCGCCATCTGGCTGCGCATAATATTCCGATCGCTGTGGGCACCAGTTCGTCGGTGCATTACTTCGAGGCCAAGACCACTCTGCACCGCGCATGGTTCGAGCTGTTCGACACCGTCGTCACCGCCGACGACCCGGAAGTCGGCGCTGCCAAGCCAGCCCCGGACATCTTTCTGGTCGCCGCCCGCCGTCTTGGCGTCTCGCCTGCCGATTGCCTGGTCTTCGAAGACTCGCCGTTCGGTGTGACCGCCGCCAAGGCTGCCGGGATGTACGCCGTCGCCGTGCCGGACTCGCACATGCCGGTCGAGCAGTACGAGCATGCGGACCTGCTGCTGGGCTCGCTGGCCGATTTCCCGCTCAAGGCGTGGGGGTTGCCTGAGCTCGTCTGAATGACATGGAGATGCTGAGCATGAATTATCGAACCCTTGGCCAGTCCGGCCTCAAGGTTTCCACACTGACACTCGGCTCGATGATGTTCGGTGAGCAGACCGGCGCCGACGAGTCGCTGCGTATCATCGACAAGGCCAGGGATCAGGGCATCAATTTCATCGACACGGCGGATGTCTACAACGCCGGGCGCTCGGAGGAAATCGTCGGTCGGGCCATCGCGGCGCAGCGCAGTGACTGGGTGCTGGCCACCAAGGTCGCCATCGGCCCGGCCGACGGCGTGCCCAACCGCGCCGGCCTGAATCGCAAGCACATGTTCAATGCCATCGAGAACAGCCTGCGGCGGCTGGATACCGACTATGTGGATATCTATTACCTGCACAAGGAAGATCACGACACGCCGCTGGAAGTGACGGTGTCGGCGATTGGCGATCTGATCCGGCAAGGCAAGATCCGCTATTGGGGCGTGTCGAACTTCCGCGGCTGGCGAATTGCCGAAATCGTCAACGTCGCGCAACGCCTGGGCGTCGACAAGCCGGTCATCAGCCAGCCGCTGTACAACATCGTCAACCGCCAGGCTGAGGTCGAGCAGATCACCGCTGCCGCACACCATGGCCTGGGCGTCGTGCCCTACAGCCCGCTCGCCCGCGGTGTGCTCAGCGGTAAGTACGCTCCGGACATCGCTCCCGACAGCGAGAGCCGCGCCGGACGTCAGGACAAGCGGCTGCTGGAAACCGAATGGCGCATGGAGTCGTTGCGTATCGCGCAGCGAATTCAGGCGTATGTGCAGGACAAAGGCGTCGGCATTGTCGAGTTCGCCATTGCCTGGGTGCTCAACAACCAGGCCGTGACCTCAGCCATCGTCGGACCAAGGACCGAGCAGCAGTGGGACGGTTATACCAGGGCACTCACGGTGGAGATCACCGCTGAAGACGAAGCGTTCATCGATTCGCTGGTGACACCCGGCCATGCGTCGACGCCAGGCTTCAATGACGTTCAGCACTTCGTTTCCGGCCGCCTGACGCGCTGAGACGATCACGCCTGCGGCCTTATGCCGCGAGCGCATCACTGTTGCGCTCTGGAACGGTCGTTTCAGAGCGCGCTGTCATAAAAACAACACGTGAAACTCCTGTTACCTATGAATGCGAACTCGGTACGTGGGGTCGATGAGCGCTAAGATAGACGCCTATTTTGTCGAGCTCACCGGGCTGCAGCGCGGTCCGGCGCTCGCCGTTAAACATAATGATGTTTGTATTTTCGCGACGGACTGGCAAGTCTTGGCTAGTCTGTCGGCAACAAAGCGATTAATTGGACGTTGTCCAGCCAGGGTTGATGAAGAAGTAGGTCAATGCGCAAATCAGATAGAGAAGCCTTTCTGGGCTCCGTACTGGGCAATGAGCAGCCTCCGGCGCACCTTGCCAGAACCGTGATTGAAGAAAAGCTGCGAAACGCCATTATCGATGGCAGCCTGCCAAGCGGCACGGCATTGCGCCAGCAGGAACTGGCGACGCTGTTTGGCGTCAGCCGCATGCCTGTGCGCGAAGCACTGCGCCAGCTCGAGGCGCAGTCGCTGCTGCGTGTCGAAACGCACAAGGGCGCGGTGGTCGCACCGTTGATCACCGAAGACGCGGTGGATGCCTATTCCTTGCGCATCCTCCTGGAATCCGAAGCGTTGCGCCTGTCTATCCCATTGCTGGACGCCGATGATCTGGCGGCGGCGAAGGGCTATATCGAGCAGCTTGAGGTCGAGACGGATTTCGGCCAGATCGGCAGACTCAACCGGATGTTCCACCTTTCGCTGTATGCCAAAACCCACAACAAGCGTCTCATGCGTCTGGTTGAAGAAGGCCTGAACGAAGAAGAACGCTTCCTGCGTTTCAATCTTTCCGACATGGGCCTGGGCAAGCTTTCTCAGGATGACCATTGGCAGCTGTTGCGCCTCGCCGAGCAGAAAGCGATCGAGCCCTGTGTCGAAGCACTGCAGCATCACCTCAACCGTGGTGTTCAGGCCGTCACTCAATACCTGAACAGCAAAAAGGCCACTACGGCCAAGTCGACCCGTGCAGTAAAGAAAAACCCCGCCTGAATCATCAAGGCGGTCTATCCAGCAGGCGATGACACAACGTCTGCGGATTGGCCGCTTGCACCTCCCGCCCTCCTCTTCACACCTCCTCGACGCATTGCCAGGCTCAACCTCGGCATGGCGTTTTTATCGCTATTTTCCTGATCTGCCGGATGGCACAACGCCGGAATGAGGCAAACTCGGCCGTGGCGCTGAGGAAACCAACCGGAGGATGTTCCCTGGCTACGGCTGAACGGCTCGCACAGGACTGGAGCGGTTCTCTGTTCATCTGAACTCAATGGATAAGGAGTTGTTGAACGGGGCAAACAGACATTGGAAGTCATTTCCAACTTCGCCCATTAAAAAATCCAGAACCCTGATTATTCAGCACATCGGCAACGCTGGGCGAGGCATTCGCTCATTATTAATAATTCTGACTTAATCAGTCGGGAGGGTTGTCTGCACGCCTATAAAACGTATTCACGCCGTTTTATATGGCAACTTACATGCTAAAAAAACAACCTATTAAATATTATTAAAAAATGATTGCAGCCCTTGATAAGTTTGTTTTAAGTTTTCTTCGTCGTCAGTGATGTCGGCGGCTCACCGGGCGGGACCTCTTGCTATACAAGGGCTGGCGCTCGAAAAGCCAACGCGGCAGGGTGTCTCGAATTGAAATAACCGATGCGTGTTTGCGGCGAACAGGCCCCTCACACTCAGGCCCGTGTTCGCCTCGCACTCGGCATTTCATTGCGTTTTATCGCGGCACTGGCGACACGTTTATATCGTAGAAAACTGCAGTGCTACTTACCGCCCTCTTTCAATAGGACCGTCATCATGCCTTGTGAAAAAACGCTGCTCGCACACAAGAAAGTTGAACTTGGCCGTCATCCGATCTTTGCAGAAATCACCACATTGGATGTACTCCGGCGCTTTATGGAGACCCACGTATTCGCTGTCTGGGATTTCATGTCGCTGACCAAGCGCCTGCAACAGGAGCTGACCTGCACCCAGTTGCCGTGGCTGCCGCCGACAGATGCTTCCGCTGCCCGCCTGATCAACGAGATCGTTCTGGGTGAGGAATCCGATAATCGACTGGGCGCGGGTCATTACAGCCACTTCGAGCTGTATCTGGATGCGATGCGCGAGATTGGCGCGAGCACGGTACAGATCGAGCGCTTCATCGAACTGCAGAGACAGGGCATGCGTTACACAAGCGCGCTGCAACACGTCGACGCGGGGCAGGCGGCGACGGCATTCGTGACACACACCCTCGACATCGCCCTGCATGCGCCGGCACACAGCGTTGCTGCGGCCTTTCTGCATGGACGCGAGAGCGTCATCCCGCAGATGTTCCAGACCATCCTCGATGACTGGGGCATCACCGCCCACCAGGCACCCACCTTCCGCTACTACCTGGAGCGCCACATCGAAGTGGACGCCGAGGACCACGGTCCGGCAGCAGAGCAGTTGCTGGCTCGTCTGGTTGCCGGCGACGCGCAGCGCGAACGAGAGGTTTATCAGACCGCCATCGCCGCTGTGGAAAGCAGGATCCAGCTGTGGGACACGCTGCGCCTGAGCATGCGAACGCCGCTCGTGCAGGCCAGCGCGTAAGACCCGCCCGCAACACCCTGAAGCCTTTACAAGGAAGCCATCATGAAAGCAGAAGACTACATGTCGTTCATCGATGCGTGGGAAGGTCGCGCCACCATTCGTACTCGCCCACGCAGGATGGTCGAGAACGATGACAAACTGATCTACCCCCTCAGCCGCCAGCCGCTGGTGCTCAGCGACACGTTCACCCGCGAGTGTGCGCATTTGCGCGATTACGCGCTGGTGCAGAGCCTCTACAAGTTCATCAATGATGTGGTGATCTTCGAGACCGAAATCGTCGACAGGACCGCGCGCAGCATCGCCAAGGACCACTTCACGATTCGCTTCCCGTTTGCCTGTCGCTATGACGCGATGACGGTGGTGGTCGATGAGGACTATCACGCACTGGTCGCGATGGACTTCATGCAACAGACCATTGCCCTGACGGGCATAGAACCTATCCCGTTGCCGGACGAGATTGAACTCAGCCGGGCCATTCCCGCCGCACTGGCTCTGGCCCCCGAGCATCTGCGCAGCGCAGTGGAGCTGATCTGTGTCGCCATCGCGGAGAACACCGTGACCAATGACGTGGCGGCGTTCGCCAAGGACGAATCGGTCAAGCAATCGGTCAAGGGTCTGATGGCCGACCACTTGCTGGACGAGGGTCGTCACTCGGGTTTCTGGGCGCGGCTGGTACGCATCTACTGGCACACCGCAGCCGAGCAGGACCGGGCGGCCATCGCCCGCATCATGCCGGTGTTCATCGCTCAATACCTGACCAACGATATTCAGAATGGCTTCGACTTCACCCTGATCGACCACCTGCAGGTGCCGGACACCATCAAGCACGCGCTCAGGGAGGAGACCAGGGCTGTGAGTTTTCCAGTCAACCGCCATCACCCACTGGTGGCCAACATCGTGCGCTTCTTCAAGAACAGCTCGATGCTGGACGATCCTTGTGTACAGCGTGCGCTGGCGGACTATCTGCCTGCGCAGGGGACGCTGCAATGAAGCGCCTGGAGATTGTGCTCATCGGTCACAGCCTGACCTTGAGTGAACTGAATGCCGAGCTGCTGGACCACGGGCATGGCGTGCGGCATCTGTCTGATCAGCAGGCGCTGGACGCGTTGAAGATGCCTGATGGCGGCGTGCTGATCGAAGACGGCAGCCTGGACGTTTACGAGGAACAACTGAATGCGTTCGGCCACTGCACGCATCTGCGCCTTCGGGTCGGTTTCGGCAATGCGCTGGAGTACGGGTTACCTCGGCTGGAGCTGCTGTGCTGGCATGGCGCTGCCCAGGCCCGACGCTTGATCGTTCGTGAGTGGCTGCCGGTCGAGGAATCAGGCAACGGTCGCGTACTGCGGGATGCCACTGTCGTAGCCATGGTGGATCTGGCGACATTGCAGATCAGCCGTTTATCCAGAGACGACGACTATTTCAACGGTCTGACAAGCGCCACACCCGCCCAGAGCGATCGACAGCATGGCTTGCAGGCGATTGATCAATTGCTGTTCGAGCATCGCCTCAATCAGACAGATCAACCGCACCTGCTGAAACTGGCCGAAATACCCATCATCGAGCGGCTGGAGCAGGCGTTGCTCACGTTTGCCGAACGCCCGGCACTGACCGTTCGCAACCAGACGCTCAGCTATCGGCAACTGCACGCGCACAGCCTTGCTATCCAGCGCTTGCTGCGGCCGTTGCTGGCGCACGCGAAAGCCGACGCACCTCCGGTGATTGGTATCTGCCTGCGCAAGTCAGCCGAGCTGTATGCCGGCATCCTCGCGATTCTGGGTTGCGGTGCAGTTTACCTGCCGCTTGATCCCGGCCAGCCCGTGCAGCGTCAGCAGTACATTCTGGAAAACTCGGGGGCGATGCTGTTGCTGCACGATGGCTCGCACCCGCTGGCGGCTGCGGAGTTTCCGGCGCTGGATATCGCGGCGGTGCCTGTCGAGGATGGAGCTTCAGCGCATACATGCGCCGCTGTCGATCAGGATGCGCCCTGCATGGCGCTGTACACGTCGGGCACCACCGGGCAGCCGAAAGGCGTATTGCTCAGCCAGCGCAATCTCAGCCACTTCACCGCCTGGTACGCCGAGCATGTGAGCCTGAACGAACACAGCCGGGTGCTGCAATTCTCTACGCTGAGTTTCGACTCGTCGATCATCGACATTTTCCCCACCTGGCTAAGTGGTGCCGAACTGGTGGTCCCCGATGAAAATCAGCGACGTGATCCGTTGCAGTTGGTCCGCGTGCTGCAACAAGGCATCACCCATGCATTCCTGCCGCCGGCGCTGTTGAGCATCCTGCCGCTGGACCAGCCGCTGGGGCTTGAGCATGTCATGACCGGAGGCGACGTCTGTGAGCCGCATGTGATTGCGCAACTCACCGGCCAATGTCATTTCCACAACCTGTACGGCCCCACCGAAGCCACCGTGTTGGTTACCGCCTGCGAGTTCAGTCCGTCCAGCAGCAACCGCCATCTGGGCCGACCGATCGCTAACAGCCAGGCGTGGATTCTGGACGAGCAACTGCAGCCCGTGGCCGAGCAGACTCAAGGGGAGCTGTACATCGTCGGACCCGGTGTGTGCCTGGGCTATGTAAACAACCCCGAGCTTACCGCCGAGCGTTATGTGTGGCTGACGAAACCGGATGGGCAACTGATGCGTGCCTACCGTACCGGCGATATGGCCAAGTGGACGGCTGACGGCATCGTCCTCAGCGGACGCCGTGATAATCAGGTGAAGATTCGCGGTTTTCGGGTCGAGCCAGAAGAGATCGAGCATTGCCTGCGCGACAGTGGACTGTATCGACAGGTCGCCGTGGTGATCGACAGGCAGCGGCGAATTCTGGCGTTTCTCGCTCAACCGTATCTTGAGCATGACGAACAGGCGTTAAAGGCGCATGTACAACGCCTGTTGCCTGATTACATGCATCCCGCCGTCTACACGATGTTGCCCGGCCTGCCGTTCGCCAGCAACGGCAAGGTCGATCGCAAAGCGCTTCTGGAAATACCGCTGAGCTTTATCGGGCAGCACACTCGTCGCCAGCCCGAGACGGAGCAGGAACGGGCGCTGCTGGAGCTATGGGGCGAGCTGTTGGAGCTGCCGCCAGACGACATCTCGACTGATGAAAGCTTTTTCAATCTCGGAGGCCACTCGATCCTGCTGTCACGCCTGTTGCTGGGCGTTCGTGAACGCTTTGGGCGCAGCATTCCGATCAATCGTTTTATCGAAGCACCGACGGTGCTGACACTGGCCAGCCTGATCTACAGTGACGGCACTTCTACCGGAGTCCTCAGTGCTCAGGCCCTGCGGGATGCGAACCCGGACTTTCAGCTGGCTACATTGCCTGTCAGCAGAATGGGTGATGTTCATAAGGTGATTGTCACGGGTGCCAACGGCTTCCTGGGTGTGCATATCGTCGAAGCGCTGCTCGACTGGGGGGCAACCGAGATCGCCTGCCTGGTGCGCGAGACTTCTGGACAAAGCGCGCAGCAGCGCTTCGAACATGCCCTGCGGGAAAACCGCCTGGATCACCTTGACCTGAGTCGCGTGAAGGTCTACCCCGCTGACCTGACCAAGCCTCGGTTGGGGCTCAGTGAAGCCGTGTATGAACGACTGGATCTCAAGTTTGGTGCATTGGTGCACAACGCTGCCAATGTGAACCATGTTCAGGACTATGAAACCCTGATCAAAGACAATGTGGCCCCGGTTTTTGAATGCCTGAAGCTGTGTGAGGGGCGCAGTAAGAAGGTCTTCAATTTCGTTTCGACGCTGTCGGCCTGCAGTGCCATCGATGCCGTCGGCAATGTGCTTGAACAACCCGCTGCCGCGACCCCGCCGATCTACATCAAGAACGGCTACAACCTCTCCAAGTGGGTGGCTGAGCGCATCCTGCAATGTGCCCGCGACCAAGGTGCGTGGGTGAATATCTATCGCCCCGGCAACATCGCCTTCAACAGCGTTACCGGTGTGTGTCAGCCAAAGAAAAACCGTTTGATGCTGATGCTCAAGGGCTCGCTGCAATTGGGTCAGGTTCCGGCATTCGCCATCAACTTCGACCTGATGCCGGTGGACTTTCTGGCGCGCTTCATCGGCTTCCATGCCAGCCGTTACCAACCAGAACACGCGGTGTTCAATCTGCATAACCCCGAGCCCTTGAGCTGGAGCGACTACGTGCACGCCTTCCGCGAGGCAGGGCGTCAGTTCGAGCTGGTCAGCGTCGAGCAATGGCAGGCGCAACTCCGACGCGTCGACAGCCAGAACGCGCTGTTTGGCGTGCTGGGGTTCTACCTCGACGGGTTTGAAGAAGACATCGGCGATATCTCGATGATCGAGCACCGCAACACCCTGAACGGCATTCGTTGCATGGGCGAGCAATACCCGCAGAAAACTCCAGCGTTGCTGCGCAGGGGCTGCGATTACCTGAAAGAAATCGACTTCATCTGAGCCATTACCCACTGAGATAAATGGAGAACGACATGAACACACTTCACAGCAATCTGAAACCCGACACCCTTATCAAGAACCCGGTGGCGTGCCGAGTGGTGTCCGCCGTGGACGTCTCCGGTGACGCGGCCAGCGTGTGGGCTATTGTCGGCAACTTCGGCGGCTTCCAGGCATTCATACCGGCGCTGGAGAGCATCGAGGTCACCGGTGAAGGTCCAGGCTCGGTCCGCAGCAAGCTGTTCAAGGATGGCAACGTGGCCATCGAACAACTGAACTCCAGGGACGATCAGGCGCTTTATATGACCTGGTCACTGATCCACACCAGCTTGCCGGTCAGCAATCTGTGGGCGGCAATGACCGTTGAAGCCAGTGGTGATGGCGATACCTGCATCGCCAGTTGGACGATTGTTGCCGACCCTGTTGAGGGAGGGCCTGAAGGGGATGCATTCGAGGCGTTTCTTCAGGGGTTTGCAGATGGCGCAATGAGTAACGTGCGCAGCCTGTTTGGCTGATTGACGCTGCATCACAGCAGCCCGCTCGGAGCGAATGCCTGAGCGGGCTTTTTTGTTTGATGACCCATTACGACAAAACCCCTCATCGCGTAAGCGATGAGGGGTTTCGGAATTCAATCTTGACGATGACCTACTCTCACATGGGGAAACCCCACACTACCATCGGCGATACATCGTTTCACTGCTGAGTTCGGGATGGGATCAGGTGGTTCCAATGCTCTATGGTCGTCAAGAAATTCTGTTGCTGATCCGTTAGCAGGTAACGTTCCAGCGAATTTTGGTGACTTCTACTTAAACAAAAACCCTCAACGCGTAAGCGATGAGTGTTTCTGGAATTCAATCTTGAC
>NZ_WIBD01000020.1:24162-194078 GCF_009495975.1 Pseudomonas sp. SZ57 | reverse complement strand
GCCAATGTAGGCAAAGCCCGCAGCTCCGTTTCCGGCCCGACTTCGTCGGGTTCCTTCGCCCTGTCACTGATCCGGGGGGCGCCGCAACGTGCCAGGCTACCCCCGTATCAGCGCCAGGACTCAGCCGTCACTTACGTCGCAATTTGCGTCGTCAGTGCCATCGCGGTTGAAAAGCACTTTAGAGCAATTTGGATTTGGCTAAAGGCACGGCCCGGAATCTGATGACTATCGTTCCTCACGCTCCGCGTGGGAATGCAGTTCGTGACGCTCCGCGTCACACTCAGGTGCAGTAACCACCGGGCAGGGCAAAGAGCCGCACCTTGGGCAGGCGCGGCGCTTCAGGTCAGTTCAGGCCCAGTTTGCCGCGCAGGGTCGAGAGGTCTTCTGCCAGGGTGTTGACCGGGCCGATCAGGGCTTTGCGGTCGTTTTCTTTGACCTTGTCGTAGGTTTCAAAGCCACCGTCCTTGGTTTTGTACTTGGCGAGGATTTTGTCCACGGTGGCGAAGTTCTTGTCGACTTTGCTGGAGAAGGCCTTGTCCTGCTGTTCGATCTGCGGGCGGAACAGGTCGACGATTTTCTTCGCGCCGTCGATGTTGCCCTGGAAGTCATACAGGTCGGTGTGGCTGTAACGGTCTTCTTCGCCGGAGATCTTGGTCGCTGCCACTTCTTCCAGCAGGGCTGCGGCGCCGCCGACGACTTTTTCCGGCGGGAAGGTCAGGTCGGCCACGCGCTTTTCCAGGTCCTTGACGTCGCTCAACAGCTTGTCGGCGATAGGGCCTTGATCTTTTGTGGTGTTCTGCGAGAACAGCGCATATTCCAGACGATGGAAGCCGGTGAAGTCTTCCGCCGTCACGCCTTGTTCATGATCGTCGACGCGTGAGTCGATGGACGCGTCCAGGTCACTGAACAGTTCGGCAATCGGCTCGACCGACTCGTAGTACACGCGGGTTGGGGCGTAGAGCTTCTTGGCTGTCGCGATGTCGCCTTTCTTCACGGCATCGGTGAATTTCTGGGTGTGGCTGACCAGTTCTTCGATGTTCTCGGTCACGTAAATCTTGTAGTCCGACACCGGGCCTACCAGATCCAGCGGCGCGGTGGCGGCGAAGGCCGCCAGTGGAGTCTGGAGCAGGCCAAGGGTCAGGAGCAAAGCCAGGGGCGTCTTTTTCATGAGGGTCTTCCGGGTCAGGAGTGGATAGGTCATGCGTTTTGAGTGGACGATACGGCCGCCAGCAGCGAGCGACCGATGAAATCCTGGTCGCCGGTTACCCCCGGCAGGGTGAAGAAATAGCCGCCACCGACCGGTTTGAGGTATTCCTCCAGCGGCTCGCCGTTAAGCCGGCTCTGTACCGTAATGAAGCCTTTTTCCAGGTCGGCCTGGTAGCAGATGAACAGCAGACCCATGTCCAGCTGACCGTTCTTGTTCACCCCGTTGGAGTAATTGAACGGGCGGCGCAGGATCAGGTTGCGCTGGCTTTCGGCAGTACGCGGGTTGGCCAGGCGGATGTGCGAATCCAGCCGGGTTTTCTTGCCTTCCGGGTCGGCTGCGTAGTTGGGCACATCGCTCTCGACTTTGCCGTCCATGGGCGCGCCGGTGCTTTTGCTGCGGCCGAAAATCGACTCCTGCTCCTGCAAGGGCGTGCGGTCCCAGCGCTCGACGAAGTTGCGGATGATGCGCACCGCCTGATAGCTGCCGTTGGCGGACCAGGCCGGTTCGTCGCTGCCCGGCTGCACCCAGACCAGTTCGTTCATGGTCTTCTGGTTGTTGGAATCCGGGTTCGCCGAGCCATCCCGGAAACCCAGAAAGTTGCGCGCGCTTTCCGGCGGCTGACCGGGTTTCTTCGGTGCCTGGGGCGGCACGGTGCCTTCCTGTTTCCAGCGCACCAGCAGCAGGTCGGGCAGGTTCTTGACGATGTCGCGTAGCGCATGGATGTTGCTGTCGGCGGTGTTGGCGCAGAACTGGATGCTCAGGTCGCCATGGCAACTGGCCGGGTCCAGCGCATCGTTGGGGAAACCGGTCATGCGGCTCAAGCGTTTCGGCTTGATCGGGGCCAGACCAAAACGCTCGTCGAACAGCGACTCGCCCACCGACACGGTGATGGTCAGGTTGTCCGGGGTCACCACCGGACCGAGAATGCCCGAGTCCGGCGGTGGCAGTTTCGGATCGATCTCCGGCACCGGGCCACCGGTCATCAGGAATGCGATGCGCTCGTTCAGCGTGCGAAACAGACGTTCCAGGTCCTCACGGTCTGCGGCCAAAACATCGAATGCCACCAGCATGCCCGCAGCAGG
This sequence comes from Pseudomonas sp. SZ57, assembly GCF_009495975.1. NCBI lineage: Bacteria > Pseudomonadati > Pseudomonadota > Gammaproteobacteria > Pseudomonadales > Pseudomonadaceae > Pseudomonas > Pseudomonas sp. SZ57. The sequence continues at coordinate 191,789 of NZ_WIBD01000020.1, read as the reverse complement.
GCGTGGGTTGACGATGCCGCTCTGATGCAGGCCGTGAAACTCGTTGTGGTCCTGCGTTTTCTCACTGTTCGGCGCTTCGGCGACTTGTGCAGGTGCTGCGGCAAGTACGTTGCCACTCAGGCTGCTGCCAGCCAGCGCGGCCCCTGCAGCGCCAAGCCCCATCAGCACGCGGCGGCGTTGCAGGGAGGCCGGAGCGTTGCTTGTTTCTGGATTGCTGTCCGGATTTTTCATCGTGCTGTGCTCCAGTAAATCAAAGGCCGGAGAGGCCGAGTGCCGGGTCGATGCCATTGAGTGCGTCAGCCAGAGCGCCAGCCTTGGCGGCGATCTGCTGACGCTGCGCCTCATCCACTTGATCGTAGGGGCGCACGCCGCCATCGGCGCTGCTCAACGCATCGAGCGTGGTGTCCAGATCAGCCATGGCTGCGTCGATCTTTTGCAACAGATCGCCCGCACTGCGGGCCAGCAACGGCCGCAGCAGGTCGACGATCTTGCGGGTGCCGTCCAGATTGGCAGCAAAGCCGTTGAGGTCTCTGTGGCTGTAGCGTTCCTCTTCGCCGTTGCTGCGCACATCAGCCAGGCTGCGCAGTGTGCGCGTGGCAATGGCCGCCAGTTGTTCGGGCGCCAGCGATTGCGCCATCAACTGTTGCTTGAGCTGGGTGACATCGGTTTGCAGACGCTGTGCGACCGGCGCCAGGCCCTCGACACTGTGTTGCTCGTAAAGGCCGTATTCAATGCGATGAAAGCCGCCGAAGCCGGGGTCCTGTTCACGTTTCTCGTAATAGTCGGCGCGGGCATTGATCGCATTGTCCAGCTCGGCCAGGCGCTGTGCAGCCGGTGCAATGCGCTGGTAAGCGGCGCGGGCGGGCAGATAGGCCGCTTGAGCAGCGCTCAGGTCGCCGGCATCAATGGCCTGTTGCAGAGCCGTCACTGCCTTGATCAGCGCCGAGCTCTGCAGGCTCAGGTACACGCGGTACTCGGAGAGCGGCCCGATGAAGGCGGTCATGGACGGACGCGCCTTGGCCTTGGCGTCGGACTCTGCCGTCGGCGTGACGTGCAAGGTGCCGCGCGGATTACTCAGCAGACCGCAGGTAATCGCGTAATCGCCGGGTGCCAGGTTGGCATTGATCACCTGGCTCAGACCTGGCGCGATGTTTTCCCGTTCTTCAATCACCAGCACGCCATCGAGGATTTCCCATTCGACGGCGCGCTCCGAGCGGTTGACGATGCGGAAGGCGTTGTTGCCCGCGGCGACCGTCAAGGCGTTCGGTTCGCAGTTGTGGGCGTGGATATTGACCACGGTTTCAGTACCGGCATTGGCCGCGCGCTTTTTCGCCGCAACCTGCGAGGCGTAGTAGAACAGCCCGCCTGCGGCGATCATCAGGATCACTGAGCCGGCGACTGCCAATTGCAGGACACGGGGCGGCCGGGCTTTCCCGGAAGGCCCTGAGGGACGGTTAGACATGGAGGCCCTTATTCGTTCGTAACAGAAGATGTGTTTGGCTGCATGACCTTGCCAGCGGTCGGGGTGTGCGGCTTGAAGAACAGCAGCAGCGCCCCGATCAGGTAAATCAGGTAGGCACTCAGGGTGCTGACCGTCGGCGCGTCCTGGTAACCGAACATGCCCGCCAGTACCGAACCGGCAGGGCCGTCCATCGGCAGCAGCGCACTGATGTCGAAAACCACTTCCTGCAGGTGATTCCAGACCCCGGCTTCATGCAGTGCCTGAACGGAGTTGGCGAGAATGCCCGCTGCCACTACCAGAATGAACAACCCGGTCCAGCGGAAAAACAGGCTCAGGTTGAGGCGCATGCTGCCGCTGTAGATGGCCACGCCGAAAGCGACTGCCAGCAACAGGCCGAGCAGGGCGCCCAATGGCGCGCCGGAGCCTTCGCTCTGCTGGAATACGGCGAGCAGAAAGAACACGGTTTCCAGGCCTTCGCGGGCCACGGCGAAAAACACCATGGCGATCAGCGCGTAGGTCTGGTTTTTCGAGCCGGTGAGGGCAGCGTCGAGTGATTCGTGCAGCGCATGTTTGATCGACCGTGCGACCTTGCGCATCCAGAACACCATGGAGCTGAGAATGCCGACCGCGATCAGGCCGACGATGCCTTCGAACAGTTCCTGCTGCTTCTGCGGAAACTCGGCGCTCATCAACTCAAGCCCGCCACCGACGAACAGCGACAGCGCGGCAGCCAGAAATACGCCGATCCACACCGCAGGCATCCACTCGCCGCGGCCGGTCTGCTTCAGGTAACTGGCGATAATGCCAACGATAAGCGCGGCTTCGATGCCTTCGCGCAGCATGATCAAAAAGGGAACGAGCATATCTCACCGGGTCAAAGCTGTAGGGTGAACGTGTCTCAGCGGGTCGTAGGCCGGAAACACTGCGTAACATAATGATACTCATTCTTGAATGCGGGTAGTTGTTTTTTATCGGCTTTGTGTTTTTGGCAGGTCGTTCAGGTTAGGTTCAGCGAAGAATTCAGGAGCAATAAACGGGAGGCGCTGCGCCCAGGGTGTGCGTAGGGTAAAGCATGCCATTTAAGGAAGGACGCCAATGCTCGACCCTACGCTGCAATCAAGGCTCGATTCGGAAAACTGGACCCAGCATCTGCGACGTATCAACGACCATGGGTTTACGGTCTTTTCAGGCTTGTTGCGAGCGGACACCTGCGCGCGCATCGCTGAGTCGTACCCTCAGGAACATTTGTTCAGGTCATGCATCGATATGAGGCGGCACGGTTTCGGCGCGGGACAATACAAGTATTTCGCGTACCCGCTGCCCGAGCCTGTTGCGGCACTCAGGTCTGATATTTATCGTCGCCTTGTGCCTCTGGCCAACTGCTGGAACGAGAATCTCGGATTCGAACACCGATACCCCGAGCAGCACTCATCATTCCTCGACCAATGCCACGCCGCTGGTCAGACCCGACCCACTCCCTTGCTACTGCGTTACGGCGCGGGGGACTATAACTGCCTGCATCGGGATGTGTATGGCGACACTTTATTCCCTTTGCAGATGGCTGTTTTGTTGTCGCCACCGCACGAGGCGTTCTCGGGTGGCGAGTTTGTCATCACCGAACAGCGGCCCAGAATGCAGTCGAGAGTCAGCGTCGTGCCTCTGGAGGCCGGTGACGCGGTGATATTTGCCGTTAACCGGCGCCCGGTGAAGGGGGGGCGGGGTTTCTACTCGGTTTTCGCCCGGCATGGCGTCAGTGAGGTTCTCACGGGGAGTCGCTTCACTTTGGGCGTTATCTTTCACGATGCGCAATGATGCAGGTCGCCGCGCGAACCTGATCAGGAGGGCTGCGTGGTTGCTGGGGCTGGAGCATAACGCGATCATTTGCAGAAACTGCGACGGCTCACTCACATTGAGCTTTCCCTCGGCTCATATCTTTCGCTTTGGAAAACACCATGTCACCAGAATCGGATAGGGCTGATGCGCCACACGCCCATGCAGTCGAGCGGCTCAAGGCCATCGACAGGCGCTGGGAGTTGCTTATCAATCACGTCGGTCCCTGCCTGCACCCGGTCACTTCCGCGCAGGATCCATTTCAGGCACTGATCAAGGCTGTCGCCTATCAGCAGTTACATGCCAAGGCGGGCGACGCGATAGTCATGAGGCTGCGGGCCCTGTTTCCAGACATCGCCTTCCCGGCTGCGCAGGCGTTGATCGATCTGGATGAACAGACACTGCGGTCCTGCGGTTTCTCGGCGTCCAAGTGCCGCGCAATCAAGGCTATTGCTGTTGCAAGGAGCAATGGGCTGGTCCCTGATATCAGTGATGCACTGGCCATGAGCAATGAGGAACTGGTCGCTCGTCTTGTCCAGTTGCCGGGTGTCGGCCGCTGGACCGTGGAAATGATGCTTATCTACGGTCTGGGGCAGATGGATGTGATGCCAGCCAGCGACTATGGCGTGTGCGAAGGCTACCGACGGCTGTATGCTCTCGAGCTCAAGCCAGGTCATAAAGAGATGGCCGCTATGGCTGAACGGTTCGCACCGTTCAGAACGGTTGCGGCCTGGTATCTTTGGCGTGTGCCTATCGATTTGGTCGAAAGCGCCCCATTTCGAATTTGAAAGCAAGAGTCGGAGTGCCAATGGGTTCGGTTGACGATATGTTCATGGAAACTCAAGGCGGGGTACTACCATGGAAAGCACAGAGAATCGAGTCGCAGAGCACGCTCCACGGACCGAAGACGATCCGCGCTGGAATGTTCTGATCAACCGCCGTTCGGGAATCGGCGCTGATTTTGTCTATGGCGTGGTGACGACGGGTATCTATTGCAAGCCGTGCAGCCCGACCAAGCTTCCCAAGCCGGAAAACGTCGTATTCTTTGATACAGAGGGCGAGGCTGAAGCCGCTGGTTTTCGCCCGTCCATGCGCGGCAACAGTGATCAGGAAAGCGTGGCAATCAAGCATGCGGCGGCGGTTTCCGAAGCCTGCAGGCTGATCGACACGTTCGACTCGGTGCCAAACCTCAGCGACCTTGCGGAAAAGGTCGGAATGAGCAGTTTTCATTTTCACCGCACCTTCAAGAAACTTACGGGGTTGACGCCGAAAGCCTATAGCGTCGCTTCCTTACGCTCGCGAGTGAAAGTCCAGCTCTCTCACGATGTGACCATCACCAGTGCGCTGTATGAAGCAGGTTTCAACTCCAATAGCCGATTCTATGAGGCTTCGCAGAAAATGCTGGGTATGAAACCTTCCGAATATCGGGCAGGCGGGGCCAATGTCGATATCAGGTTTGCATTGGGTGAAAGTTCACTGGGCTCGATTCTGGTGGCCAGAAGTACCAAGGGTATCTGCGCCATTTCACTGGGGGATGACCCGAATGTTCTGGTCGAAAGGTTTCAGGATCAGTACCCCAATGCCAATCTGATCGGCGGGGATGAAGAGTTTGAACAACTGGTCGCCGAGGTGGTGGGGTTTGTCGAATCACCCGCGACCGGCCTGGCGCTACCGCTCGATATTCGTGGCACGGTTTTTCAGGAGCGGGTATGGCAGGCGCTCAGGGATATACCTGCCGGATCGACTGCAACCTACACCGATATCGCCGCCAGAATAGGTATGCCGAGCGCGGTACGGGCGGTCGCCAACGCGTGCGGTGCCAACAAGCTGGCAGTTGCCATTCCCTGCCATCGTGTCGTGCGCAGCGACGGGTCTTTATCCGGTTATCGTTGGGGTGTCGAGCGCAAGCGCAAATTGCTTGAGCTTGAATTCCAGGATAAGGCTGAAGATTTTCGACTGGACAACGGCCAGGAGCACGATGACACCACTTTTGCCAAGTGCAAGGTCTGAGGTGCACATCAATGTGGAAGCTCGTGGATGCACAGGGTGAACCCTTTCTGAGCCGCGAGCCGGGTCGGTTGGGAGGGCATCGACGAAGCAAGATATACGGTCGTCTGAATTGTCCCGCCGCGCTTCTGGCGTTGAGCAAGGGAGGTTACAGGCAGCACCGGGTCTTTTTTATTGACGAGCCGACAGCTATTTCTGCCGGTTTTCGCCCCTGTGGCAGGTGCATGGCTGCCGAGTATCGACACTGGAAATCGGAAAGCAGGTCGAACATGAAACTTTCGATTGCCAAGATAATGTGAAAGCAAGAAACGGGGTGTTCCTCGTATCATCCTGAAATAAAGTGATTGTCCCGCCTGCTACTTCTTCTGTTAGCGCCGTCGAGCGGAACGTATTAGAGCGCCTTGGCGCTGTCGTACGTGTGAAAGCAAGTAATGGATTGCCTGATCTAATCGACCGCACCTAATGGCTTGGGAGTATTGCAATGGAATCTGCATTGTCTGTATACGACTTCGACGATCATATGGCTCGCTTAAAGGACATACACCTCTACAAAGATGGTGTTTCCTGGGTTGAAAAAAACAGCGTATGGAAAAGACCACTTCGGCCCCAGGCATTCGCGTATTTGAGTTTTGAACCTGTTTCCCGAACGACATTATTTGACGCTTCATCCTTTACGATGAACCGGGCATTGACTGCACTGTATGAACAAGATTTTTTCTACTTGCCAGACACGTCGGAAAATATTGTTTCTGCCCTCAAGACGTCTTACAGCGACCCGCTCAGAGCACTGGCCGCCACCTTGATTCCTGAACTGGAGCACCGGGTATTGGGCGCGTTGCAGGACGAAGTGACTGTCGGTGGAGAGTGGGACAGTGTGTTGTTCAAGCGCTACCTGGCGAACAGGCTGGAACCTTCATCCTCCGCCGGTAACGATTCGATCAGCCTCATAGAAAACGCCACCGATCAGGCCGTACTGGTGCGTCTTCTGCTGATGCAGCACGCCGTAGACTTCCTGCCCGAGTCATCGCACATGGCCCGGTTTGTGAAAGGTGATTTCGGCGAAGCGCAATCGGCTTTGTTCCGTGTGCTGCTGGATGAGTTTGGCTACGGCAGACATGCTGCCAAACACAGCACGCTGTTCAAGGAAACATTGAAATCTGTCGGCCTCCAGGATCATTCACATGCGTACTGGAATTTTTATCTGAATGCTTCTCTGCTCAATAACAACTACTTTCATATGCTGACGCGCAGCCCCGAACGGTTTTTTGAATACGTCGGCGCAATCACCTATGCGGAAAACTCATTCGGTCCTTACTGCGGACGTGTCAAGGCACTGCTGCAACGCTGCTTTTCAGACGCCGACACGCGCTATTACACCGAGCATGTTCATATCGACGGCTACCACGGGTCCATGACGTTGAATGAGCTGTTGTTGCCGCTGGCAGAGAAGTACGGTGCTTGTGTATATCCCGAGTTTGTCAAGGGCATCGAAATGGCCTGCGCCCTGCAACAGATCATGGAAGATGATCTGTGTGCGCAAATAACATGGATGGACAAGCGTGCGCAGTATCGACAACTGGGCATGGATATCAAAGCCGCAGTACTGGCCAGTATTCACACGATACCCGTGACTCACCTTGACGAGCCAAAAGGCGAACTTTCCGTTCCTCATGTGCATGACGGCGATGAGTTCTGCATCGTGGATGAAGGCCTGCTGAGGTTTTGCCATGGCCCTGACTGCTTCAGCGATCTGGGACCTGGCGAGTGTGTGGTTATTGCCAAAAACAGACTGCACGGTGCATTGGTGCTTTCCGAGTCTTGCAAGTACCGAATTCTTTCTATTGGGGATTATCGCCACTATGCAACTTATAGCCTTTGAAAGCTCAGGTCACGACACGGTTATAAAAACGGCGCTCAAATACATTCAGATGCGACGTGGAGAGCACGGAGAGATTACGTTCAAGGATATGACGTGCCAGCACCGGGGCGGGCCTTTGACGCATGGCAGTGAGGATGAGGAGTCGGTGACCTGCCCCTGGCATGGCAGGAAAACCAGAAAATGCCGGATTCCTTATCTGGATATTCCCTACGTGCAAAACAGGGGCGCTGTGTGGGTCGGCCTTCAGGATTTTCAACGCCTCATACAGAACGTTTGATCAAGTGCGGCATGGAAAGACGATCATTATTATCTTCGGAGAGATGAAATGTTGAGTGTAAACAGTACACCCGTTTTTACTTCCCCCGCCGTGGGCGAGCCCCCTCATAGGGTCACCAGTATTCCTCGCTGGCACTTCGCGATGTTGAATGACCACCAGCGTAACCAAGCGTTTTACGAGGCCATTGAAGCAACAGACTTTTCCGGTAAAACCGTTCTGGATATAGGCACCGGGTCGGGATTGCTCGCCATGCTGATCGCTCGCAAAGGGGCCAGGCATGTTTACACCTGCGAGTTCAATACACGCGTGGCCGACAAGGCACGGGAAATCATTCGCGCCAACGGGCTGGAACAGCAGGTGACGGTCATTAATAAAATGTCTACGGACCTTTTGTCAGGTGTCGACGTGCCTCGGCACATCGAAGTCATGATTTCCGAAACGGTTGACTGCGGTTTTTTTGGCGAAGGTTTCGGTATGGCCCTGTTGCATGCCAAACGCGAGTTGTTGAAACCGGACGCTGAGGTGATTCCTCGCGCCGTCACGTTGAATGCCTGTCTGCTATCGAGCCAGGACGTAGCGAATCTGAACGGTGTGCACGACGATATTTATGGGCTGGATGTCAGCGCTTTCAATCAATTCAAAACTGCTGGCTATTTTCCGGTTCGTCTACAGACCTGGCCTCACCAGCTGATCAGCGATCCGGTCGAGTTTTACAGCGCCAGGTTTGAGGGCCGTGTCTCTTTTGATATGGCGTCAGAAATGACTTTTACCGCAGATGCCAACGCGGTGGCGCATGGTGTTGTTTTCTGGTTCGACCTGTACCTGAAGGACGATAACTGTCTGTCCAACGATCCTCATAACAGTCGCTCTCACTGGATGCAGGCCGTTCAATTGTTCGACAGTCCGGTCTATGTCCGGCAGGGGCAGGATTATCAAGTGCCTTTCTCCATCGATTGCAGTGGTGTGCAGTTCGGCGACAGCCTTTCAACGGGTGCGCTGCGCACGATTGCCGGTTGAGGCACCCGGCTGCCCCAATCAAGGCGCGGCCCGTTCCCATGAGTCAGGAGATGCGGTATGGACGCTGAAACAACAGATCCGGTGCAGCACGCTGCGCACAGGAATTTCAATTTATTATGGTCGGGTCAATCGTTAAGTCTGTTGGGTAATCAGTTTCTGGTTATCGGACTTCCGCTGCTGGCCGTGCAAGTGGTCGGTGCATCGGCGGCGCAGGCGGTGTTGTTGCCGTTTCTGATGTTTGTACCCTTTCTTTTCTTCGGGCTGCCGGTCGGTGCGTGGGTGGACCGCCTGCCCAAGCGCAAGACAATGATACTGGCTGATCTGGTTCAGATGGTCGTGTATGCAAGCATCGCATTGCTCTCGATGCAAGGCTGGATGACCTTTCCCTTGCTGATGGTTTTGGTGTTCTGTGCGGGGGTGGCCACTGTGTTCTTTCAGGTGGCCTATAACTCGTTTCTCCCTGAACTCTATTCCAGGGCCAGTGAGCTTCAGAAAGGCAACGCCAAGCTGTTTTTTTCCGAGTCGATCGCTCGAACGCTCGGACCCATGGCCGCAGGGCCCGTCATTGCCGTGTTTGCGCCGCCGTTAGCCATTTTGCTCAATGGAGGTTCTTTTCTGGTCTCGGCGCTCACGCTGGGCGCGATTCGCCATCAGAGAACTGACCTGGATCGAGCCGAGGTCGCACCGGTAAGAATGTCGATCATGTCCGATATAAAGGCCGGACTGAGATTTGTCTTTTCGCACCCGAAACTTGAGCCGGTGTTTTTATGCGGTGCCGTGTATGTGCTGTTTCTGACCATCATAGAAACCAGCCTTGTGCTGTATTGCAAAGATGTTCTGATGCTGTCTCCCGGCACTATCGGCCTGGTAATCGGTGCCGCAGCGGCAGGTTTTCCGGTGGCTAATCTAATCTCGTCGCGGTTGATGAACCACTTCGGTATTTCGCGCACGCTGGTTATCGCTGCGGCGACCTCGGTCTGCGGTCTGTTCCTGATTGCCGTCTTCGGTGCCGCGGGTTCTATTGCAGGGCTGATTGCTGCCAGCGTTCTGCATGGTCTGGGCGAAGGCGTATTTGGCCCCACTTCATTGACACTGAGGCAGACCGAAACGCCTCTGACGCTGCTGGGCAGAGTGAATTCGGTACAGCGCTTCATGATCTGGGGAGCGATTCCCATGGGCAGCGTCTTGACCTCTCTGATCATCACGTATGCAGGGCTCGAATGGACGCTCTGGTTCGGTGGGATAGGAACTGCTCTGTGTCTGTTGCCGCTCGTACGGCGAGGGATTCTGGCCGATCTACGCGCACCGAATCAGGCAGTGAACGCGGATGTCACCCACTAACCTGCTGGAGAATCGTCGATGAGTTACGCACCTGGTATTGAAGAGTTTGTGGGGCGCTGCAACGCAGTCATGCCGCCTGATTTCTATACGTATCCGCTGGATGAACAACGCCGCTTGTATCAGAGCCTTGTGGTCGAGTTTCCTTACGACGTTCCGGCTGACGTGAGCTGGAGCGAGCAGGATGTGATCCATCGCCAGTTGCCCACGCGATTCCGGTTTTATGAGCCGGCGCAGACACTCCATGCAGGTCTGGTCATCTACATCAGGGGTGGCGGTTTCGTGGTCGGCTCCCTGGACACGCACCACAGTGCTGCTGCCGAGATCGCTTCCAAGGCTTCGGTAAAGGTTATGGCGGTCGATTTCAGACTCGCCCCGGAGCATCCCTTTCCCGGGGCGCTCGAAGATTGCTATGCGGCGTTGGTCTACGCCTGCGAAAACGCCGCGCTTCTTGGAATCGACCCCAGACGCATTGTCATCGCAGGAGACAGCTCGGGGGCGAATATGGCCGTGGTCATCGCCATGATGTGCCGTGATCGCAACGGTCCAGAACTTGCTGGTCAGGCTTTGATCAGTCCGGTGCTGGACTTCACACGGTGGCAAGAGGGAGGCGATGACGCGCCATTGCTGACAGGTGGAGAAATGGAGTTCTATACCGCGTGTTATTCGCCGGACGCCCAGACCGTTTCGCACCCTTATATCTCGCCCCTGATAGCAGGCAATTTCGCGGGTTTGCCCAAAGCCTACATCATGGGGGCGGAAAAAGACTCGCTGGCCATTGATGCCGAGCAGTATGCGCACAAGTTGCAGGAGCAGGGGGTCGACGTCGAGTGGGTGATCGAGCCCGGAATGGTTCATGCCGCCATTCGGGCGCGCTCCTTGAGCCCCTCGGTACAGGATGCATGGGACCGCTACTGCGCGAAAATCGGCGAGATGCTGGGAGCGGCATCATGAGCCCGGTCGCGCAACGCTATGTGGTCATCGTGGACCCGTATTCGTCCGGCAGCCTGTTTGCCAGGGAGTTTGAGTCGTCTGGCTGCAAGGTCATTGCGGTTCTCTCGTCAGTAGAACCGCCGGATGTCTACGCCGCTTCTTATCGACCCTCAGACTTCGAGCGGGTCTGCGTCGCCGATAGCGAAGACCTTGGCCCGTTGCTTGACACGTTGCGTAACTACCTGCCGCTCTGTGTACTTGCCGGCTGCGAATCCGGCGTGGAGCTTGCCGAACAACTGGCTCCGTTACTGGTCCCCGAGTGCGCAAACACGGTTGATCTGGCAGCCGCCAGGCGGGATAAGGGTGTGATGGCGCAGGCTGCGGTCGAGTCTGGCGTGGCGATGATGAAACAGATATGTACGGATGATTTTTCCCTCGTGCAGGACTGGCTGCTGCGCAGCGGACTTGCAGGCCGCAGTCTGGTAGTCAAACCTCCTAAAAGTGCCAGTACCGACGGCGTTGTCAGAGTGGATGACGAGTCTGGCCTCAAGCAGGCATTCGATGCTTTGCTCGGTCAGCCCAATCGGCTGGGAATCATCAACGACCGGGTACTGATTCAGGAGTACCTGTCAGGTACAGAGTACGTTGTCGATACATTCAGCCACGGCGGCACGCACACGCTCTGCAGTGTCTGCAAATACACCAAGCTGGAACATGCAACCGGCATGGCCATCTACGACCGAATGGATTGGGTCAGCCCGGAGGATGCCGTGGTAGAGCCGCTGATGGACTATGCGCAGGAGGTTTTGAATGCGCTGGGCATTCACTGGGGCAATGCTCATATTGAAATCATGCAGACCCGCGACGGTTTGCGCTTGGTCGAAGTGGGGGCCAGACCCCACGGCGGAGGGCACCCGCGGCTTTGTTTTCAGGCAACGGGAGACAGTCAGATTCACCGTTCAGTCAATTACTTTGCACACAGCATCGTGCCTGGTCGGCGCTATACCCTGCTCAAGAACATGACTGTAGTGTTTTTCAGGGCATTGGCACCCTCAGTGGTCAGAGGGGTGGCCAGGCTGCATGCACTTGCGCAGCTTTCCTCCTGTCTGGATACCAGTATTCAGGTTCAGGATCAGCAGGCAGTCCCTGCGACTCGGGATCTGTTTGCCACGCTGGCACTCGGATTTGTCGTGCTGGCCCACAGCGATCCCAGGCAGTTGGAAGAAGATGTCATTGCCGTTCGACAGGCTGAAAAAGCAGTATTTCAGAGCCTTGAGCAGGGGGCTGCATGACCGGACAAGTCTGTATCCAGCATGCACCGGGCACTCTCTGCGAGGTCAGGGGTAAAAGGCTTTGGGTCGAGCAGTGCGGGGAGGGCGAGCCTCTGGTGTTGCTGGCTGGTCTGGGGCCGGCCGGTTCACATGCGATCTTTCATCCACACTTTGACGACCTGCACAGAGATTTTCGGGTGATCTACGTCGACCTTTATGGCCGAGGTCGCTCCGATCGGCCAGGTAGCCTCACGGACATCACCTTTACTGAAGATGTGCTTGATGTAAAAGCGCTGATAAAACAGCTATGCCCGGACGGCGCCCATCTGTTCGGGTTTTCCTATGGTGGGTTGATCAGCCTGCAAGTCACGCTGGATGAGCCCTTCAGCGTGCGCTCCCTACTGCTGTGCAACTCCCTGCACAGCCCGCAGATGTGGCAGAAGAATCACGACAACATCAACCACGTGATCAGGTGTCAGTTGCCTGAAGTGTGGGCGGCCATACAACGAATACGCGCGCAGGGGGAGGTGTCTACGTCGCCAGAGATGCAAGCGTTGTTCGGCAGGGCGACTGCGCTTGTAAGGTTTTACAACCCGGAAAACGCCAGCAGGCTGCTGACCGAACCGGGAGCGCGCAATACAGAACTCTATCCGGTGTTTTGTGGCAAGGATGTCGATTTCGACATCGGCGGCCAGTTGTTGAGCATTCCTGATTTCAGGCCGCGTCTCAAAGAAATTTCGGTGCCTGTAAAAGTATTGGCCGGCCGTCATGACCGCGCACTTTATCCCGATTTGCAACGCGAGTTCGAGCAGGGCTGTGTCGAACTTGAATTTCTTGAACGCAGCGGTTCGTTTTCTTTTATCGAGGAGAACGAACGGGTTCTGAGCCTTTTGAGAGCACATTGCCGCCGCACGTCAGGTTGCAACGGATAACCGCCGCTCCATTGGGCTGTAGTGGTCAACACCCCCTTTGAAACCCATTCGCTCTCAATTGAGGTAACTCCCATGCTCAATCTGCATGATCGTAATGCTCTGGAAGCCGTCGGCGCGCATTACAACGCAAGCAACATGATGAGGGTCCGCAACATGACGCGTGACGCGGTGATGGAAATAGCAGGGCTGATCAAGCCGGGTATGATTGAAGAACAAGCGCTTGAGCTGGCCAAACATGTGCTTGCAGAACGGGAAATGCTTCGCGGATGGCATGGGGTATTTGTCCGCTTCGCAAGCAACACCATCAAGACTTTCGGTGCCCCCTCCGACGTCGGAGTCGTACTTGGCGAAGACGACATTTTCTTTATTGATATCGGCCCGACCTGGCAGGGCTTCGAGGGCGATGGCGGGCAAACGTTCGTGACCGGCACTGATATCGGGAAGGCTCGTTGCGCGCAGGATTCACAAGCGATATTCCACGAAGTACGCCGGCATTGGCTGACCACTGGAGCAACGGGCAAGGCCCTTTACCTTTTTGCTGCCCAAGCCAGTGAGCGGCGTGGCTGGGAGTTGAATATGGACCTTGATGGCCACAGGTTGTCGGACTTTCCGCATACCGCGATCTACAAAGGTGCGATGGCCGATATCGAATTCACACCCAGCAGCCAGTTATGGGTATTGGAAATCCATATCAGGCACCCTGATCACACCTACGGTGCCTTTTTTGAAGACATGCTGCTGGAAGACGAGTATTTCGCCGAATCGTCAGAGCGTACCCGGCTCCTCTGAACAGCACTGCAGTTGGCCAAGAATCCGGTAAGCCAGCTTTGCGCGCTCTTCATTCGGATAGTTTTTGTTGGCCAGAATCACGATACCGAGCTGTTTTTCCGGAATGAACGCCACGTAGCCGCCGAAACCGTTGGTTGATCCGGTCTTGTTGACCCAGACCGAAGATTGCGCTGCCTGCGGCGGCTCGATCATTTCGGCTTTGACCGTGTTCAGCATGGCGCTGGCATTGCCCTCAAGCAGCGTCTCCAGACGGACCGGCAGCGGATACTGCTCCCAGATCAGGTCCTGAGTCATGCCGCCGACTTTGAAGTAGCCGGTCCGAGTGTCGCGCAGGGCTTTTTGCAGCGCGGCGTCGTTTTGACCGAGGCCGATGTTCGCTTCGATAAAACGCAGTACGTCCCGGGTACTCGATTTCACCCCGTAGGCTTCCGCCGCCAGCGGACCTGGATTGACCCTGACCGGCTCGTCGAGTTTGTTGTAGCCCTGCGCATACAGCGCCTGTTTTTCATCGGGTACATCGATATAGGTGTTACTCAGACCCAGCGCCGGAAAAAGCCGCTGCTGCAGGGCTTTTTCGTACGGCAGCTTCATGCTGCGTGCCGCAACCATGCCGAGCAGGCCCACACTGGGGTTGGCGTAGGTGCGATGGGTGCCGGGCAGATATTCGGGCTGCCAGGCCTTGAAATATTCCATCAACTGGCGGGTGTTCTGCACGTTATCCGGCACCTGAAGCGGGAAGCCGCCAGCCGTGTGGGTGCCCAGATGGAAAACCGGCACCTTGCCCAGCCGCGTGGCCTGCAACTGCGGAATATAGCTGTCGATGCTTTGCGTCAGCGACAGCTGCCCATTGGCCTGTGCCCAGGTAGCGAGGGTGGCGGTGAAGGTCTTGCTGATCGAGCCAAGTTCAAACAGCGTATCGCGGGTCACTGGCTGGCCGGTGGCTTTTGACGCGACGCCGTAGGTGTAGAACTGCTGTTTGCCCTGGCGAGTAACGGCGATCGACAGGCCCGCAATGTGATTTTCCTGCATCACTTTGCTGGCTTCTGCCTGCACAAATGCGTCGACAGCCGCTGTGTCGTCGTCGGCAACAGCCACCGCACTGGCCAGCAGAAGTCCTGTGCAAAGCAGCGTTCCATTCCATTGCATCGGTTTACTCCTTGTTGTTTCAGGTCCGTGCCGATCATCAGAGCGCCTCCATGGAAGCCCTGCCGTGGTGGTCGGTCGTCAAAGGTTTGCGTAATATGCCCCCTTTTTTGCGCTTCTTCCACGGAGCGCCGCTCAGGTAACCCATGAAAACGATCCGTATACGTGCCGAAGTCCTGGCAGGCCTCACCACATCTTTTGCATTGGTGCCCGAGTGCATCGCCTTTGCGCTGGTGGCCCATCTCAATCCGCTGATGGGGCTCTACGGTGCGTTCATCATCTGTACCCTGACTGCGCTGTTCGGCGGGCGTCCGGGCATGGTGTCCGGTGCGGCCGGTTCCATGGCCGTGGTGATCGTCGCGCTGGTGGTTCAGCAGGGCGTGCAGTATTTGCTGGCGACCGTATTGCTGGGCGGTCTGATCATGATCCTGTTCGGCTTGCTGCGGCTCGGCAAACTGGTGCGGCTGGTGCCGTATCCGGTGATGCTGGGCTTCGTCAACGGCCTGGCGATCGTCATCGCGATGGCGCAACTGGAACACTTCAAAGTGGGTGAATCATGGCTCAGCGGTACGCCGCTGTACGTGATGCTCGGGCTGGTGGCGCTGACCATGGCGATTGTCTACCTGTTGCCACGCCTGACCCGCGTTGCGCCGCCAGCGCTGGTGGCCATCCTCAGCGTCGGGCTGGCGGTCTACCTGCTTGGCCTGCCGACCCGCACCCTGGGCGACATGGCGCACATTGCTGGTGGCTTGCCGGTATTCGCCATGCCGGACATTCCGTGGAATCTGGAGACGCTGCGCATCATCGCGCCTTACGCGATCCTGATGGCGCTGGTCGGTCTGCTGGAAACCCTGCTGACCTTGAACCTGACCGACGAGATCACCGAAACCCGTGGTTATCCGGATCGCGAGTGCGTGGCACTGGGTGCTGCCAACGTGGTCTCCGGTGCCTTCGGCGGCATGGGCGGCTGCGCGATGATCGGCCAGACCGTGATCAACCTGAGTTCTGGCGGCCGTGGTCGTCTGTCGGGTGTGGTCGCGGGGTTGATGATCCTGATGTTCGTGCTGTTCCTCTCGCCGCTGATCGAGCGTATTCCATTGGCGGCGCTGGTCGGGGTGATGTTCGTGGTCGCCCAGCAGACCTTTGCCTGGGCTTCGCTGCGCGTGCTGCGTAAGGTGCCGGTCAACGACGTCCTGGCGATCATTGCCGTGACCGTGGTCACGGTGCTGACCGATTTGGCCACCGCAGTGCTGTTCGGGATTATCATTGCAGCAATCAATTTCGCTTGGCAGCAGGCTCGCGAGCTGTACGCCGACAGCCATGTCGAAGCCGACGGCAGCAAGGTCTACCACCTGCATGGCACGCTGTTCTTCGCCTCGACCACACCGTTTCTCGACCAGTTCAACCCGGCCAAAGACCCGGCGCAGGTGACACTGGATTGCCGCCACCTGAGCTTTGTCGATTACTCGGCCATCGCTGCGCTCAAAACCCTGCGCGAACGCTACGCCAAGGCGGGCAAGCATCTGCGTGTGGTCCACCTGTCCGAGCGCTGCAAGCGACTGCTCAAGCGTGCCGGCGTGCAGCATGCCTGAGTTGAGTTGAGTTGAGTTGAGTTGATGAGTTGCGTTGCGCGGCGCAGCCTCGTATAGGCTGGATGTCTTTTCTCCGATAGCGAAGGGTGTGTGCCTGATGGATGCCGTCTCTCCTCTGCAAGCCTACGAACGTGCCGTCCAGCGGGGTTTTCAGCCCGATCAGGCGCAGTTGCAGGCCGCCCGGCAATTGCAGGCGTGTTACGAGGGGCTGGCCGACGCTCGCGGTCGGGCCCGCGGCGTTTATCTGTGGGGACCGGTCGGGCGTGGCAAGACCTGGCTGATGGACCGCTTTTTCGAGAGCCTGAGCGTACCGGCCCGGCGTCAGCATTTTCATCACTTTA
Source organism: Pseudomonas sp. SZ57 (assembly GCF_009495975.1). Classification (NCBI taxonomy): domain Bacteria; kingdom Pseudomonadati; phylum Pseudomonadota; class Gammaproteobacteria; order Pseudomonadales; family Pseudomonadaceae; genus Pseudomonas; species Pseudomonas sp. SZ57. The sequence goes on along the minus strand of NZ_WIBD01000020.1, from coordinate 174,978 downwards.
TGCGTTGGGTGCACAAACGCATGTTCGAGTTGATGGGCACTTCCCAGCCGCTGACCGTGGTCGCCAGGGAGCTGGCGCGTGACGTACGGGTGATGTGTTTCGATGAGCTGTTCGTCACCGATATCGGCGACGCGGTGATCCTCGGCGGGTTGCTGCAGGTGATGTTCGAAGAGGGCGTGGTGCTGGTCTGCACGTCCAACCAGCCACCGGAGCAGTTATACAGCCATGGCCACAATCGCGAGCGCTTTCTGCCAGCGGTTGCGGCCATTCTCAAGTACATGGATGTCGTGGCCGTCGACGGCGGCGAGGATCACCGGCTGCACCCCGGGCAACTGCATCAGCGCTACTGGATTGCCGAAGCCGGTCGACCCAGTGCCTTGCAGGGCATCTTCGACGCGTTGAGCGCGGATCAGCCGGTCCACGATTCGCAGGTCATGCTCGGTTATCGCAGCATCAATGTGGTTCAGCATTCCGACACGGCCGTGTGGTGCCGCTATCGCGACCTTTGCGAACAGCCGCTGGCGGCCATGGATTTCATCGCCTTGTGTGATCGTTTTTCGGTGATTCTGCTCAGCGAGGTGCCGCTGCTGGGGGCCGCGCAGCGCGAAGCGAAAATTGCCCGCGGCACCGAGGATGGCGTCGAGCAGGTGACCGCAGGCGATCGCGAGCTGCCGCAGTTGTCGCCCAACGATGACGGCGTGCGCCGTTTCATCGCGCTGGTCGACGAGTGCTATGACCGGCGCATTCCGCTGTATGTCGAAGCGCCGGTGCCGATGGACGAGCTGTACACCGAGGGCTACCTGTCGTTTGCCTTCCGGCGCACCCTCAGTCGGCTTCAGGAAATGCAGCTGGAGCGTTTCACCGAGTCCTGACGCTCAGCTCGCGTCCCGGCGTCGCTGGGCCAGCATATGCTTGGCGCCTTCGATCATCAGGACCACCACGGCCAGCCAGATCGGCAGGTACGTCAGCCATTCATCGCGACTGATACTTTCGCCCAGCAGCAGGGCGACGCCGACCAGCAGGATCGGCTCGACATAACTGAGCAGCCCGAACAGGCTGAACGGCAGCAGGCGGCTGGCAAGAATGTAACTGACCAGCGCCGAGGCACTGATCACCCCGAGCAGCGGAATCAGCAGGTACAACAGCGGTGCCTGCTGAATGGCCTGCGGATGGCCGTGGGCGATGAACCACAGGCCGATGGGCAGCATCAGCAGCATGTCGAACCAGAGCCCGCCGAGGTGATCGGTCTTGAGCTTGCGACGCAGCACGAAGTACAGCGGATAGCCGCCCGCGACCAGCAGGGTTTCCCAGGAGAAACTGCCCAGCCGCCACAGCTCATGCGCCACGCCGATCAGGGCAAACACCGCAGCGACTTTCTGCAGGTAGGAGAGGTGCTCGCCATACACCACGCGGCCGGTGAGAATCATGCTCAGCGGCAGCAGGAAATAGCCCAGCGATACCTCCAGACTGCGCCCGTGCAGCGGCGCCCACATGAAGATCAGCAACTGCGCACCGAGCAGCACCGAAGACAGCAGCAGCGCGAAGATCAGCAGCGGTTGCTGCCTGAGCCGGACAGCCACTTCGCGGACTCGCCGCCAGTCACCGCTGACCAGCATGAACAGCGTCGCGCAGGGCACGGTGAGCAGCATGCGCCAGCCAAAGATTTCTTCACCGTCGAGCGGGGCCATCAGTGACGTATAGAAATACATGACCCCGAACAGCGTTGACGCCAGGACCGACAGCACCACACCTTTGTACACAACGGCCTCCGCAACAGCTGAATCGACAGATTGCGCACCTGTCTGGTGCGCGCGGAGGCTAGTTTAGTGTGCAGGGTCGCAAAAAGCTCGGATTTGCAGGCGCAACGTTCGTCAGGCGAGGGCGCACGGATGTCACCCTGCACCTGACCGAAAACGGGCGCGTCAGGCGGGCGATTCAAGGTGTCGCCAGAGCGCATCACCGTTGAAGTCGCGAATGATGTCCCGGGCACCGGCCGCTCGCAGCTGACCCTCATCCAGCCCCGACAGCATGCCGAAGGTATGGATCCCGGCGGCGCTCGCCGATTGTACGCCGGCCAGCGAGTCCTCGAAGGCAAGCGCCTGATCGGCCGTCACACCGAGCAGTTCCAAGGCCGTGAGATAAGGCATCGGATGTGGTTTGCCACGTGCCAGCTCACCGCCGATCACGATGGTGTCGAACCGGTCGACAATGCCCAGGCCGGTCAGCATGGCCATGGCGTTTTCACGGGGCGCATTGGTCACCACTGCGGTGCGCAGGCCGGTTTCGCGCGCGTGATCCAGGATACGCAACACGCCTGCCACCGGGATCGTCTCGCCCAGTTGAGCGCGAAACATGGCCTCTTTCTCCGCCGCCAGACTGGCGTATTGCGCCGCCGGAATATCGGGAAACAGGCCGCCAAAAATCATGTCATCCGGAAAGCCCATGACATGGGCCTTGTAATAACCGATGTCCATCGAACGTTCCCAGCGTGCGAGCAGCTGGTTATAGGCGTTCAAATGCAGTTCATCGGTGTCGATAAGCGTTCCGTCCAGATCGAACAACAGCGCGCGAAGGGCCATCGATTCCTACTCCTTTGAGGGGGCGGTAGTGTTGCCGGCAGACCAGGCACCACGCAGGGCGGGGACCAGCGGCAACATGAGAAGGGGATAGACGATCAGCAGGCTGAAAGCCGCCTCGACCCCGATTCGTTCGGACAGCAGCCCGAGCAGAAACGGCGCCAGCAGCAGCGCCACACCGACCGCCTGTGATGCCTGGGTACTGAGCGTCGAGCTGGCCTGTGGCGCAATACGCATGGCCGAGCCAAGAATCAGCGGAAAGAAATTGCCCAGGCAGGCACCGAGCACGAACGTGAGGATCGCTGTGCCAATGACGCCTTGTACGAACGACAGCACCAGCAGCGTGGCAATGGCGCTGAATATCACCAGGGTCAGCAATGTAAACGGTGAGACCCGGCGTAGCGCATAGCTGCTGACCAGTCGCCCGCAGACGGTGCCGGCAAAGTACAGGCTCATCAGCGTCGCTGCGACCGACGCGCTGGTCTGTACATGGGTCTTGATGTACTCCGCGCCCCAGAACCCCACGCCCCATTCCGCCGAGATCCCGAGTATCACCAGGGCCCACAGACTGAGCCGGGTCAGGCGTTGCAGGCGCGGGGTATCGACCCTTTGCGATGAGGCGTTGTGGCCGGCCCCGGACTTATGAATAGTCAGCGGCAGGCAGAACATGACCAGCGCCCAGCTGCTGACCAGCAGCGGAGCCATGCGCCACGACAGCCCGATGGCCGTCGCGGCGCCCACCAACAGCGCGCCGCCCAGTACACAGAGGCCCGCGACGATGTGAGCTTCCACCAGTTTGGCGGCAGCCTGCCGACCATACAGTCTGCCGAGCATGGCCTGTCCGACAGCCATGACCAGACCACCCGAGAAGCCCATCAGTACGCTGCCCGGCAGTGTCATGGTCAAACCGCCGGCGATCGAAAACAGTCCGCTGGCCAGCACGATAGAGCCTATGGCGATACGACCGATGCCGATTGCCAGTGCCCGGCCCTCCAGCCAGCGATAGGGCACCCCGATCAGCACCAGCCCCAAGGCGTATGCGGCGAAATGCAGGCCGGTCCAGCGCAGATCAAGATTGAATTCGGCACGCAGAAACGGCATCAGTGGTCCGAGCATGCCTTGCTGAGCCCCGAACAGGCCGAACATCAGGTAAATCCCCCACGGCCGCCGCTCCGTTCTTGCCGGCGCAGAGGGTGACTGCATCGATTGGTTGTGGGCCATGTCGGTCATAGGCCAGCCTTTGTGTCGAACAGTGAATGCCAGCGTGCGCAACGGGCTACTTTGGTATGGCTGGCCTCGATGGCATCCAGCGCCTTTAGGTCGGCCGCTGCCAGTGTATCGCTCGACACGCCACCGACCACGACCTTGCCATAGCGTCGGCTGATGGCAGCAGCGCCCGGCGAAAGCATCCAGCCAAGTGCCTGCAGCGCTTGTGTCGCACGCGGCGAACCGGCGCGACAGCCGAACACTTCGAACTCGTAGCGACGTGCATCACCGGGCACGCACCAGTGCAGGGAACCGCGCTGCGCCGCTGCGCGAGTAGCAGCCGTGGACACCGTCACGCCGACCAGCGCATGGCCCTTGATCACCGCCTCTATCGGGGCGGTGGACGACCCGCTGATCGATGGCCGCAGTTGTGCAATCTGAGCGAGCCTGTCCCAGGCCTGCTCGCCGTACTCTTCGAGCAGCGCGCTCAGGTGCAGATAGCCTGCGCCCGAGCGTCCCGGATCTGGCAAGGCAATCCGATTCGCCCACGCCGGTGCGCACAGCGCTTCCCAGGACAGTGGCGGCGTGAGGTCGTGAGTGGCGAGTACTTGCGGGTCATAACAAAAGGCCGGGACAAAGCCTGACGGGCTGAACCAGCGTCGGTCGACGGCAATCGCCTGCGCGGGCAGCGTCGAGCAATCAAGCGCGTCCAGCGTCAGCAACTGCGAGTTCAGTGCAGGATCGAGCAGGGCGGTGGCAGCCGTCCCCAACAGCAGATCCCAGTCGCCTGCCGTGCCATCGATCACGCGTTCGATCAATTCTGATGTGGACCAGCGCGAGAGGCGCACCGGTACACCGATATGCTCGCTGATGCCTGCCACGAACTCGGCCAGTTCGGCATTTTCCATCGAGCTGATAGCGATAAGTTCATCCATGCCCGGCCTCAATCCAGCAGTCCATGCAGCTTGGCGTACTGTAGCAGCATGATGGTCTTGCCGTCGCAGATCGCCCCGGTGTCTATCATGGCCAGCGCTTCGTCCAGCGGCAGCTCGAGAACCTCGATTTCTTCGCCTTCCGCTTCCAGACCACCGCCGTCGCTCAGCTTGTTTTCATCGAAATATTCGCCGACGAAAAAGTACAGCCGCTCGGTCACCGACCCAGGGCTCATGAACGCTTCGAAGACCTTGCGCACCTCCTGGATGCGATAACCGGTTTCTTCCTCGGTCTCCTTGCGGATACAGGTTTGCGGATCGTCGCGATCCAGCAACCCGGCGCAGGTTTCGACCAGCATGCCGTCGTGCTCGTTGACGAAGGCCGGAAAGCGGAATTGCCGGGTCAGGACGACGGTCTTCTTCAGCTTGCTGTAGAGCAGGATGGTTGCACCGTTGCCGCGGTCGTAGGTTTCCCGGGTCAGGGTGCGCCAGGCGCCGTTGCGCCCCTGAAAGTCATAGGTGGTCTTGCGCAGTACGTACCAGTTGTCCGAGAGCACTTCGACCTTCTTGATACGCACTCTGTCCTGAGTGGTGCCCGGATTGTTCATGCCTTGGCCCCCAGGTGAGTGGCGTTGGGGGCAACCGTCAGCAGGCGCGCGATCATTTCCGGATCGCGGTGCTCGGGGGCGGTCATGACGGCGGTGTCCAGCGCATGATCACACCCGGCTGAGCAGGTACCCTGGTGTTCGCCCAACCGCGTCACGGCTTCGGTGACCAGACGGCGTGTCAGTGCGACCGTATCGGCCATTCGCTGGGCGACCAGCGTCGCGTTGACCTGTTCATGGGACTCGTGCCAGCAGTCGAAGTCCGTGGGGATGGCAATCATTGCGTAGCAGAGCTCCGCTTCGCGTGCCAGCTTGGCTTCCGGCATGGCGGTCATGCCGATCACGGTGCCACCCCATTGGCGATAGAGGCTGGACTCGGCGCGTGTCGAAAACTGCGGCCCTTCCATGACCACGTAGGTGCCGCCGTTGCGGGCCTGCACGTTGGCGGCTTCTGCGGCGCTGGCCAGCACCGAACGCATGCGCCCGCACACCGGGTCGCCAAACGGTACGTGACCGACCAGTCCCGGCCCGAAGAACGTCTTGTCGCGCTTGATGGTGCGATCGATGAACTGGTCGATCAGCACGAAGCTGCCCGGCGGTGCATCGTGGCTCAGGCTGCCCACGGCACTCACCGACAACAGTTGAGTGCAGCCGACACTGCGCAGCGCGGCAATATTGGCGCGCACATTGATGAACGCGGGCGGGATGGTATGGCCCACACCGTGGCGCTGCACGAACGCCACCGGCACCTCGTTGAGGGTGCCCAGCGTGACGGGAGAAGAGGGTTTGCCGAACGCCGTTTCGCACTCGACGAGCTGTATGTCCTTCAAACCGGGCAACTGTTGAAGGCCACTGCCGCCGATGATGCCGATACGTTGAATGTGCTGATGTGCCTGGGTATTCATACGCTGCCTCTGGTTTTCAAGATGGTTTCTGGATGTCCGGTGGTCACCAGACGCTCATACAGTTCGGATAGCGCAGTGGGTGCGCTGCCGCGTCGAAGCAGCAGGCCTTCACTGGCGTTGTTGCTGTAGCGTGGCTCATGGATTTTCAGATGCCGGTCAATCGCCGGCAGGTAGTTCCAGCGCACGCCGGGGTACAGCGAGTGCGCCAGGTGATAGGCGTCGGACGTCGGCGCGATGAACACGCGAATCAGCCACCCGGTGATGCCGAAATAATCGGTGGGTCGGCCTGCCAGGTATTCAAGATCGCGTCGGTCCCTGGACGTCCCTTCGACAAACCAGCGGTGCTCGGTGAGCAGTGACACCCAGGCAAACACCGGATACGACGTTAGCAGCGGAACCAGCCAGCCAAACAGCACGCCTTTCCAGCCGCCTGCCCAGTAGAGCAGCGCGGTAACCGCCAGCAGACACACGACGCGAACCACCGTGCTCAGACGCGAGTGATTCAGCAGACTGTTGCGCGCCATGGTGCTGAGATTGACCCGGGCCCCCTGGGGCGTCAGCGGATAGAGCAGCAACCAGTAGAATTTGCCGGGGGAGATGCCGGCCACGTAGCCACCGGCATGCACCCGTGCGCGGTTGGGGTCGAGATCCGGATGATTGGGGTTACGATGGTGTTCCAGCGTGTGGGTCTGGTGTCGGCTGCGCATGTCACGTTTGAACGCTGGAAACTGATAGAAAATATCGCTCAGCCACCACTGCCAATCATGATTGGGGCATAGCGCAAAATGCACGGCGTTATGGCCAAACTCCTGCAGCGCACGCAGCCGTCCGCCGCTCCACAGCACCACCATCAGCCACGCCAGCGGCGAGGAGTAGAGTGATGCGAGCAGCACGGCGGCCACGATGTCCAGCCAGGTCCAGATGAACGGCAGCGGCGCGAGCCAGCCATCCAGCGGTCGGTAATAGTGCTCCTTGCGGTCAGGGAGGCGGGGTGTCAGGCGCAGCAATCGCAATATGCGCTGCTTGTCGCGGTAGTAAAAGGCAACGATCGCACGCAAGGTCAATGCAGTGGCGATCAGGCCAGACAGAACAATGTGCGATGTGGCCATGCTCAGGCACCCCCGGTTTTGGCGTGCGGTATGGGGAAGGGCGTGAAGCGTTCGAGCAGATCGCCCAGGCCATCGAACAGCGGGGCACCACTGAGTCGCAGGCGTTCGCTGTTCTGATGGCCTGTCGCAACCAGTACCGGCGACCAGCCCACGGCATTTGCGACGTCGAAGTCATGCAGCGTGTCGCCGACAAACAGGGTGCGTGAGGCCGGTGTGCCCAGGGTTTTCTGCAGCACTACGGCCTCGGCGGTCTTGCTGGTGGCCTGGTTATGGCTCAGCCCCACGACATGTTCGAAACAGTCATACAGGCCCTTCGCGCGCAGGGTCTGAACCAGAACGTCACAGTGCGATGCCGACAGGATCGAGACGCCGATTCCGAGCCTGCGCGCCGCGTCGAGAAACTCGATCACACCCGGTTGCAGCGGGCAGCGGGCAACGTTTGCGTCGAAGTGCGCGAGGTAGTGCTGCACGATGGTAGAGAACGGCACACGGTCCAGGTCGAAGCCGAGTGATGCGTAGAACCCGGCAATCGGAAAGTCGAACCTTGCCCGGTATTGTTCGGCGGTGACAGGCGCGACGCCGAACTGCTCGCCACAGCGATTCACGGCGCAGACGGCAAGATCGAGGTCGTCGATCAACGTACCGTTCCAGTCGAACACCACATGCTCTATGCCGGAAAAATGCAGGATGTCGTCGATCATTGTCGGGTATTCCGGGAAAGTACGGCATTGAGAGCGATACGCGACACAAGCGCTGGCGAATACACCCGCGCCGGGTCCATCACCAGGTTAGTCACACTGATCTGCGTTTCCAGCGCACGACGATTGCTGGCCGAGAGCGCACCCAGCCCGGCGCCATACCAATGGTCGAAACGTGTGCGCCAGGTGCGTTCCCCGGAGGTTTCCGGGAAACGGAAATCTTCGGTCGTGGCCATGTTCCAGGCACCGTCAACGACACTGCACAGCAGGCCCTGCAACTGATGGCAGCGGAGTGATTTATCCAGCAGTGCGTCAAGGCGCTCATCGATGCAATCGGCTTCGAGTGCCGCGATGGTCATGCCCTGGCTGTACAGCGGATTCATGCTGCTTAACGCATCGCCCACCACCAGCAGACCCTCTGGCCAGTGTTTGAGACGGTCGTAGTGAGTGCGGCGACTGCCAGGCATCTTGAACGTAAAGATCTCCGAGAGTGGCTCGGCCTCGCGGATGACGTCATGGATGTCCGGGACGGGCAGGCTGGCCAGTGCCTGAAGAAACTCGTCGGGGTCCTTGCCGGGGAAGTGGCCGAACCAGCCCCCGGTGGTGACCATCCAGCGATCGCCCTCGATCGGGCTGATGACCCCCATCGAGCGCTGGGCCGGAGCGGTTGGCAGCACCAGCAATACTTGCCATTGTTCAGCGAAGGCAGGAAGCCGTTTGTAGATGCGCGATGCGTAGCCCAGTTCTGTCTTGACCACACTGTGTTGCACGTTGCCGAAGCCTGCGTCTTTCAGCCAGGAAGGCATGTGCGTGCCGCGGCCGCTGGCATCCACCAGCAGGTCGCAGGACAGGTTGCGCTCGCCCGAGCCGTCATCGATCGCGACGCCGCTCACCTGACGCAGGTTTTCGGCACCGCAAAACTCGATGCGCGTGACCCGTGTACCGGACAGAATGCTGACCTGCGGTACTGTCGTCAGGCAACGGCGCAACTGGTTGTCGATGAGCCGGCGGCTGCAATAGTGAGCTTCGATGCCGCTGCGATAACGGTTTTTCCAGCGGCCGCGTTGATACCACTTCACATCATGTCCGAGGTCCGCCACCTGAGCGCCGCTTTGTTCGAGCGCACTCAGCAGACCCGGATAGATCCGCTCCATGATCTGCTTGCCGCGCAACAGCAGCAGGTGCACATGATGTTCTTGAGGCAGGCTCTGACGCGGGCCTGTCTCGTCGTAAAAGTCGCCTTTTTCGACGACAGTGACACGCTCGAAGCGGCGCGCCAGCACGGCAGCGGTGAGGCAGCCGGTGACACTGCCGCCTATTACTACCGCATGGCCCGAGCGCAGGGCCGGTTCAATCGGGAGAGTAGTCATTGAGCACCTTGGCGATGTAATGCAGATCGTCGTCCAGCAGATTCTGGTGCAGAGGCACCGTCGTCAGTGAACGCAGCAATCTGGCAGCGTTAGGGCAGTCGCGTTGATACCGGGTCAGCAGCGGCAACTGGTAAAGCGGCTGGTTATCGTACTTGCCGATGTCCGATTCGATACCGTGGCGTTGCTGGTAGTGCACCAGTTGGCGACCGTCATGCCCCACTGACTGCAGGAGCAGCGAGTAGGCGTTGACTGCGCCGCCTTTGACGACAGGCAGCTCGCGAAACGCCGGGTTGTCGAGCATGGACAGAAGACGATCGCGGTTTCTCATCCGGCGTTCGAGATGCGAATAGAGCTGACGCGAACGGGCCAGTCCCAGCGCCGCCTGCAGCCCGCCCAGCTTCAGGTTGATGCCCAGCGACTCGCCTGTCAGGTTGCCGAAACGGGTATAGGCGCGGATTCGTCTGGCCCGGTCGTCGTCATCGGTCATCACGAAGCCGCCTTCGCCGGTCGAGATGAATTTGCAGTCATGGGTACTGAAACAGCTGATATCCCCATGCCGTGCGAGCCAGGTGCCGTCCAGCCGGGTCATGTGTGCGTGGGCCAGATCCTGGATCAGAGGAATACCGGCTTGGCGCATGGTCGCCCAGGTTTCATTCGAGCGAATCGGATAGCCCCACATCGGTACTTCGATGACTGCGCAGGTACGAGGGCCTATGCAGCGCTGCAGGTCTTGCGGATCCAGGCCGAAACTGTCCTGCGCGACATCGCAGAAAACCGGCACAAGCCCCAGCGAGAGGATCGGCAGGACCGTACAGATCGGCCCCGTCGGGGCGACGATGACTTCGTCGCCCGGCTTGAAGTCGACACCGGCAAGCGCAGCGGTCACTGATGCTGCACCCGAAGACACAGCGATCACATGCTTGATGCCATACAGCCCGGAAAGCGCCGCTTCGTATTCATCGACCACCTGCGAAGTGCCTGTCAGGCCCGAATGCAGCGCCCGCTCCAGCTCATGCAGGTCATCGATCGAATGCATCGGCCCTTTCTGGGTAATGGTGCGCATCCGGGTAATGGTATTCAGGCTCATGGTGCCACCTTCATTCCCACCAGATCCCACAGCGCATCGTCCGCAAAAACCCGGTCGACCATTCGCCGGAAATTGGGAAACATCTTCAGGTCTGCGGTTTCCGCATGGCTGAAGAACCGCGCATGCTCGACTTCCCGGTTGTCCGGGCAGGCCTGCAGGCTGGTTGCCGTGACATAAATCAGGTCCAGGTGATAGTGCGGGCCGCGTTTGTCATTGATGTATTCGCACAGCACCCGGTAAGGCTGATGCAGGACGGTGACATCGGTTTCGACATCGGCGAGCTCTTCATCACGCTCGCCGAGCAGCTCGGCATGAATGCCCGTCTCTTCGAAAATCTCCCTGAGCACCGCGACGTCGGGGGTTTCACCCTGTTCTATGTGGCCGCCCGGATAGAGCCAGACGCCCAGCTTGCGGTGATGCAACAGCAGCATCTTGCGCTCCGGGTTCAAGACGAATCCGGATGCGGTGAAATGCCGATCCAGTTGTGAGCGATCGAGTGGTTCAGTCATTTATGCGCCACCGTACTGGTTGATGCGATCAGCCATATAGTCGAGCTCCGCCCGGGTAATGCCCGGATGAACCGGAATCGTCGTCATGCCTGCCAGCAGCGCTTCTGCATTCGGGCATTCGTTGCGGTACTGTGCCAGTGCCGGGAACTCATAGAGTGCCTTGCAACCGTAGCGCTTGATGTCGGAAGGGATGCCGGCGTCGTCGAGGTAATCGATGAATGCACGGTTGTCGGCGAAGTGCAGCTCAAGGTTCAGGAAGTAATAGTTAGGCAGGCCGCCGTCGATGATTTTCTTCTCCCGGACCTTGCTGTGGTCGAGCCGGGCAAGAAAGTACGCCGCGTTCTCTCTGCGTTTCTGGATCTGCTCATTCAGTGACGCCAGGCGGCTGCCGCCCAGCGCCGCTGGCAGTGCAGCGAGTTTGTAGTTGAGGCCGAAATCCTTGCCATTGAGGTTGCCAAAGCGGCTGTAGTCGCGGCAGCGCTGCGCCAATGCATCGTCGTCGGTGAGAATGAAACCGCCTTCGCCGGTTGCCAGTGGTTTGCGCTCGTGGGTGCTGAAACAGGACAGGTCGCCGAACTGCGAAAGCGGGCGGCCTTCCAGCGTTGTGCCATGCGAATGGGCCAGGTCGAGAATCAGCTTGATACCCAGCTCACGGGTCAGGGTGCGCAACTCGTCGACTTCCGTCGGATAGCCCCACATCGGAATATCGATGATGGCCTTGGTGCGTGAGGTCATGCGCGCTTTTATGGACGTCGGATCGGCACCGAAGCCGTGGGCTCGGGTGTCGACGAAGATAGGGTTGGCCCCGGCGGCGATGATCGGGTAGATCGTGCACAGCGGGCAGCTGGGCGTCAGCAGAACGTCGTCGCCCGGACCGACCCCGGAGGCGTAGATAGCGACACTTAACGCGGCACCACCTGACGATACGGCAATGGCGTGTTGCGCTTCGAACCAGGCGGCGAGTTTGCTTTCGTATTCGCCGACCACATCGCTGGTCCCCGACAGCGGACGCTCCAGCGTCAGTTGCATGGTCAGCAGGTCGTCCGCATACACCGGGCGATATTTATCCGAAACAGCAGGTCGGGCAGTGGTGTTACTGGAAAGACTGGACATGTGTGCAAGCTCCGAAAACAGGCATTGGTGGCGTAGGGTCAGGCGCTCAGGGCCAGGTCGGGTCGAGCGACGGCATCTGCCTTGCAAATGCTTTCGATGACCTCATAGGTCGGCCGCAGGCTTTCGAAGCTCGCCTCATAAGCGGTGTTGTGACGAACGGCATGGAAGAACTGCTCCAGTTCGCCGAAGTAGCCACTGCGCTCATACCCGGAATCCAGAGGCCCCGGCTGCCAGGCGCCTCTCCAGCGTTTACCCGGACCGGTAGCGCTGGTGCCGTGCTCCGGCTCGTGCATGGTGATATTCCACAGGTTATTGAGCTCGACCATCATCGAGTTCGAACTGACGATTTTCATGTCGAATTCAAAGTAGGGGAACATTGTTCCGCTGAGCAGACTGACGCTGGCGCCGGTGGTGAATTGCAGCTCCAGACTGACCAGTAACGAATCGCCATGACGTTGCACTCGCGACTCGATATCACGCAGCTCGCCGCCGCCGAACGTGACGCCCAGATCGATGGTATGGATGGCCTGTGCGAGCAGGAACGACCTCAACGTTGAGTCGAGCCCCCAGAGTGGCGAGGTGGGTTTGCTGGCGTAGTGGTTGAGCTGGATATGCACGACCTGGCCGAATTGTTCGGCACTGGTCATCTGCCGCAACTGACGCATGGGCTTGGCAAATTTGAAGTTCATGCCGACGCCGGTGATCACGTTCGAGCGGCGACTTGCGTCGATCAACTGGTCCAGTTCGTCAAGGGTGAAGCAAGGCGGCTTCTCGACGAAGACATGCACACCTTTGGCCATTGCCTTGAACGCAAGATCGCGGTGAGCCTGGGGCGGGCAGGCCATGACGACCGCATCGAGCCCGGCGTTTGCGAGCATGTCGTCGAAATCGTCCGTGATCATCACATTCGATACAAAACGATTGATCTGCTCGGCTCGGCGGCGATCACTGTCGCAGACCGCCACAATACGAATGTCCGGCATTTGCAAAAGCGTGGGCAGCAGATTTTCCTGCATCTGTGCGCCGAGACCAACAATGCCAACTTTGAGTCCAGTCATAATCATCTCCGTCTTGAAAAGTCAGATGTAGTTCATGGGAAAACAAGGGCGAGCGCGTACACGAATTCCGTAACGGATTAGCCGAAGGGCAAACCGAATGAGTGCAGTGTTCGTTTTGAGTTGGTAAAGCAGGGCAGCAGTGCCCTAAGGTATGAGGCCCGTCAGGCAGGGGGGACTGCCATCATGTGCTGCAGACTGGCTTGTGACGGGGGGCATCAAGTCAGGGGCGTTCGATATCCGTGGCAACCGGTCAAGCACGTTGCACAGCAGGACAGAAGATTGACGATTGAGGGGGTTCGACACGCGCGGAGGGCCGGAGCCTTTATTGTTCTGACTGATTCCGGTGAGGAACAGTACGCTGGCGAAAGACTCATGCGTTGCGTTACGCAGGGAGCGATGGTTTTTCGTTCGGGCAAGTATTCATATATCGAATCCTCCATGAACATCTGGTTCTTCCGTGGCCGCTGACGACTCCCAAAGGGAACATCTCATCGGTTAGTTGCACTAACCCAGTGCGGGAATGAATCTAACCCAGCCTTTTACGCATGGCAATAAACAGGTCTAGACCAAAAAAACATAAAAGAAGGTTACGAAGATTATGCTTTCGTATTAAGTTCATTGAGACACCTTGCAATGATTTTGATATTTAACGATTTTTTCAGTTATCCTTGGCGTTTGCTGGCTTTTTGCCAATCATGGATACACAGATTATTCATGTTTAAGGTGCTTTTGAGTAGGCGTGAATCGATTGCGTATCATAAGTTTGTCTGACGCTTTGGTTTCTGAAGTGCCGAGTTTCGCGACTCGTGGCGACCCAACCCCAAAAAGGAGCATGCATGACCTCTTTCAGCACCGCAGCCCAGGATGCCAAGGCTCGGGCGGAGCAGTCTTCGACGCGTATCGCGTTTTTCATTGCCGGTTTCAGCGTGGCCTCGTGGGCGCCGCTGGTGCCTTACGTCAAACAGCGGATGGGCCTCGATGAGGGCACGCTCGGGCTCTTGTTGCTGTGTCTGGGGGTGGGCTCGATCATTTCGATGCCGCTGGCGGGAGCACTGGCGGCGCGGTTTGGCTGTCGGCGTCTGCTGGTGTGTTCGACGCTGCTGATCTGCCTGTGCCTGCCGCTGCTGGCGACGATTTCCAGTCTGCCGCTATTGATCGCCACGCTGTTTCTGTTTGGCGCGAGCATGGGCGGTGTGGATTGCACGGCCAACGTGCAGGCGGTGATTGTCGAGCGCGCCAGCGGCAAGACCATGATGTCGGGGTTTCACGGCCTGTTCAGCCTCGGCGGGATTATCGGTGCAGCGGGCGTCGCCGGCTTGCTCAGCCTGGGTATCTCGCCTTTTGTTGCGATGCTGATTGTGGTGGTGCTGACCCTGGCTGCGCTGGCGAAAGCGGCGCCAAATCTATTGCCCTATGGCAGTCCGTCCGACGGGCCAGCGTTTGCGATCCCGCGTGGCGTGGTGCTGTTCATCGGCCTGCTGTGCTTCACCGTATTTCTGGCCGAAGGCGCGATGCTCGACTGGAGCGCGGTATTCCTGACCTCGTTGCGTGGTGTCGAGCCTTCCTATGCCGGGCTGGGCTATGCGGTATTCGCCGCGACCATGACCCTGGGACGGCTGTTTGGCGATGCAGTGGTAAAACGGGTCGGCTCCAATCGAGTGATTATTCTCGGCGGACTGTGTGCCGCGGCAGGCCTGGCCGTCGCGACATTGATCCCGTTCTGGCAGGCGGCGCTGCTGGGGTATGCACTGGTGGGGGCGGGTTGCTCGAACATCGTGCCGGTCTGCTACAGCGCAGCCGGCCGGCAGAAGACCATGCCCGAAAGCGTGGCGATCCCGGCCATCACCACAGTCGGTTATGCCGGGATTCTGATCGGTCCTGCGGCAATCGGTTTCATTGCCCATGTCAGCAGCCTTGAACTGGCGTTCATGATCGTTGCTGTGATGCTGGTGGGCGTGGCGATCGGGGGCAGCAAACTCAGGACCTGATCGGTATTACAACCTGCGCGCCATCCCCGACACCCGGATCGAGCTTCCCGGTTGCTGCGGGATTTCGGCGCGCAGGCGCGACGGGCTGCCCATGTCCTCGCCCTGAATAATGTCTATCAAACCGCCATGCGGCCAGCCGATATCGCGTAGATAGCCGCCCAGTGCTGCCGTGGCAGCGCCCGTGGCCGGGTCTTCGTAGACGCCGCCGAATGCAAACGGGTTGCGCGTGTGGAACAACTGATCGGTCTCGGCCCACGCCAGCAGAATCGTCGCCCAGCCTTCACGGACCATCAGGTCGTGACCCGCCTGCTGGTCATAGCGCATATCCTTGAGCCTGGCCCGGCTGTTCAACGCCAGCAGCAAATGGCCGGCACCGCCATTGATATGCGCGGGGGTAATGCGCTCATCCAGATCGGTCTGGCTATAGCCGAACAGCGCAAGGGCTTCTTCCAACAACGGCGCGCTGACCGGCTTGCTGAAAGTGGGCGGCGATTGCAGCGCCGCCGACGTCAGCGAGCCCTGCGCATGGCCCTCGACAGTAATCTGCGCCTGATTGAGTGTCAGCTGAAACACGCCATCGCCTTGCTGCGCCGCCAGCGCTGCGCCCAGAGCGACGGTCGCGTGCCCGCAAAACGGTACTTCTGCCAGCGGCGAGAAATACCGCACCCGCCAGCCGCTTTCGACAGGCGCAGCGAACGCCGTTTCGGAAAAACCGATGTCGGCGGCAATCTGCTGCATGACGGCATCATCGGGTAACGCATTGCCGATCCATACGCCTGCCGGGTTGCCACCGCGATCGCCATCGCTGAACGCCGCCAGTTTGAGTACTTCAGTTGTCATCGAAAGGTGTCCTTGCCTGGGTCAGTAGGGGACAGTGTGCAATGACGAGGATTTGATTAGCCAGTGAGAACATTTGATGCACGGTATGTGTGTGCCTCACACTTCACACCTCGCCAGACGTCGCTGCACCAGGCGTTCACGCAGTGTGTCGTAGGCCCAGTTGAACAGCAGGGTGTAGGGCAGAAACATCAGCAGCAGACCGATGTCCAGCCAGAACGCTTCCATCAGGCTGATCGTCAGCCACCATGCGGCCAGCGGCACCACGGCCAGAATGAGTCCGGCTTCGAAACCCGTTGCGTGCAGGATGCGGACCGTCAGGCTCATGGTAAATCCGTAGCGGTTGCGCAGGCGGTCGAACAGCGCGTTGTAGGTCATGTTCCACAGCATGGCGATGGTCGAGATCATCACCGTCATGGCGCCCATCATCGCCAGTGACTGTTCCATCAGCCAGGCCAGCAGTGGTGCGACCAGAATCACACCGCCGATCTCGAACAGCGCGGCATGCATCGCCCGCTCACGCAGGGTTTTGCTGGCGACGCCGGGTTGCCGGTCGGTGTGCGGTTGGCTGTTACTCATGACTACGCGGCCCTTGGTGCTGATGGATGGCGGTATTATCATCGGTGTTTGCGTTAAGCTGAAAATCAATACCATCGGTTAAACCGATATGAGAGCGCCATGAGTTATTCGCCAGAAGCCCTGGAAGCCTTCGCCCAGATTGCCGCGCTGGGTTCGTTTAGCGCCGCCGCACGCCGTCTGGGCAAGAGTCAATCGACCATCAGTGAAGCGATCGCCCGCCTGGAAATCGATCTGGGGCTGGAGCTGTTCGATCGCTCTTCCAGGCAACCGGTCCTGACCGACGCGGGGAGGGTCATGCTGGGCCGTGTCGATGATCTGCTGTGCGCCTCGGACCGGCTGCGTCGTGCTGCCGCGCGGCTTGCGGCAGGCGTCGAGCCACGGCTGACGCTGGTGCTGTCGGATGCCAACCAGTTTGCCGATTTCGAACGGCTGATGACCGAGCTCGATCAACGCTTTCCAGAGCTGGAGATGGAATGCGTGTTCGCCGAGCATGGCGACGCCATCAGCCTGGTGCAGTCGGGCAGGGCGTCACTGGGGCTGCTGTCGGCGCAAGCCAGCTACCCACCGGAAATCGGTCACGCGACCATCGAGGAAAGTGCCGATTTCGGTCTGTTCGTGTCGCACAAACATCCGCTTGCCGCGCTGGAACGGGTCGATTACCAACAGCTGGCCCGCTATCGCGCCTTGCGCCTCAATACGCTGATCGAGCACAGCATCCCCACTGACGACCTGCCCACCAGCGGCCATCGGCATTGGTCGGCACCCAATTACCTGCTGTTGATGGACATGGCTGCGTTCGGCTTTGGCTGGTCGGCATTGCCGCGCTGGCTGGTGTCGCGCTATTCGGGCGGCCTTCTGAAAGAGCTGCAAGTCTCCGGCTGGCCGCGGCGCTCGGCGGTGGACGTCATCTGGTCGTTTCAGCGCAGTCTGGGGCCTGCGGGTGCGTGGCTGCTGGAGTCGTTGGTGCCGTTCGCGGGAGAGTGAGGCGGGGTTGCGCAATTTCCTGTACGCCACAAGCCTTTCCAGCCTCGCGACTGCAACAGAATCCGGCTATAAAGAGTGCCTGCAACCCGACAGCAGAAGGAATCAGGCATGGCTTTCGATTGGCACTCCGGCCTCATCACGCGTGATACGCCGGTGAATGACACCTATCGGAACACGCAGAACGTGAGGCGCTTCATGACCTTGCAGTGCGGGGCGTCGTTCAGGTTTGATCGGCCATTCATGGCATGGATCAACAATGGCGAGACCAAGACCATGGGGCAAGTCGTGGACCAATGGCTGCACCTGCATGCTGCTTCCTCAGCGTCGAACTGACATCGCGCGCCGGAATGGGACAGTTCCTGCAGGGCACGCTCCTGGACTCCTGAAGGCTGTTCACACAATCGTATCTCGCTCTGATCTGGCGAAAACCCACAATATTTGAGCTCAAAACGCCATTATTTTTGCATGCGAGGGTTTTTTCTCGTAGCGTGCTCGTGCCGCCCCGCATGACGGGAAAGCGGCGCAACCAATACCTCAGGTGCCGCCGCTTTGACCCCGACAGATTTACAACATCTCCAGAGCCGATTGGCGGCTCTGGAGCAGGAAAACGCCTCGCTTAAAGAGAGCCTGAGCGTCACCGGTCGGGAGGCCGAATACGCCCTGGCCCAATCCCAGGAGCGCTATCGTTTTCTGTTCAACGCCATGGATGAAGGCTTTTGCATCATTGAGTTCTTTGACGGGCCGCACGGTCCGCTGAGCGATTACATTCACGTCGAAGCCAATCCGGCCTACGAATACCACGCCGGCATTTCCAATGTGGTGGGCAAGAAGCTGCGCGAGATGGTTCGTGAGGAGGCTGATGGCTGGGTGAAGTTTTACGGCGATGTGTTGCGGACCGGCAAGCCGATCCGTTTCGAGCGCGAGCTGGTGGCCACCGGGCGCTATCTGGCCTTGACCGCGTTTCGCATCGAGCCGGCCAGCCGCAAGCAGGTCGCCGTGTTGTTTCAAGACATCACTGAACGCAAACGCGCTGAACTGGCGCTCAAGCAACTGAACGAAACACTGGAGGCGCGCATTGTCGAAGCCGTGGCCGAGCGCAATGTGCTGGCCGATGTCGTCAACGGCACCAATGCGATCATTCATGTCGTCGACTGCAATTTTCGCTGGATGGCCATCAATGGCGCTGCCCTGCGCGAGTTCGAGCGCCTGTTCGGCGTCCGGCCGCAAGTGGGTGACAGTATGCTCGACCTGCTCGACGACCGGCCGCACAGCAAGGCTGATCTTGAACGGCGCTGGACGCGTGCGTTAGCGGGCGAGGAGTTCGCCGAAAGCGTCAGCTTCAGTGACTCGAACGATCCGGCCAGCCATTTTGAAATACGTTACAGCACGCTGCGCAATGCTCAGGGGCAGGCCATTGGCGCTTACCTGTTTGCCTACGATGTCAGCGAACGGCTGCGCGAACAGGAGCGCCTGAGCCAGGCTGAAGAAGCCTTGCGCCAGTCGCAGAAGATGGAAGCCGTAGGCCAGTTGACGGGTGGTATCGCCCACGATTTCAACAACCTGTTGACCGGCATCACGGGCTCGCTGGAACTGCTCAAGACACGGGTGAGCCAGGGCCGTTTCAATGAATTGGACCGCTACATAGGGGCTGCGCAGGATGCCTCCAAACGTGCGGCGTCACTGACTCATCGATTGCTGGCGTTTTCGCGTCGGCAGACCCTGGACCCCAAGCCGGTCGACGTCAACCGGTTGGTCATCGGCATGGAAGAACTGATTCGGCGCACGGTCGGGCCGCACATCACCGTGGAGGTGGTGACTTCGGTCGGGTTGTGGTCAACGTTCATCGATGCACCGCAACTGGAAAATGCCTTGTTGAACCTGTGCATCAACGCCAGGGACGCCATGCCGCGCGGCGGGCGGATTACCATCGAGACAGCCAACCGCTGGATTGACGAGCGTGGTTCGCAAAGCCGCGATCTGATCCCCGGGCAGTACCTGTCGCTGTGTGTCAGCGACACCGGCACAGGCATGTCGCCCGAGGTCATCAATCGGGCCTTCGACCCTTTCTTTACCACCAAGCCGCTGGGACAGGGCACGGGGCTGGGGTTATCGATGGTGTACGGTTTCGTGCGCCAGTCCGGCGGTCAGGTGCGCATCTATTCCGAGCCTGATCAGGGGACGAACATGTGCCTGTACCTGCCGCGTCATTACCTTGGGGCGCCGGAAGAGATCGAGTCTGCAGATGCCTCTGGGTCGGCCGCGGTACAGACCGAGCGCACGGTGATGATTGTCGACGATGAGCCGACCATCCGCATGCTGGTGGCCGAAGTGCTGGAGGATCAGGGCTACATTCCGATCGAGGCGGGCGAAGGCGCATCTGCGCTCAAGGTGATCGAGTCCGATGCGCGTATCGACCTGCTGGTGACTGACGTCGGGTTGCCGGGTGGCATGAATGGCCGGCAATTGGCCGATGCGGCGCGGATCATTCGACCCGACCTCAAAGTGCTGTTCATTACCGGTTACGCAGAGAACGCCATCATTGGCAACGGCCATCTGGATCCGGGGATGTGGGTGCTCACCAAACCCTTCACCATGGAAGCGTTTGCCAGCCGCATCTACGAAATGATCGAGCGCGAAGACTGATTCCAGCAGCCGTCAGCGGACAGGCGGCGCCTGGAATTCACCTTTGGACAAGCCTTCCACGTCATTGCCCATGCTGTCACGAATGCTCAGGTCTGCGCCCTTGTCGGTCAGTTCCTTGAGCACTTCAGTACGTTTGAACAAAGCGGCGTACATGGCTGCGGTCTGCCCGGCATTGTTGGTGAGGTTCGTACCACAATCTGCCTGCACCAGACGCTTGGCGATGCTCAGTTCACCTTTGAAAATCGCCCCCATCAGCGCCGTATTGCCGCGATTGTCCTTGGCGCAAGGGTCCGCTCCGGCGTCTATCAGGCGTATCACCGAATCTTCATGGCCGTGATAGGCCGCCAGAATCAGGCCGGTATAGCCTTGTTCGTCACGGATGTTGAGGTCGTAATGAGCCTCGATAAACGTGTCCAGCATGGGGTTGTTGCCTTCGCGGGAAGCATCGAAAAACAGCGTGCGCAGTTGGCTGGCAGTCTGTTCGGCGGTCAGCTCTGAAGGCGGTGGAGTGGGGGTGGGTGTCGATGCCGGTGGTGTGGCGTTAGCGGCTGCGGCAAACAGCAGCAAGCCATAGATCAGATGCTTCATGGGCGTTCTCCTGACGGGAACCGTCCCGGCGACAAAGCACCGGGACGGGGTATCAGATCATCAGTCCTTGAGGCTTGCAGCCAGGGACTTGACCTTGCTCAGATCGCCTTTGGCGACTTCGGCTACCCGAGTGCCGTAGTCCGGATCTGCCTTGTACAGGTAAGACAGCATGATGTTCTTGCTTTCAGTGTCGGTGTCGGCCAGCGACTCGCCAAAGCTCTGCACGAGGTCAGTCTTCTCTTTCGCGCTGTAGGAGCGATACAGATCACCCGCCTGCTTGAAGTTCTGCTCACGCGTGATCTTCGCCTGCTGGGTAGTGCCACTGAGCGGCAACTGGCTGTAGCGCGCCTTGTCATCCGCTGGACGCGGTTCCAGACGGCTCGGCTCATAATTGACGCCGCTGGTGGTGTGACCGGTATTCAGCGCACCGTCCTGATTGCCGTTGTTGACCGCAACTTTTGGCTGGTTGACGGGCAGGCTCAGGCCATTCGCGCCAAGGCGATACATCTGGGTGTCAGCGTAGGAGAACACACGGCCTTGCAGCAGACGGTCCTCGGAAGGTTCGATACCTGGAACCAGGTTGGCCGGGGCCATGGCGACCTGCTCGGTTTCCTGGAAGTAGTTATCGACGTTCTTGTTCAGGACCATCTGCCCGATTTTCTTCTCGGGAACATCCGGCCAGATCTTGGTGGCGTCCAATGGGTCGAAGTCGAATTTCGCCAGCTCTTCAGGCTTCAGCACCTGAACGTACAAGTCCCATTTCGGGAAATCACCCTTTTTGATCGCGCCGACCAGATCGTTGGTCAGGTGGCTGTAGTCCTTGGACTGGACCTGAGCGACTTCCTTGGGATCAAGGTTCTTGAGGCCCTGCAGGGATTTCCAGTGGAACTTGACGTAGTGCACTTCGCCCTTGGCGTTGACCAGTTTGTAGGCGTGTACACCGTTGCCGTCCATGAAGCGATAGCCCGCTGGGGTGCCCTCGTTCGAATACAACAGGGTCAGCGTACGGGTGGCTTCCGGTACGTGGGAGAAGAAGTCGAAGCGACGCGAATCGTTGTCCAGGTTGGTACGCGGGTCCGGTTTGAACGCGTGGACCATGTCCGGGAACTTGATGGCGTCACGAATGAAAAAGGTCGGGAAGTTGTTGCCAACCAGGTCCCAGTTACCGTCAGCCGTGTAGAACTTGGTGGCGAAGCCGTGCGGGTCGCGCAGGGTTTCAGGCGAGTGATTACCGTGAACCACGGAGGAGAAGCGTACAAATACCGGAGTCTTCTCGCCGGATTTGAAAACGGTCGCCTTGCTCAGGTCGCTGATGTCGGCGGAGGCCGTGAACTCGCCTTTGACGCCAGTGCCACGGGCATGCACGACGCGCTCAGGGATGCGTTCGCGATCAAAGCGCTGCAGCTTTTGCAGCAGTTGCACGTCTTGCAGCAGGACAGGCCCTTCGGCGCCTGCGGTCTGAGAATTCTGATTGTCTCCGACGACGGCGCCATTGTCGCGGGTCAGGGTATCGGCTGCATAAGCGGTCGGAATAGTAATCAGACCGGCTGCAGTTAGACACACCATGTGTCTGGACCAGTTTAATAACGGCATTTTGAATCCCTCATATTTTTAGTAGGCCGGATTATCTTAGGCGCGTGAGGGAAATGCGGTGATTATAAAAATGTATCGGGGTGATTGAGATAAATACTCAGGCAAAAGGTGGACCCGGTAAAGAATGTTTGCACTGAATTCGCCCGGTGCATTGGTGCACGTTCAGACGTTCTAGATCACGTTATATATCCGTGTTTTCTCTAGTTCTGTATCCCTCTGAAATAAATGGATTTTTATTGAATGTCGACAGTCATTAAATGTGCTCGCTCGCCCCTCTTTCAGGTGGATGTGAATCATTATCAACTTTATTATTTGGTTACTGGCAGGTGGCTGTGGCTTGTGCTGGTACTATCGTACTGATAGTTAGGATCACCGTTCAGGTGGGTGGCTATTTGATATTCTTTTTTTCAAGTCATCGTATAAGTTGCAACTAAGTGTCGCGCTGCAGGATGCTGGCAATATGACAATATCGGTCCTGAATGCTTCGACGCGCTATCATGTGGCCACACCCTGTACAGACACACCTATTAAATGGAGCCCCTTGTCCCATGCCGACGATCATGCTGCTACACACCCCGCCGCCGGAATTCATCCGGAGCCAGATCCAGCAGATGGTCGTCGATTACGTGACTGACATCAGCCTGGTAGCCATCGCGCCGAGCAACCCGCTGTACAACCTTTACCAGTACGGCGTGGGCTACGAGGTGCATCTGTACCTGAATGCCATGGATGGTTCGCAGCAGCTGACCGTGGAGCTGATCGTTGCGCTGGACGATGAAAACCCCGAAACCGTATTGGGTTTTTTGCTGTACCTGCCTGTGCAGGATGATCCGCAGGCCTGCGCCGTAGCCTACATGGCGGTGCGCGACAGCCACCGTCGTCAGGGCATCGCACGCTCGATGCTGGAGAAAATGACCAGTCGCTATCCGCACGCAGAGCTGTATTGCGTGGTCGGCAAAGTCGCGTATTTCGAGGCAATGGGCTTTCAAGTGCTGGGTGCGCGTGGTCCGCAGGTCATCATGAACACGCGTGATCACGGTACTGACGGCTTGCTTGCGGTCATGGATATCGCGCCGATCTACAACTCGGTGGAGGTGCGGCAGATTCACGCGTACCTGCTCAAACAGCACGGCAACAGCGCGATGGTCGATGCGGAGAAGCAACGCGATCGCCATCTGGACCGTATGACCCTTGAGGCGAGAACGTTCGCCGAGCAACATCTTGGTAACAAGCCGCTGGCAGACGGCGCGTCGCAAACCTCGCGTCTGCACTGACAAAGAGTGCCAGTGAGGCAGGACCGATAGAGAGCGTTAGGCGCACAAGTGCGACGTGTAAAAGTTTTCTATCAAAAAACGAGGAGGGGGTGGAACGATCCAAATGAGGTGAAGTCATTATGACATCATCGCTGCTTGATCAACTCATTCCGGCACTGACACCACTCCTCATTCAGCAACAGGTAAGCCCCATGAACGTCCTGCGTCAGTCCAAGTTTTCCACCAAGCTGCTCTCTGCTTTCATCATTTGTGCGTTGATCACGCTGGCCGTCGGCGCTTTGGGAATGGTGGGCGTGACCCGCCTGGCCAACGCCCTTGAGCTTACTTTTTCCAATAACCTGGTCTCGGTCAGCAACACCAATGAAGCGCTGACCAGCTTCACCGCTCACAACCGCGGGCTTTACCGTTTGCTGGATGCGCAGGATGGCGGTGTCTCCGAAACGGACAAGGATCGCGTTCGTCAGGCGTTGAGTGATGACCTGGCCCGTGCGCAAAAAGTGTTCGCGATCTACCGCGCCACGCCTCTGGAAGATGACGAGCGCGCCGCCGGTGACCAGTTGGAACTGATGCTGCCCGCTTACGTTTCGGGCTCTCAACAGGTTGTCGACCTGATGAAGGCGGGTAATTACGAGGCTGCCCGGACCCAGTTGAACAGCCTGTCCTCGGAAAGCTTTACCAAGGTGCGCAGTTACATGCGCACCATGATCGATTCCAACAACCGTCAGATCAAGGAAGGCGCAGCCGCTGCTGCCGACCTGAAGGCCAGTTCGGTATTGATGCTGGAGATTGGCGTGGTGATTGCGTTTCTGGTGGCCATCATGCTGGGCGTGCTGATTACCCGCATGATCACCCGTCCTTTGGCTGTCGCAGTCGCCAGTGCTCAGCGCATTGCGGGCGGTGACCTGACCCAGCCTATTGTTTCTAACAGTGGCGATGAGGCCGGGCAACTGTTGGACGCGCTGTCCGACATGCAGGGCGGTCTGAAAAACACCATCCAACAGATTGCCAGTGCCTCGGACCAGCTGGCTTCCGCTGCCGAAGAACTGAGCGCCGTCACCGATGAAAGTACCCGCGGGCTGACTCGCCAGAACGACGAAATCCAGCAGGCGGCAACAGCCGTCAATCAGATGACTGCCGCAGTGGAAGAAGTGGCGCGCAACGCGGTGTCCACCTCCGAGGCTTCAAAGTCTGCGACAGACGACGCCGTCGATGGCCGTGGTCAGGTCGATCACACGGTCAAGGGCATCACCACCATGGTCCACGAGATCACCGCATCCACTGGCGCTGTCTCCGAGCTTGCCGGGCATGTGCGGGAAATCAGCAAGGTGCTTGACGTGATTCGCAGTATCGCCGAGCAGACCAACCTGCTGGCCTTGAACGCCGCCATTGAAGCTGCGCGTGCTGGTGAACAGGGGCGTGGTTTTGCGGTGGTGGCTGACGAGGTTCGGGCTTTGGCGCACCGTACTCAGGCATCGACAGTGGAAATCGAAGGCATGATCAGCACCGTGCAGTCGGGCGCCGACGGCGCAGTTGCGGCGATGGGCAAGAGCCTGTCGCTGGCCACCAACACGCAGGAACTGGCCCTGCGTGCGGGCGCGGCGCTGGAGAAAATCACCCTGGGTGTAGCCACCATCAACGAGCGCAACCTGGTCATTGCTTCCGCCTCGGAAGAACAGGCGCAGGTGGCCCGCGAGGTAGACCGAAACCTGATCAATATTCAGGACCTGTCGACCCAGAGCGCTGCCGGTGCCAACCAGACCAGCGCGTCCAGTCAGGAGCTGTCGCGACTGGCCACCTCGTTCAACTCACTGGTTGCCAACTTCAAGCTGTAAGTCGCCCTCACGAGGCATTGTCTGGCGCACGTCTGGGCCCGATCGGTTGTTAAATTCCGGTCAGGCATGAAAAAGGCGTTGCGCCCGACCGGGTCATTTCGCGCATCATAGGCGGACTCAGCCCGAGAGAGACTTTTCATGCCTGTCATTCATTACCTTCTGCGCCTGTCGCTCCCGCGAGTGTCGATATCCTTTCTGGCCGTGTTGTGCTCTGGCGTGTTTGCCAGTGCTGCGCTGGCCGGCGACGAAACGCAATTGATCGAATCCCTCAATGCCTATCGCGGCCAGGCGCAGCGCTGCGGCGAGCAGGTGTCCATGGAACTGCCACCGCTGACCAGCGATGCGCGTCTGGTGCTGCCGGCCAGTGGCAATCTGGACCTGCAACAGGCGCTGACGCGTGCTTCCTACCCGATGGTCACCGTGCAGGCGATAAGCCTGTCCGGTCCGAACAATGCAGACGCTGCACTCAAGGCGGTTCTGGAGAGTTTCTGCCGTGTGGTGCTGGACCCGCAGTTCGTCGACATCGGTGTCAGCCGCGAAGGGCGAGACTGGCGTATCGTGCTGGCGCGCTCGCTGGTCGCGTCGCGTCTTGGCGACTGGCAGACAGAGGGGCAAAAGATACTGGAAATGATCAACAACGCCCGCACTCAGGCACGCCAGTGCGGCATACAATCCTTCGCCGCTACCACGCCGCTGGCCTGGAACCTGGTACTGGGGACCGCTGCACAACGTCATTCCCAGGCGATGGCCAATCAAAACTTTTTTGACCACAAGGATCGTGACGGCCGTACACCTGGCGACCGCGCCGAACTGGCCGGGTATGTGGGTCAGCAGGTGGGGGAGAACATTGCCGCCGGTCAGGACAGTGCGCGCAAGGTGGTGGATGGCTGGCTGCTGAGCCCGGGCCACTGCGCCAACCTGATGAATCCGGATTTCCGCGAGCTGGGTGCAGCCTACGCGATGGACCCGAAAAGTGACGCAGGGATTTACTGGGCGGCAATGTTCGGCACGCAGCAGTAGCGTCTGCCGCTGCGCAACGGGCTGTCAAGCCTGGGCAAGCTATTCGACAAGGAAAGATGCCGGGAAGCGAGCTTCCCGGCAGAGGGGCTTAAACGCGGAATTGCTTGGTGAGACGGTTCAGGCTTGAAGCCAGGGTTGACAGTTCGGCAGTGGCGATGGCCGTCTGATTGGAACCCTCGGACGTCTGGCTGGACAGATCACGAATGCTGACCAGGCTTCTGTCGACTTCTCGAGCGACCTGAGCCTGTTCTTCAGCTGCGGTGGCAATCATCAGGTTCCGTTCATTGATCTGGCTGATGGATTCGGTGATTTCCAGCAGCGCCTTGCCGGCGCCATTGGCCATCTCCAGCGTCTTGTGGGCCTGAACGCTGGTCTGCTCCATTGCGCTGACGGCATTGCCGGTTCCGGTCTGAATCGAGCCGACCATCTGCTCGATTTCTCGGGTCGATTGCTGAGTGCGATGCGCCAGTGCCCGGACTTCGTCCGCAACCACCGCAAAACCTCGTCCGGCTTCACCTGCGCGGGCCGCTTCGATGGCCGCGTTGAGCGCCAGCAGGTTGGTCTGTTCGGCGATGGCGCGAATCACATCCAGCACCTTGCTGATATCCGTCGCCATGACGGCCAGGCCCTGTACCTCGGTGGAGGTGATCTGCACCTTGGAAACCATCAGGTTGATCGCCGTGACGGTCTCATCGACCTGCGCGCGTCCGGCCATGGCTGCAGTGCTCGATTGCGAGGTCACTTCCGATGCCGATGCGGCATTACTGGCCACTTCTTCCACCGCCGCGCTCATCTCGTTAACGGCCGTGGCTGCCATTTCGATCTCGTTGGTCTGGCGCAGAATGGTGCGCGATGCGTCTTCCGTGACTGCATGCATTTCCTCGGAGGTGGCCGCCAGCTGGGTGGACGAGTCGCCGATCAGGATCAGGGCATTGCGCAGGTTGGCCTGCATGGTGGCGAGTGCGGCAATCAGTTTCGCCGCCTCGTCAGTACCATGTTGCGGGATATCCTTGCTCAGATCATTTGTGGCAATGCGTTGCGCGATACTCAACGAATCGCCAATCGGGCCCGTCAGACTGCGGGTGTACATCCAGGCAAGGAGCAGCGTGGTAATGACGCCGACGGCGATGAAAATACCCACCATCCACAATGTCTGCTCATAGGCAGCCTGAGCGGTAGCGCCAGCTTTCTGGGCTTTGCCGTCGTTGATGCCGATGAGTTTCTTCATCCCGGCTTCAACCTGATCGGCCGCGCTTTTCATTTCACCATTGGAGGTTGCCACTGCGGCTTCCAGATCGCCAGCCGCCACCGAGGCCAGGTAGCGGTCCTGTGCCACTTGATACCCGGCCTGTGCCTGAGACAATTCATCGAATGCCTGGCGCCCTTGCGGAGTCACGATCAATTTGCCGAGTGCGTCAAAATAGCCGGCGATCAGCGAGCGAGACTGCTGGATATCGCTGAGCGCCTTGGTCTTTCGATCCTGCGGTTCAATCGGATTGCGCACGCGGGCGTTGTTGCCGCGGATACTGACAAACTCCCGATCAATCGACCCGAGCTGCTTTATGCTCGGAAGCACATTGGTCTCGATGAATTTTTCCGCCGCATTGAGCTCGGCCGCCTGACGCAGGGCGAGCAGGCCCAAGGCAATGATCATCAGGCAGAACACGCCGAAACAGAGCGTCGAACGGGCGGCCAGGTTGAGTTTTCGCAGGATCATAGTGTTTCTCCGAAAGGGTAATCAGCTATCGCCCTCATTCGGATTAACTTGGCTGTAAAAGAGTAACAAGGTATTTCAGAAGGGTTGCAATATCGGCTCTTATCAGTACCGCTTGGTTCTGTTATGCGGACTCAGCGTTTCTCCATACCCAACATGAAGGTATCCACTGCGCGTTCGACCATGGCGCGAATTTCTTCGATGCTCAGCGGCATGGGCGCCTGTTGGTAAAGGCGAATGTCGGTCTCGGCCGTCAACAGCGAGGTTAACTGCAACGCGGCGATGTGCGGATCGGTTTCACGCAACTGGCCTTTTCGCATTGCCAGAGTCATCAGTGAGGTGACTGTCTGCAGGCACTGGCTGGGGCCGGATTCGTAGAACATCATGCCGATGTCCGAGTGCCCGGACTCTGCGACCACCATGCGATACACGGCCAGTGCCTTGTCATCATTGATAAGCACCATCAGCATGCGTTCCCCGAAGCGCGTGAACAGGGTGCGCAAATCGATCGGTTTGTCATCCTGGATCACCAGCTCTGAAACCGCGTCGGCCAGATGAGCGGTTGCGAGCCTGTTGACCACGGCAATGAACAGTTCTTCCTTGGAGGGAAAGTAACTGTAGATCGTCGCCTTGGAGCCACCCATTCGTTTGGTGACTTCATTCATCGAGGCACGCTCGTAGCCCATTTCGAGGAAGACACTTGCTGCGGCATCAATGATGGCCTCGCGGCGAGCTTCAGTACGGACCTTCATTCATATCCTCAATTCTCCAGTGGGCAGATCGTGTGCAAAATTCTCTAGACTGGAACTGAACCGTTCGGTACGATTTCAGTCGACTCCGTGGAGCTTACTGGAAAAGCAGGCGTAGATAAATGCCGATGGACTGCACCCGGCCATTCGTTGCCCGAATCCATTCAAAGATGGAGTGAACAGTTCTATGACCATTATCGACTTCAACAAATCCGTCAAACGTGCTTTTCGTAGTAATACGGCAGCCGCTCCTCAGCTGGAAAAAATGCTGACCGTGATTCTGAAGACCGACGCTCCTGTGCTCATGGGGATATGCAGCGACGGACTGCGTAGCAACAGCAATGTAGTGGGCGGGGAATTTTACGGCGAAAACTTCAGCGGCTCGGTACTTTCCGGCGGTAGCAATACGCTGGTTGAGTTGTCATCCGAGCTTGCCTTTCTGGAAACCCGTTTCACGCTGGTCACCCAGTTGGGTGAAATGATCAACGTTGAAAGCAGAGGCGCTCTGCTCGTTGACGAAACGGGCCAGCACGAATTGCAGAACGGAGTATGGCCAATCAGCGAAGGCCATTATCAGTGCACCTGCACACCACGCTTTCAGGTCTCTCTGGGCCCTAACGAGTGGCTGGAGAAGAGCGCATTCATCGGCAGGTTCGAATACCTGTATGGCAATGAAGCGCTGATCAGCTTTTACCGAATTAAGTTCTGATACATCCCTTCAAGTGCCACCGAGCAAGCCCGCGCAGGCCTGCTCTGTGGCAACGTCTTAAAACGTGACGCTGGCGCTCAGGCGTGCGGTGCGCGGTTCACCCACATTGACCTGCAACTGGCTGCCGGTGCTGGAAGGGTAGTACTG
Organism: Pseudomonas sp. SZ57; assembly: GCF_009495975.1. Taxonomy (NCBI): domain Bacteria; kingdom Pseudomonadati; phylum Pseudomonadota; class Gammaproteobacteria; order Pseudomonadales; family Pseudomonadaceae; genus Pseudomonas; species Pseudomonas sp. SZ57. Next base: position 145,153 of record NZ_WIBD01000020.1, on the reverse strand, counting down.
CTTGTCGAACAGGTTATCCACGTTCAACTGCAGGCGTGTTTTATAACCGGCCATTGGCACATCCCAGCGCAGGAACGCATCAGCCACGGTATAGCTGCTCATGTAGAACGTGTTGGCATCGTCGCCAGCGCGTTCGCCGACGTAGCGTGCGCCGCCACCTGCGTGCCAGTGCCCCAGACCGGACGGGACTTGCAGGTGATGGGTGAGGTATAGGCTGGCCGTGTGCTTGGGGGCCTGGCTCAGACGATTGCCCTTGTTGCTTGGATCATCCAGCACTTCGGTGTGGGTGTAGGCGTAAGTGCCGATCATGTCCCAGCGCTCGGCAATTCGACCGGTCACATCCAGCTCTATGCCTTGTGAACCTACCTTGCCGGCTGCTTCGCTGACACCGGTCACGCCGGTAGGCGTGACGACGTTTTTCTTCTCGATGTCGAATACCGCGAGGTTGAAGTCGAGTTCCGGTGCCAGTGCATATTTGGCCCCGACTTCGTAGCTGCGGCCCTCTTCCGGGTCGAAGGTGGTGCCGTCATCGTTGACGTCATCGTTGGGTACGAAAGAGCGGCTGTAGTTGCCGTACAGCGACAGGTCCTCATTGACCTTGAACACCAGACCCGCCATCGGCAGGAATATATCGTCGCTGGTATCCAGGTTCACCGTGCGGTTCACGCCCAGTCCCTGTTTGATGTACTGGTCATAATGCTGATAGCGGCCACCCAGGACCAGAATCCAGCGATCATCGAGGTGCCAGTTGTCCTTGAGGTAAACGGACGACGAGGTCAGTTGATTGCTCAGGTTGCTGGTGGTCGCACTGACGACACTGGGCTCCGCCAGGCCGCCATAGCTGGGCGAAAAGATGTTGAAGCCGTTCTGCGCGGTGTTGCGGTAGGTCTTGCCGCGGTACTTGTCGGAGTCTTCCTGCTCGGCACCGATCAGCAGATCATGTTGCTGGCCGAACACCTCCTGCTTGCCGATGAAGTCCCAACTGGCATAACGCGTTTCATAATCGTAATGGCCGCCATTGGCCTGACGCCGCAGCACGCCGCTGCTGGACAGCGTGCTCGGCTGGGCAATCGAGAGGCTGTAGCGGTCGTTGTTCCAGCCGTAGGTCAGGCGGGTTTTCCAGTCATCGCTGAGCTGGTACTCGAAGCGCGCGATCGCGGTTTCGCTGATGCCGACGGTATTTGCCCATTTTTCGTCCAGGCGCTTGTCGTAGCTGATATCGGCCGGGTGACCGCCCGTGAACACCGTGCCACGGTCGAACGGGCTGACGTAGTCGTTGTATTCGTAAGCCAGCGTCAGGCTGGCGCGCTCCCCGGTCCAGGACAGCGACGGTGCGACCAGCGTGTGCTGGTCAACGCCATAGTTGCGCCAGTAGTCCTCGCTCTGACGCTCGGCCACCAGGCGGTAAGCCAGCCCCGAGTCGCCCAGCGGGCCGGTGGTGTCGATGCCGAAACTGCCGCCGCCTTCACTGTACGCCGAGCCACTGAGCGTGGTGCTTTGCACGTATTGCGGCTGTTTGCTGATCACGTTGATCACGCCACCTGGCTCCATTGCTCCGTACAGCAGCGAGGCCGGGCCTTTGAGCACTTCAACGCGTTCGGTCGTGGCACCGAAATTTTTCGACACCACCGAGCGCACGCCGTCACGCAGCACCGAGCCATCATCGTTGGTGCCGAAGCCGCGCTTGACCAGTGAGTCCTTGGTGTTGCCGAGCGTATTGCCCTGGCTGACGCCACTGACAAACTTCATGGCATCGTCCAGCGAGCGCACGTTGTAGTCGGCGATGGTCTGCGGTGTCACCACGTTGACCGACTGCGCTTCTTCCTTGAGCGGTACATCGCTCTTGCTCGCGGTACTGGCGCTTTTGGCGCTGTAGCCTTCCTGTGTTTCGGTCGCGGTTGCCGACACCTGCGTGGCGGGCAGCGTCGCGGTTTCGGCTGCATGCACTGCGCCGCCGGAGAACATCGCCAGAGAAAGCGCGGACAGCAGAAAAGTGCCGGGGCGGCGAGGGCATTGGAAGGAAGTGCTCAAGGGGAGATGCTCTGCTAGGACGTTAATAGCAATAATTGTAATTTGATATTAATTCTCATGTAAATAAATGATTGAGGCGCCCGATGGTTTCGGTCGCCTCGGCAAACAGAGAGCGCTCGGCTCAGGACTGAGCCGTTACGTTGGCATCGATCCGCTTGCCCATGCTGATAATGAGTTCAGGCGTATAGCCCAAGGTTCGATAGAAGGCCTGCACGCTCTCATTGAAGGTATGGATCTGCAGGTTGATCTTCACGCAGCCGAGATCCGCAAGCGCCTTTTCTGCGTGCCTGACCAGTCGGGTGCCCAGGCCGTTGCCGCGCTGTTGTGGATCAACGGCGACCGAATACAGCCAGCCGCGATGCCCGTCATAGCCGGCAAGAAGGGTACCGGCCACCTCGTCATCCGCAAGAGCAACGAAGAACAAATGGTCGTCGACAGCCCGTTTCTTGTCGATCGACAGGTCTGGGCGATTGTGCGGCATGTCGTCATTGAAGACCGTCTTCCACAGCTGGATGACGGCGAGGCGGTGATGCGGGTCTGAATACTCGACAATACAGTTCATTGCGGGGTCCTTTGGCCATGAGTCCGAAGACTACTGCCACGTGCCCGGCGCTGTCTAACCCGCGGTCTTTGAGTCCTTGCCCTGTTTTGTCACCTGAGGCAGCGATGCCGGCGTATCGAGCAGGGCGCGAATGGCCCGACTGTAAGCGGGCTGCCCGAGTTGCATGCTGTTGTTATGCGTACCGCCAGGCACCAATAGCAGCTTCTTGGGTTCCTGCGCGGCTGCAAACAACTGTTCGCTGAAGCGAGCCGGTACATAGCGATCCTCGGTGCCGTGCACGATCAGCACCGGCATATGGATGTCTGCAATCTTGTCCAGCGAGTCGAACTTCTGCGACAGCAGCCAGCGCACCGGCAGCGAGGTGTTGGCCAGCGCGGTGGCCACATCGGCCAGGTTGGTGAACGTCGATTCTATGATCAGCCCGCGGGCCTGAACCGGCGCATTGCCCTTTTCAGCGTCTTCGCCCAGTTCGGCGGCCAGATCCACCGCCACCGCGCCGCCCAGAGAGTGTCCATAAATCAGCCTGCGCTGCGGGTCGGGTTGCAATTGCTTCAGGCGTTCCCAGGCGATGCGTGCGTCTTCATACACAGACCTTTCCGACGGCAACTGGCCCATGCTTTGCCCGAAGCCCCGGTAATCGATTGCCAGTATCGAGTAGCCCTGTGCCTTGAGTTGCTGGATACGGAACAGCTGGCCGGTGAGGTTCCATCGTGATCCATGCAGGTACAGCACCGCCGGGGCGTTCTTGTCCGCAGCGGGCCACCACCATGCGTGGATATTCTGCGAGGTACCGAGTGCCGGTGTACTGAGTTCGATTTCCTGCACATCTGCCGGCAGACCGCTGTACCAGCTGGCGGTACCGGGCTCGATGCGAAATACCAGTTCGCGCTCCTTGTGTTCAAGCACAGCACAGCCGACGGGCAGACCAAGGATGATGGCTATCATGCTAATCCATCTGAGCGGACGGGCTTTGAAGCGAGCCAGAGGCGAAATCGACATAAGAAGAATAGTCCGGTCAACAAAGTGAAATAAATGCAGAATCTGCATCCGGGATGCAAGGCCAGCCGACGAACGCCGGGTTACAGGATATTGCGTAGCTGCGTCGCAAGCACTGAACGACCGAGGCGAGTAAAACCCGTGGCTTCAATACCTTGCGCGATGTGGCCCGAAGGCAGCCTGGACAACGATGCTCATTAGCACGTTTTGTTATTGAGGTAGCCCTTTTCGATAGCTGCGGATTATGCTGTGTGGGCGAGGGCGCTGTGTTTTTGTCATCTACCGTCGCCGGATTCGCCGATCTGCTTGCTGTATTCCCGCGCTTTCTTCAATTTCTTCAAGAGGTTACCGCCTATGTTCACTCACCGTCCCCTGGAAGAAAAAGACGTCCCCCTCATCTGCGAGATGCCGCAGAATGCCGATGAGCTGTTCTATATGTTCCCCAGGGCAACGTACCCGCTGACCGCCTCGCAACTCATCCATGCGCTCGAGACGCGTCATGATTCGACCGTCATCGAGATGGATGGCGAAGTGGTAGGGTTTGCCAACTTCTCTCTCTGCACCTTTCGCGGCCGCTGTTCGCTGGGCAACGTCATCATCGCACCGAAAGCCCGCTCCAGAGGGGTAGGGCGCTTCATGATCACCACCATGATGGGGATTGCGTTCGACAAGCACGAAGCGAGCGAAATGATCGCGTCCTGCTACAACCACAACGTCCCGGGCCTGCTGTTCTATCCGCGGATGGGGTTCCGTCCTTTCCATATCGAAGAAAAGCTCGATAAGCGTGGCGAGCGTGTTGCGCTGATTCACCTGCGGCTGTCCGGCACCGACGCAAAAGAGAATATGCAGGACGAACAAGAGTAAGTTTTCGAGCAGGGCACGCACGACTCTTTTGAAGGAGCGGGCGTGCCTTGCGAGAGCCGCCCCCGTTTCACTCTTCAACCGTTCGTCAGTCTTTACTTCCTTCTTTTACGTGCATGTTATCCACGGTGGTTCACGCCACGTGCCATTTTGTTGATGAGCAGGGCGGTGAATCGTTTTTTCCACGGGTGCGTTCAATAAGAAGCGGCGTTAAAAGGGTTATCGATATTCAGTTATGGAAGTTGCCTGAAGTGCAGCGCGCAGTGTATAACGGGTTTAAGCATCACGTGAGTGGCGACGGATAATTGGCGGGCTGGCGCGGGCCGTTTTTAAAAAGTCATCAACAATAAAAATTATCAAGAATTTGTCACTGTCGGGACATGCTTACACACATAAGGAGATAAAGAGATGATCGCGAGTGGACTGTCCGAGTTAGAACTCAGGAGTATGGTTGAACGTGCGCTTCTGCCGTTGCGTTGCACCTGTACGATTGCCAATGATCAGATGAATGTGCAGATAAGCGATCCGGTATCGGGGCGCGCCCAGCTTCAGAAGAGCCGGCCGCTCAGCCGTATCAATACGGTTCGGGACATCGCTGACCTGGTGGCTGAATTGCGCGAAGCGCCGGTAATGCCCCGTGTCTCGAAAGCGTATTACAGCGCTGCCTGATACTGCTGCACCCCGCTGATGCCCTGGCATCACGATACCTGGCCCTGATCATCGCTGATCGGGGCCTTGTCGTTTCTACGGGCCGCTTGTCGACCGCATTCAGCGCAGGGAGAGAGGCTCGGCTGGTCTTCATGAACGCGAACCTGTGTTGGCGCACAGCCGTTTTGTGCTCGTCAAATTAACAGCGTCGAAAGCTTGCTGTTTTTAGCGCAGACGATAAAAAATAAGTTGAACGCATTGAATGCGTTAATGTCAGCGAAAACTGCTCTTTTGAAGGGGCATTTAACGATCAAAAGATACAAGATCATTCAAATCATCAGGTTATAAAGCGTTCCAGACCGTTGCCGCCCATTTGACACTCCCGCTTTTCTTTGCAACTATTCAGTTGCCCTACTTATTTTGTAACGGATTGTCACTCTTTTCAGGTTGATAAAAACGTTGCCTTAAAAAGGGCGGTAGCATGATGCCTTCTTCCTGTCAGGTCTGAACTCAGGGCCTGTGTCTGTTGGTCCTATTGTAATTTTTTGTGAAGAACACCTTCTCTAATCATGTCGTCCCATGGGCGCCGTGAATGAGCGCGTGTGTAGTGTGCTGCATGTGTTTCGCCTCGAATCGTGCAGGGACGCTGGTTCGCCTTATCAATCAGGTATTCGACATCCAGAACTTCTGGACTGCACCCACGTATGAAAATGACGATGGAGCATCATTATGTTTGATAACTGTATGGAAACAGCTTGCGGTTGCGTGGTGGGAGGGGCCGGGCTCGCGGGCATGGGCTTTTTGTTCAACGCCCTGAAGAGCGGCGCGATGCCCGGGCTCGCTGCCAAAGGACTGATTGTCATTGATGCGAGCGACCAGCCCGGTGCGGGTGCGCTGGGAGATTACCGGATCACTGCCAACTCGGTAGGCGATGTGTTCATTGATTGCCTTCGCGATCCGGCATTGCGCGAGGTGTTCGAACCTCTCGAGTACTCGGCAGCCTATTGGCGCATCAAGGCACAGGCACAGAGTGCGCCGCAGCTGTCGGATGTGGGCCTGCTCATGGCCGAGGCCGCCAGGCTGGTGCTGGAGCACATCGTGCAACGTTATGGCGTAGAGGTCTGGTCCGGCACGCGCCTGGATGAGGTGATTTGCGAGGGCGACGAGTTCTGTCTGCACGTTGACAGCGTGTACGGCAAAAGACGCGTGCGCTGCCAGACGCTGGTACTCAATCTGGGCGGGCGCCAGGATCCACAACACCTGATCGATGATCTTGCCCGACAAGGCCTGGCGCTGCCGGATAACTGCACTGTCCAGAGCGCTGACCGCTTGTTGCGCATGAACGCGGTGCAGTTACGCGAAGTGTTTGCCCCGGCGCTGGCCGATAACGGGCGCATCACCATCGTCGGGGGATCTCACAGCGCTTTCTCGACGCTGGAGAATCTGGCGGATGCACTGGAGTTTGCCGGCTTGCAGGAGCTGTCACTCGTTCATCGAAGCAGCATCAGGCTGTTTTACGAAAGTGCTGAACTGGCGCACGCAGCCGGCTACGCATTCGACGCGCAGCTTGATGTCTGTCCGGTTTCAGGTCGGATCAACCGTTCCGGAGGTTTGCGTTACCGTGCGCTGGAGATCGGGCGCCAAGCGCTGCAAAGCGGACGCGTAGGCAAAACCGGCGTGCGCGTGCAGATGCTGCAGACACTGGGCGGACGCCCCGATGAACACGAGCAGGCCCGACTCGTTCTGGCCGACTCGGCTGTGATCGTACAGTGTTCTGGCTATCAGCCCGTGTTGCCCAGACTGAGTGATGCCGATGGCAACCTCGTCAGTTTGCGCGAGGCCAAGGGGGGGCTCGATTCGGACGCTGGCGGCTGCCCGTTCGACCAGCACGGTCGTCGAATCAAGGGCCTGCATCTTTTCGGTCTGGGCGCCGGACTGGGCGTCGATCCGCAATTGGGCAGCGAACCCGCCTTCGACGGCCGGATATACGGTGTCTGGCAGTTTCATCATGATGCCAGCCGAGTGGTGCTGGAGGCGGTCACGCGCAGACTCGCTCATCAGCCTGTAGCTACCGAGACGTTCATTTCGGAGGGGTTCATGCAGGCGGCTTTAGGCCTTCAGGCCGGTTAGGCCGGTGCAGCAGAGAAGCGCAGAATGGCGGCCATAAAAAACGGCGTCCCAGGGACGCCGTACGGCCGGTCTGCCAATAAACGGCAGGTCAGCATTGAATAAGGGGGTAGTGCGGGAATTATTGTGGGTCCTGGTTGGGAGCCAGTTCTGCCTGGATACGTTTGTAGATTTCTTCACGATGCACTGAAACATTTTTGGGTGCATTGATGCCCAGGCGGACTTGAAGCCCTTGAACGCCAAGAATCGTGACGGTGATCTCGTCACCGATGTTTATGCTTTCGCCTACTTTGCGAGTGAGTATCAACATAATCTTTTCCTTGATGGCCTCTTGAAAACGCCTCTCTCAAGAGGCTGGCGTTTGCCTTTGCGTGGTGATTGTTGCCGAGTGCATCCAAATGCATCCGTCTTATGACGTCGCACAGGTGAATTAAATTCCCTCGGTTCATTTTCTTGTCATCGAGATTTGCATCCCGGATACGACGAGTGCGCCAATTCTGCCCGTTTCGACGTGAAAATGCCCGTATTTACTGGCGTCATATAAAAAGTAACGTCAACCGCTGCACCGTTCCGGGTCATCATCGTCTCAGCCGACGGTACCGCTCAAGCCATTTCGATATGACTATAAGCGTAGGCACGACTGCACCAGATTGCCCGGGCTTTCTGAAAATTCAAATGAAAGTGGTGAACGATTGTGTAGGAAGGGGCTGCGGATCACCGTAGTGTCCACGCTGATGCGGTGTATTGCGGGGGGCTGGGAAGGGTGATGCACAGGCGTGAGGCGGGACCAGGCCTTCGCGGGCTTCAGCTCCCGCGAAGGCTCGTCCGGGGGTTACACAGCCATTGATAACAGCATGATGAAAATCAGGCCGACGACCGAGAGGATGGTTTCCATCACCGTCCAGGTCTTGAAGGTCTCGGCAACGGTCATGTTGAAGTACTGCTTCACCAGCCAGAACCCGGCGTCATTGACGTGCGAGAGGATCAACGAACCGGCGCCGGTTGCCAGCACCAGCAGCTCGCGATTGACCCCTGGAATCAGGCCGACCACCGGCGCTACGATGCCGGCACCGGTAATGGTTGCCACCGTCGCCGAACCGGTTGCGACGCGGATCACCGCCGCAACCAGCCAGGCCAGCATGATCGGGTTGATCTGCGCCTGCACGGCCATGTGCCCGATCACGTCACCGACGCCACTGGCGACCAGCATCTGCTTGAAGCCACCGCCTGCGCCCACAATCAGCACGATTGCCGCCACCGGAGCCAGACTCTGGTCCAGCAGCTTCATGATCTTGCTGCGATCAAAACCACGTGCGGCACCAAAGGTGTAGAACGCCAGCAACAGCGCGGCAAGCAGGGCGGTGATCGGGTGACCGATCAGGTCCATCCAGATGCGGAACATGTTGTTTTCCGGCAACACTACATCGGCAAGGGTCTTGAGCAGCATCAGGAAGACTGGCAGCAGGATGGTCACCAGCGTGATGCCGAAGCCTGGCAGGTTTTCAGTGCTCGACTCCTTGGCGATCTGATCCATCAGTTCCTTGGACGGCGTACCGGGGATGCTCTTGGAAATCCAGTTACCGAAGATCGGGCCAGCGATGATTGCAGTTGGCAGCGCTACGATCAGTCCGTAGAAAATGGTCTTGCCGATATCGGCGCCGAAGATACCGATGGCCAGCAGCGGGCCCGGATGCGGCGGAACCAGACCGTGGACGGCCGACAGGCCTGCCAGCAGCGGAATGCCGATCTTGACGATAGGCACGCCGGTGCGCCGCGCAACAATGAACACCAGCGGGATCAGCAGGACAAAACCGATCTCGAAGAACAGCGGGATGCCCACCAGGAAGGCAGAGAACATCATTGCCCAGTGCACTTTCTGTTTGCCGAAGGTGCGTATCAGCGTTTGCGCAATCTGGTCCGCGCCGCCCGAGTCAGCCATCAGCTTGCCGAGCATGGTGCCCAGGCCGAGGATGATGCCGACGAAGCCCAGCACGCCGCCGAAGCCGTCCTGGAAGGATTTCATGACTTTTTCGACCGGCATTCCCGAGGTCAGGCCAAGAAAGCCTGCCGCCAGGGTCAACGCGACGAAAGGGTGCACCTTGAAGGTGGTGATCAGCAGCACCAGGCCGACGATGGTCACCAACGCATCGACGAGCAGGAACGTCTCATGGGTCATACCGAACATGGGTGTCTCTCCGGTTTATTGTTTTAAGGAACTGTTAGACAGCGCCGACTTCAATCGTGTGTGCGCAAGACAGCGCTGTCTTTTGCACTCACGCCTTTATCAGGCGTGAGAGCCTTTCCACCATGCTGCGGCTTGTTTGCCGATGACATCGATAGGCTGGGACGCGTCCACGATCAATGTCAGCGGTTCGCCATAGGGCGGCTCGAGCGTCGCGAACTGGCTGTCCACCAGGCTGGCGGGCATGAAGTGCCCAGGCCGATGCGAGCAGCGTTCGCTGGCGAGTTCCTTGCTGAGTTCCAGAAAAACGAAACCCAGGCCAGGCACCGCATCACGCAGGCGCTGGCGATAGATGAGCTTGAGCGACGAGCAGGTCAGGACCGGGTGTTCACCCTTGGCGAGGGCGGCAGCCATCTCTTCGCCCAGGCGGGTCAGCCAGCCGGCACGGTCTTCATCGTTGAGGGGGGTTCCGGCGCTCATCTTTTCGATGTTGGCCGGTGGATGGAACGCGTCGCCTTCGATCAGGCGGCCGCCGCTGTTCAGGGCAATCTCGGCACCCACGGCGCTTTTGCCGCAGCCAGACACACCCATCACCACAAGGGCGGAAATAGCAGTATTCGCAGTTGTCACAGTAGGCACCTCATCTGGAGACAGCGCTGTCTTCTTTCGGCTGGACATGAGTCCCAGCCCGGGCTGTTCCAGTTATTTGTCGTTGTTTTGGGCTCATCAATAAGCATGGGAGGCTGTTCTCCGCGGGACCCGAACCGGGCAACCCCTGTGAAACCAGCGATAAAGCATTGTCACATTCCATGAGACAGCGCTACCTTATGGCGCATTCGACACATTTGGCAACCCTTATGTTAGTTGGCAACGCATGATACGCATTGGTTCCCGCTCTACCGGTCGCCCCACGCTCAATGAAGTGGCGAAGCTGGCTGGCGTCTCTCCGATCACCGCCTCGCGAGCCTTGCGCGGTATCAGCACCGTGGCGCCTGAGCTGGTCGAAAAGGTCCGTGCTGCGGCGCAGAGTCTGGGTTATGTAGCCAATCCGGCAGCCAGGGCGCTGGCCTCTTCCTGCAGTCAGACCGTTGTGGTGCTGGTGCCGTCGCTTTCCAACCAGTTATTCATCGAGACGCTGGAAGCCATTCAGGACGTATTGCGCGTGCGTGGCCTGGACGTGGTCATCGGCAACTACCATTACTCGCCTGAAGAGGAAGAGAAGCTGCTGCGCAACCATCTGGTCAATCGCCCGCGCGGTATTCTGCTGACCGGTTTCGACCACACGGCAGCGTCCCGCCAGATGCTTGAAACCAGTGGCATACCCTGTGTGCACATGATGGAGCTCGACACCCGCCTGGGCGCCTATTGCGTCGGGTTCTCGCAACAACAGGCCGGTGCCGAAGCCGCGCGTCACCTGATCGGGCGTGGCCGCCGTCGGCTGGCGTACATGGCCGCCCAACTCGACCCCCGTGTACTGCAACGTGGCGCCGGGTTCCGTCGGGTGCTGGAAGACGCCGGGCTGTTCGACCCCGCGCTGCAGGTCTCGACACGCCAGGCCTCGTCGATCGGCCTGGGCGGGGAGTTGTTTGCGCGCCTGCTTGACCAGCACCCGGATGTCGACGGGGTGTTCTTCTGTAATGACGACCTGGCGCAGGGCGCTGCGCTGGAGGCCTTGCGCCTGGGTGTCGCGATCCCCGAACGGGTCTCGCTGGTGGGCTTCAACGACCTGCCTGGGTCCGCGCACATGGTGCCGCGCCTGACCTCGATTCGCACGCCCAGAGAAGCAGTCGGGCAGCGTGCTGCTCAGGTATTGCTGGGCCTGCTGGACGGGGTCGCCCAGCACCCGCAGGTCGATCTCGGGTTTGAACTGGTGGTGCGGGAAAGCTCTTGAGTCTTTTCCCCAAGCCGACACCGACGAGCCTTCCCCGGAGCATCGCGCTGACCAATGGTAGGGGCGCTCTGCGGGCTTGATGCCTCCGGGCTGGAGTGCCCGACCGTGCTGTCCTGCACTGCCGTCGATACCCTCATTCGAACGGTTCCGGCCCATTTCGACTGTTATTTCTGACAGTACCCATCCCCCCGTGTTGAGTATTCAATGACCCTACGTTTTTGGCTCGGAGCGGCATAAGTGTCTTGGCCGCATCGTTGGATGACGGGGATATATCTTCTTATCTATTCCCCGTTCTGGCGGTCTTACAAGACCTATTGAAGGTGAGAGAAATGCAAAAAAAAGCATCTCAGAACGTTAGAGCCCTGACGCATATCGTCGACCCCGTCGGTTCAGGTGTCCCCCTGGATATCGCGTGGCTGACCGGCATTATCCCGCTGGGCTTTGTACCTGCAGAGATCGCTATCAGCCCTGATGAAACCACGTTGTATGTCGCCCATGAAAGCGGTCGCGAAGTCAGTGTGGTCGACATCGCCAGTGCCAGCGTAACGGGTGCCATCAAGCGGGCAGGGGCGGGCGCGATTACCCTGAGCCCTGATGGCAAAAGGCTTTACACCATTGGCCAGAAAAGGTGCTACGTGGTCGATACGCGCATGCGCGAAGTGATCAGGATACTGCCGGCAGCCAACGTCAACAGGATCCTGTGCAGTGCCGATGGCCGTTTTATCTGTCTTTCCTTTCAGAACGCGCTCGGCGGGTTGATTCGCCTGATCGAGACCGATAATTACACGGTCGAGAACGAGTTCGATCTGGGCGCCCTGACCAACGCATCGCTGGCCCTCGGGATCAGCCCGTTGAACGACAGGTTTTACGCGACCATGCTGGTTGACCGGACCGCGCCTACCGATGTTCTTGCGATCAGCAAGGTCGATTACCTGCAACACGACATTCCCGGATTTTCCGACCCGCGCTCGATGGTCTTCAGTTCCGATGGCGCCTGGCTGTATGTCGGTGGCATCGACGAGGTCTACATCATCGATGCCGCGACCAACAAAACCTTCTACAGGGAAAGGATCGGCACGCAGGGCTACCCGGTGAAAGTCATTGGAGTGACACCGGATGACCGCTATGTCTACGCGATCTATACCTGTAATTACGACGTTTACCGGATCGATACGGTAAAGGGCATCGCCACCTGCATTGCCTACTTTCCGTCGGTAGGCGGCGCGGTACTCAACAAGACCGGCACGTATATCTATTCCAGCCATCCGGACATGAGCTGGATTTCGATCTACCGGCTATGAAGACTCCTGCGGTGGCCTGGCTTTCGCGTTACCGGCCGGGTCGACCGTCAGTCGGCGTCAAGCGCTGCGACACCGGCCCTGGCGACTTGAGCATCCTGTTCGGCCTTCACGCCTGAAACCCCCAGCGCACCGATTACCTGGCCGTCGACGATGACCGGCACACCGCCTTCCAGGGAAGTCAGCAGCGGAGCACTCAGGAATGCAGTGCGCCCGCCATTGACCATCTCTTCGTAACCCTTGGACTCACGTTTGCCGAGTGCCGAGGTGCGGGCTTTTTCGATCGCGATGTAGCTGCTGATCGGTGCGGCGTCGTCCAGTCTTTCGAATGCCAGCAAATGGCCGCCGTCATCAACGACGGCGATGGAAACGGCCCAGCCATTGGCCTGCGCCTCTTCGCGTGCGACACCGAGCATCAGGCTGACTTCGGTCTGGGTCAGGACGGCTTTGATCTTCATGGGGTTCTCCGGAGCAGTGATTATTGAATAGGGTTCAGTGTGATTCAGGCGTGCCAAGCACTGCGTCGATCAGTTCGATCCAGTGCCGCACTGGCGTTCGCCCGGCACTGGCCAGATGGGTCTGACAGCCGATATTGGCGGTGGCAATCACCTGCGGTTTGCCGCTCTCCAGCGCGTTCATGCGGTTGTCGCGCAGCTGCCGGGCGATGGCTGGCTGGGTGATGGAGTAGGTGCCTGCAGAGCCGCAGCATAGATGACCGTCCGGCACTGTGGTCAGATTGAAGCCTAGACGAGTCAGGACGCGCTCCACTTCGCCGCCGAGTTTTTGCGCGTGTTGCAGCGTACACGGGCAGTGAAACGCCAGGCGCTGATCGGTCTTGATTCCGAGGGTTTCCAGCGGTTCGTCGCGCAGCAGTTCGACCAGATCCTTGGTTCGCGCGCTGATCTGCCCGGCCTTGTCGGCATAGGCTGGATCATGGCGCAGCAGGTGGCCGTAGTCCTTGACGAAGGCTCCGCAACCACTGGCCGTCTGGATCAGGCTTTCAGCACCGCCCTGCAGCGCAGGCCACCATGCATCGATGTTGCGCCGCGCCCGGTCCAGCCCGGTCTCCTGTGCATTGAGGTGGTAATCCACGGCGCCGCAGCAGCCCGCCTGGCTGACTGGAGTGATGCCGATGCCCAGACGATCCAGCACCCGCGCCGTGGCGCTATTGGTGTTGGGCGACAGGCCCGGCTGAACGCAACCTTCCAGCAGCAGCACCTGGCGCGCATGACCGGCGTGCGGGCGAAGCCCGGCAGGATGGATCGCCGCAGGCAGCTTGGTGGCCAGGGCCTGTGGCAGCAACGGCCTGAACTTCAGGCCCATGCCGGTCAGGGATTTGAACAGTCCGGGGTGGGGGATGACCCGACGCAAGCCTTCACGCAGCATGCGTTCCGCGAGTGGCCGTGGCACCAGCGCCTCAACCGCCGCGCGGCCGATGTCCAGCAGGTTGTGGTAATCCACGCCGGACGGGCAAGTGGTCTCGCAATTGCGACAGCTCAGGCAGCGGTCCAGATGCAGACGGGTTTTCTCGGTGACCGGCTGACCTTCGAGGACCTGCTTGATCAGGTAGATCCTGCCACGTGGCCCGTCCAGCTCATCACCCAGCAATTGATAGGTCGGACACGTGGCGTTACAGAAACCGCAATGCACACAACTGCGCAGGATACGTTCGGCTTCTTCGGCGCGCGGCAGGGTTCTGGCGTGTTCACTCAACGTGGTCTGCATATGTCAAAGCTCCGCGTACAGTCGACCGGGGTTGAAAATCCCCTGCGGGTCGAGTCGGGTCTTGAGTGCCTGATGGTAGCGCAGCACAGGTGCGGCCAACGGTTCAAACGGGCTGTCGACGACGCCTTGGCTGTAGCAGGTCGCATGGCCGCCAACCGCCATGGTGATGGCTCGAATGGTCTGTCCGTCAGCGTCCGACTTGAGCCAGCGTTGCGCGCCACCCCAGTCGATCAACTGCTCGCCCGGCAGATCCGGCAGGTGGCTGTCGGCAGGTACACAGAGCCGCCACAGGGGCCGCGGGTCATCGAAGAAGGGCAGGCGGTGCGCATTCAACTGTTGCCAGTACGCGGCATCAAGCAGCTCGCCGCCAAGCCGGTCCCTGGCCGCTGCCACAGAACCTTCACCGCCCTCCAGGCGCAGGCGCAATACGTGGCCATCATGGCTGGCCGCGCTGATCGGTATCGGTTGCTGACCCCACTCGGCGAGGCGCGCCAAGGCCAGCGCGCTGTCCATTTCCAGCGCGATACTGCTGCACAGACGTGGTTTGGGCAGCACCTTGAGCGACACCTCGGTCAGCAGCCCCAGGCAGCCGAAACTGCCTGCCATCAGGCGCGAGACGTCATAGCCTGCAACGTTCTTCATGACTTCCCCGCCGAAACGCAGGTGCTTGCCAAGACCGGTGATGACCCGCGTACCCAGCACGAAATCACGCACCGATCCGCTCCACGGGCGGCGCGGTCCCGAGAGCCCCGCAGCGACCATGCCGCCGAGCGTTGCCGCGCCGAAGTCGGGCGGTTCGCAAGGCAGCATCTGGCCTGCGGCGTCCAGCGTCTGCATCAGCTCGCTCAATGGCGTGCCGGCGCGTGCGGTGATCACCAGTTCTGTCGGGTCATAACTGACGATGCCACGGTGCTCGCGGGTATCGAGCAGTTCGCCAGCGGTTTCACGACCGAGAGAAGCCTTGCTGTTGCCGCCCTGAATGCGTAACGGCGTGTTGTCGCGCAGCGCCTGATTGACCCGCTCGAGCAGTGCCTGGCTGACGTCGTTGTCCATCGTGCTCATCAGAAGCGCTCCAGGTCGGGGAACGGCAACTGCCCGGCGTGGATGTGCATGGCGCCAAATTCCGCGCAACGATGCAGGGTCGGGATGTTCTTGCCGGGGTTGAGCAGGCCACTGGCGTCGAATGCCGCCTTGATGGCATGGAAGAAGGTCAGCTCGTCGCTATTGAACTGGGCGCACATCTGATTGATCTTCTCGCGACCGACACCGTGCTCGCCGGTGATACTGCCGCCGACCTTGACGCATAGCTCGAGGATTTTGCCGCCCAGTGCCTCGGCGCGCTCCAGCTCACCCGGTTGATTGGCATCGAACAGGATCAGCGGATGCATGTTGCCATCGCCCGCATGAAACACGTTGGCGACGCGCAAGCCGTATTGCTCAGATAGCTCCCTGATGCTGCGCAAGACGCCCGGCAACTCACGGCGCGGGATGGTCCCGTCCATGCAGTAGTAATCCGGCGACAGGCGACCCACGGCCGGGAAAGCGTTCTTGCGCCCGGCCCAGAAGCGGACCCGTTCGGCCTCGTCTTTGGCCTGGCGCACTTCGGTCGCGCCTGCCAGTGTCAACACCTCGCTGACCCGTTCGCAGTCGGCATGTACATCGGCTTCGACGCCGTCCAGTTCGCAGAGCAGGATGGCTTCGGCATCGACCGGGTAGCCTGCGTGAATGAAATCCTCGGCGGCACGAATCGCCAGATTGTCCATCATCTCCAGCCCGCCGGGGATGATGCCCGCGGCGATGATATCGGCAACCGCGCGTCCGGCCTTTTCCACGGAATCGAACGCCGCCAGCAGCACCTTGGCCACCTGCGGTCTGGGCAACAGCTTGACCGTGACTTCGGTAATGACGCCGAGCATGCCTTCGGAGCCGGTGAACAGTGCCAGCAGGTCGAAGCCCGGTGAATCAAGCGTGTTGCTGCCCAGTGTCATCGGCTCGCCTTCCACCGTCAGGATCTTGACCTTGAGCAGGTTGTGCACGGTCAGCCCGTATTTGAGGCAATGCACGCCGCCGGCATTTTCCGCCACATTGCCGCCGATGGAGCAGGCGATTTGCGAGGACGGGTCGGGCGCGTAATACAGGCCGTGGGGCGCTGCCGCCTGGGAAATGGCCAGGTTGCGCACGCCGGGCTGAACCCGCGCAAGGCGCGCGGAAGGGTCGATATCGAGGATCTGGTTGAAACGCGCCATGACCAGCAGCACGCCTTTTTCCAGTGGCAACGCGCCCCCCGACAGCCCGGTGCCGGCCCCGCGAGCGACCACCGGTACGCGACGTGCGTGGCACAGCCTGAGCAGCGTCTGTACTTCTTCCACATGTCGCGGCAGTGCCACCAGCATCGGTGTGGTGCGATAGGCCGACAACCCGTCGCACTCGTAAGGCCGCAGCTCTTCGGGGCGATGCAGGATGTCCAGGTCGGGCAACTGCTGTTGCAGCGCCTGCAACAGCTGCTGCTTGTCGACGGCGGGCAGCACGCCGTCGATGCGTTCGTCGTACAGAATGTTCATCAAGCCACCCTGGGTTGTTTTTGTCGGGTTAATGCATCCTAGCTCATTCGCTGCGAGGCTTGAGTTGACAGCGTAGTGCGGATCACGCAATTTACGCATTACGTAATAGGTTTACGAAAATAAAAAACACCGCATCCATGCGAATATTTACCTGCTATCCCGGTTGTACGCAGCGCATCGTTACCACGTCGACCTGACTGCGTGTGCGCGTATCAGCGGGTCGAGCACCTGGCCCTGCAGCCCCCGGCCTTTTACCAGGCACACCCTGATGCACAATCGGACAAGCCGGAGTAGGCTGCCCTCATGAAGATTCTTGGTCTGCAACTGATATTCGGTGATTTTCTCGCACGCAGCGTGCGAGGGATTCCGTGTGCGCCGCCCGCAGGACAGTGATTGCCAGGGTACCCACTCTCACTTTCCTGCAAGGAGCCAGTCATGGCTGATCTTTACGAAAATCCAATGGGCCTGATGGGCTTTGAATTCATCGAGTTCGCCTCACCGACGCCCAACAGCCTTGAGCCTGTGTTTCAGATGATGGGCTTCACCAAAGTCGCAACGCACCGCTCCAAGGACGTGTCCCTGTTTCGTCAGGGCGCGATCAACCTGATCCTCAACAACGAGCCGCACAGCCTGGCATCGTACTTTGCCGCCGAGCATGGTCCTTCGGTATGCGGTATGGCGTTCCGCGTGAAGGATGCGCAGAAGGCCTATAACCGGGCACTGGAACTGGGTGCACAACCGCTGGAAATCGCGACAGGACCCATGGAGTTGCGCCTGCCCGCGATCAAGGGCATCGGTGGCGCGCCGTTGTACCTGATCGATCGCTTCGGCGAGGGCACGTCGATCTACGACATCGATTTCAACTTCATCGAAGGCGTTGACCGCCATCCGGTCGGTGCCGGTCTGAAATTCATCGATCACCTGACCCACAACGTGTACCGCGGACGCATGGCGTATTGGGCCGGTTTCTATGAAAAGCTGTTCAATTTCCGCGAGCTGCGTTACTTCGACATCAAGGGCGAATACACCGGCCTGACCTCCAAAGCCATGACCGCCCCGGACGGCATGATCCGCATTCCGCTGAACGAAGAGTCGTCCAAGGGCGCGGGGCAGATTGAAGAGTTCCTGATGCAGTTCAATGGCGAAGGCATTCAGCACGTGGCGTTCTTTACCGATGACCTGATCAAGACCTGGGACGCGCTGAAAGCAACCGGCATGCGCTTCATGACCGCGCCGCCGGATACCTACTACGAGATGCTGCAAGGCCGCCTGCCTGATCACGGTGAGCCGGAAGCCGAGCTCAAGTCACGCGGTATTCTGCTCGATGGTTCTTCCGAAGGCGGCGAGCGTCGTTTGCTGTTGCAGATATTCTCCGCAACGCTGATGGGCCCGGTGTTTTTCGAATTCATTCAGCGCAAGGGCGATGACGGGTTTGGCGAAGGCAACTTCAAGGCGTTGTTCGAATCCATCGAACGCGACCAGATCCAGCGCGGTGTACTGACGCCGGACTGAGCGATCACCAGAAGCATCCGCCTTGCGCGATCAGACGAGCCTGCCCAGGCTCGTTCTGAGTCATTTGTGCTTGAGCACTTCAGCTTGCCGGTTGTAACGCGAGATATAGCGCTCGGTGAATTCATGCGCCGGCATGGGGCGACCGTACAGATAGCCTTGGCCTTCGTCGCACACATAATGGCGCATCAGACTTTCCTGCTCACGGGTTTCTATGCCTTCTGCCGTGACTTGAAGATTGAAGCCGTTCGCCAGCCTGATAACGGCCTCGATGATGACTTCGTCTTTTTTGCTGCGATCCACGCCACTCACGAATGAGCGGTCAATCTTCAGCCGTGTCACCGGATAGTCTTTCAGCAGGCTCAGAGACGCATAGCCG
Source organism: Pseudomonas sp. SZ57 (assembly GCF_009495975.1). Taxonomy (NCBI): domain Bacteria; kingdom Pseudomonadati; phylum Pseudomonadota; class Gammaproteobacteria; order Pseudomonadales; family Pseudomonadaceae; genus Pseudomonas; species Pseudomonas sp. SZ57. The sequence continues at coordinate 126,383 of NZ_WIBD01000020.1, read as the reverse complement.
GTACCGAAATCATCGAATGCAATGCCCACTCCCAATGAGCGAAGGTGGCGCAGCGGTTCCATAATGCGCTGTTCGTTTCGCAGGATGATGTTTTCCGTGATCTCCAGTTCGAGCGAGTGTGCCGGCAAAGAAAAGTCTTCAAGCGCACTTTCAACCATTTCGGCAAAGTCACGCATGCGAAACTGCGCGGCGAACAGGTTGACGCCGATGCGGAATTCTTCACAGCCGGTATTTCGCCATTGCGCTGCCTGCTCACAGGCTGAACGCAGGATCCATTCGCCCACCGGCACCGCAAGCAGACCCGCTTCCAGTGCAGGTAGAAAAACCGCCGGGGACACCACACCCAGTGTCGGATGGTTCCAGCGTATAAGGGCCTCGGCTCCGGTGATACGACCATCCGCAAGTCGTACCTGGGGTTGGTAATAAAGCTCAAACTCTTTGTTGGCCCATGCCTGACGCATCGATGAGCTGAGCGCGCCTCGTCGTGAAGCGGTCTGTCGATGCTCGGAGGTGAAGGTGCGAACAAGGGAGCGTCCGTCAGACTTGGCCTGGTAGAGCGCCAGGTCCGCATTACCGAGCATTTGCTCCTCGTCGTAGTCGGAGCCACACCTTACGGAGACGCCAATGCTGGCGCCGATGTAGACCGAATTGTCTTCAAACTCTATCGGTTCCTCGATGACCGCGATAAGCGCCAGGCCCAGCTTGATCGCCTTGTCAGGGTCTGCCGTGTCGGACAGGAACACGACAAACTCATCGCCGCCCAGACGCGAGACCATATGGCAGGCCGGTACGTGTTCGCGAAGACGGTGAGAGGTCACCTTGAGCACAAAATCACCTGCAGCGTGGCCCAACGTGTCATTGACGTCCTTGAAGCCGTCCAGATCGATCAACAGGATGGCTGCTGACAGCTGCGCATCGCACGCCTCCTTGATCCGCCTCTTGAGTGTCGATCGATTGGCAAGCCCGGTCAGGTGATCGTATTCGGCCGCATGCTTGAGTAATTTGTCCGCCTCGACACGCTGGGTGATGTCCCGAATGATCGCTCCGAATTGTGGCTCGCCGGCATATGTCCATTGTGAGAGCGAGAGCTCTATGGGGAGGGTATGACCGTCGCGATGGATGGCCGTCAGGTTGATGGATTTTCCGATAATGGAGGCCGGGCCGCCTGCAGCCACCCTCGATAAACCTGCATGATGCCTGGAGCGCATTTCGGGCGGAATAATGATGTCGAGAGGCTTTCCCATGGCGTCCTCGGATCGATGCCCGAAAATGAGTTCGGCCGAGTTGTTCCATGAGATGATCCGGTTTTTGCTGTCCGAGCAGATGATCGCGTCGGGTGAAGTCGAGGTGATATTCATGAAGCGGGCGTGGCTGTCTTCATTCTCGAGCTCGAGTCGACGCAACTCCATTCTCTCGATGACCATGACCGCCAGGTCCTGAAGAACCCGCTGATCTCGCTCCGAGAAGGTTTCTCGAGGTTTATTGTCGATCAGGCACAGGCTGCCCAGCACATGACCGCTGGCGGTTATCAGCGGCGCCCCGGCATAAAAGCGAATATAGGGAGCGCCAATCACCAGCGCGTTTGAGCTGAACCTCTCATCCTGCAATGCATCAGGCACCAGAAAAACGTTACGGCCCATGAGCGCAAAATTGCAGAATGAGACGTCGCGGCCCGTTTCGCAGACATCGAGGCCAACACGCGCCTTGAAGAATTGCCGGTCGCGATGAACCAGAGAAATCAAAACAATGGGCACGTCGAAAATCCGCGATGCCATTTGCACGATCTGATCGTATTCGTGCTCAGATGGGGTATCCATCAACGAAAAGGCATTCAGGATTCGAATACGTTCTTCGTCATCATCGCCGACTGGGTAACTATTCATTTGAGGCCATCGCTATAAGCTGATCGCACCTGAAACACGAAGCGATCGATAAGCAACGCCGCTATGTCGGCACCGGTGAAGGCACTCTGACAGCATGCGCTTGCGCCACGCCGGAAAAGCAACGTTCGATACATTGGCATTGGAGCACCTCTCACAGTAGCGTATCGGCAGCTGTTTTCGGACAGCTCAGAAGCTGTATCGTCAAAAAACCGGATACCTGTAACAACTTCTTGAGCAACTAGCGTGGCGGGCATCGATACAACTAAGGCCAGTATTACCCTGGCGCAACAAGATGCTCAGGTTCAGTGTCGCAAAGGTACGAAAACTGCATAGAGGGTTTCACTGCCAATTTGATGACAATCCTATGAAGCCGCTTTCCTTTATTCCGACGAGGCTTACCCCCTCGGCGCTCAGCAAAGCTTTGATCGGCTTCATTGCCCTGGTTTGTCTATCGTTGATCCTGGCCACCGCCTGGCAGATGAACCAATCCAAGCTCGAGCGCGTCGCCACGGCGAGGATTGCGGTGTCCAATATCGTGCTTGCTGCCGAACAGCAGGCTCAGGACACCCTGCAGCAGGCTGACAATACGCTGCGTGACCTTGCCGAGCGTGTTGAGCAGGATGGCGCCGCAGGCGAGCAGCAAAGCCGCTTGACCAGACTGATGGCTCAAGACCTGGTGAACGTCAAAGGGCTACAAGGGCTGTTCATCTACGATGCTCAAGGCAACTGGGTCGCCAATTCCTTTGCCAAGGGCGTGCAGACCCGCAACAACGAAGACCGTGCTTACTTCATCTACCACCGCGACAACCCTGACCCGTCCATTCATGTAGGGTCCATTGTAGAGAGCCGCAATACGGGGGACATGGTCATCCCGGTCAGTCGACGTATCAATGCGGCGGATGGCAGTTTTGCAGGCGTTGCCCTGGCCACCGTGCCGGTGGCTTATTTCCAGGCGTTTTTCCAGCGTATGGATGTAGACGACAAGGGCGTGATCTTTCTCGCTCTGAACAATGGCGACCTGCTCGCACGGCGGCCCACCTTAACCGCACTGATGACCACCAATGTGGCCAAGGGCGATATCTTCACTCGCTATCTGCCGTACAGCGACAGCGGCACCGCGGTGATCAACTCCGTGGTGGATGGGGTGGAAAGGATCTACGCCTATCGGCGCGTGTCCGGGTTGCCCATCGTCGCCGCTGCCGGCATCTCCTGCCAGCATGTGCTCGCGCCCTGGTGGGCCTATGCACAGCGGTCCATGACCATCACCGGCATCATTATCCTGGCGCTGGTTTTTCTGGGCGTCCTGCTGTACCGGCAAATCCAGCAGTTGATCACGGCGGAGGGTGAACTGAACATCGCCAGGAACGACCTGGAGATCATCGCTCACACGGACAGCCTGACGCACCTGGCCAATCGACGCTGCTTCGATGCGGCCTTGCAGCAGGAGTGGGGGCGGGCAAGCCGGAGTCATGCAACCATCGCGATCATTTTGCTGGATATCGACTGGTTCAAACAATACAACGACACCTACGGTCATCTGCAGGGTGACGACTGCCTGAGGCAAGTGGCGGGGCTGATTGGCGACAGTCTTGACCGGTCCGGGGATATGGCAGCACGTTATGGCGGTGAAGAGTTTGTCATTTTGTTGCCTGAAACCGACCTGGCAGGCGCGCTGAGGCTCGCGGAAAAAATCAGATCATCCATTGAAGCCAGTTGTATAGAGCACTCGTCCAGCCCGCTGGGCAGGCTGAGCATCAGCTCGGGCGTGGTGGCGGTCAACGCGGCAGAGAAGAATCGGCATACCGCTGCGCTGGAGGAAGCGGATCGACTCCTTTACCTGGCCAAGACCAAAGGGCGTGACCGCGTCGAAGGTCGCTTGATTCAAGGGTGGCAAGCAGACAGCCATTTTGCCAGGGTATCCACCGCTTCCACTCGATAGTCGAGCGTCATGGATAGGTAACTGCGCAGGGTTGCTGTCAACATGTTCGGCATACCAACGTACGTCGCGGCGGGCGCAACGTCAGTCTGACGGACGGCTACCGCCCATGCGCTCGCTGATGGCCTGCGCCGTTTGCAAAAGCCGTCTGGCCGCCAGACTCTGGGTCTCGTCGTTCAACACCGATCCCGGCCCGACCACGGTGATCACGCCCACCAGCTTGTCACCCATGGCGAACAGCGGTGACGAGGCGGCGTTGATACCCGGCATCAGCAAGCCCTGAATCTGGTGCACGCCGGTGGTACGAATCTGCTCGACATGCTGCTCGGCCTCACGCAGCTGGATGGCGCTCAGCAACGGCACTTCCTGCTCGCGAAGCGCAGCGGTTTCGCGCCCGTTCAGAAAGCTGTCGAACACCAAACCGGTGGACGAGCCAAGCAGCGGCAGCACCGAGCCGATCTGCGTGACCAGCGTCACCGCACCCATCGAGGGCTCGACGTACACCACGGTCGGCCCCTTGTTGCCCCATACCGCCAGAAAGCAGGTCTGATTCAACTCGTCGCGCAAGCTGGCCAGCCAGGGTGCCGAGACCTTGAGGACATCCAGCTTGCCGAGCGAGGCCAGCCCGACCTGCAACGCCTCGCGCCCCAGCCCGTAGTGATTGTTGACGGCATCCTGTTCGGCAAAGCCACTGGCAATCAGCGCCTGCAGATAACGATGGACCTTGCTGGCGGGCATGCCCAGGTGTTCGGCCAGTCTCGACAGGGACGTGGCAGGGGAGAGTTCAGCGAGCGCCTTGAGCACGCCCAGCCCGACTTCGGCGGCCTGGACCTTCTGCTGGCGTCCGCCTGCGGGGCTTTCGGTTTGCTGGGTCATGGGGTGCTGTGCGCCGATCGGGAAAGGCAGCTTTATAGCTTGACCGGCTGGCAAACTCAAATTACGTTATGCGTAATCGCTTTACGTAGAATAATGTTTCGTCCTGTCTCTGCCCGACCCTATGACAACAAGAGGTCCAGATGGCTATCCACTCCAGTTCCGACGCATCGGTTTATCAGTCGGGCTTTGGCAACCAGTTCAGCAGCGAGGCGCTGCCCGGCGCGCTGCCCGTTGGCCAGAATTCGCCGCAGAAGCATCCACTGCGTCTGTATGCCGAGCAGTTCTCGGGCACCGCTTTTACGGTCGCGCGCAGCGAAGCCCGACGTACCTGGCTGTATCGGATCAAGCCATCGGCAGCCCATCCGCGTTATCAGCGCATGGATCGGCAGATCGCCGGTCAGGAGCAGGGGCCGATCAACCCCAATCGGTTGCGTTGGAATGCCTTCGACATCCCGGCGGCACCGACCGATTTCATCGACGGTCTCATCCCCCTCGCCAGCACCTCGGCGGCGGAGCAGGGCGAGGGTGTCAGCGTTTACCTGTACACCGCCAACACCTCTATGCAGCGAGCGTTCTTTAGTGCGGATGGCGAATGGCTGGTGGTGCCCCAGCAGGGCCGACTCAGAATCGTCACCGAACTGGGCCTGCTGGATATCGAACCTCTGGAAATCGCTGTCTTGCCGCGAGGTTTGAAGTTCAGCGTGCACCTGCTCGACAGCAGCGCCCGCGGTTATCTCTGCGAGAATCACGGTTGCGCCTTGCGCCTCCCGGAACTGGGCCCGATCGGCAGCAACGGGCTGGCCAACTCACGTGATTTTCTGACCCCGGTCGCCTGCTTTGAAGACAGTAGCCAGCCGATGCAACTGGTGCAGAAGTTCCTCGGTGAACTGTGGTCGACGCAACTGGAGCACTCACCCTTTGACGTGGTGGGCTGGCACGGCAACAACGTTCCGTACAAGTACGACCTGCGGCGTTTCAACACCCTCGGTACGGTCAGCTACGATCACCCGGACCCGTCGATTTTCACCGTGCTGACCTCTCCGGGGGCTATTCACGGCCAAGCCAACATCGATTTCGTGATCTTTCCGCCGCGCTGGATGGTGGCTGAAAACACCTTCCGCCCGCCGTGGTTCCACCGCAACCTGATGAACGAATTCATGGGCCTGATCGACGGCGCGTACGATGCCAAGGCCGAAGGCTTCATGCCCGGAGGCGCTTCGCTGCACAACTGCATGAGTGCGCACGGCCCTGATAATGTCACCGCCGAAAAGGCCATTGTCGCCGAACTGAAACCGCACAGGATCGACAACACCATGGCCTTCATGTTCGAGACCGGCAAGGTCTTGCGCCCCAGTCGTCATGCGCTCGACTGCCCGCAACTGCAAGCCGATTACGATGCCTGCTGGAAGGACATGGCCAGAACGTTCACCAGGGAGCCACGCTGATGAATACCGCGCTCAATCGTCGCAGCTGGGTCGAATCTGCCAACGGGCATGCCGATTTCCCCCTGCAGAACCTGCCGTTGGGCGTGTTCAGCCATGGCCAGGCCGCTCCGCGTGGTGGGGTGGCCATCGGCGACAGGATTTTCGATCTGCGCGTGGCAACAGAGTCCGGGGTGTTTCAGGGGCAGGCCGCCGACGTGGCCGAGGTTGCCAGCCGCGACCAGCTCAATGATTTCCTTGCGCTGGGTGCCGCTGCCCGACGGGTGTTGCGCGCCGCCTTGTTGCAGTTGCTCGATGAAGACAGTCCACAGCGCGACAGGCTGCAGGGCATTGCCGGTTTGTTGCTGCCGATGAGTGAGTGCACGTTGCACATGCCGGCTCGGGTGGGTGATTACTCGGACTTTTACGTCGGTATTCATCATGCACTGAATGTCGGCAAGCTGTTCCGCCCGGACAACCCGCTGCTGCCCAACTACAAATACGTGCCGATCGGCTATCACGGCAGAGCGTCGACCTTGTGCCCCTCCGGTACGACGGTGCGCCGGCCCAGCGGGCAAACCCTGGTGCCAGGCCAGGAGGTTCCCGCTTTCGGTCCCTGCCAGCGCCTCGATTACGAACTGGAACTGGGGGTCTGGATCGGGCCGGGGAATGCCCAGGGCGAGGCCATCGGGATCGATCGGGCCGCCGAGCACATCGCCGGGTTATGCCTGCTCAACGACTGGTCGGCGCGTGACATACAGGCGTGGGAATACCAGCCGTTAGGGCCGTTTCTGTCCAAGAGCTTTGCCACGACGATCTCGCCCTGGGTGGTAACCGCCGAAGCCCTTGAGCCGTTTCGTCGTGCCCAACCGCCGCGTCCGGAAGGCGATCCGCAACCGTTGGCGTATCTGCTGGATGACCACGATCAGCAGGGCGGGGCGCTGGATATCGAGCTGGAAGTGTTGCTGCTGACGGCACAGATGAAAGCCGACGGGCTGGCGCCTCACCGACTGGGTCTGAGCAACTCGCTGAACATGTACTGGACAGTGGCGCAGATGGTTGCGCATCACAGCGTCAACGGCTGCAAGTTGCAGCCGGGCGACCTGCTTGGCACCGGTACGTTGTCCGGCCCCGAGGAAGGTCAGTACGGCAGCCTGCTGGAGATGACCGCAGGCGGCAAACAATCGGTGAGCTTGCCCAATGGTGAAGAGCGAATGTTCCTGCAGCGGGGCGACGAGGTGATTCTGCGTGCCCGCTGTCATCGCCAAGGGCACGTCTCGATTGGCTTTGGCGAATGCCGGGGCGTTGTGCTCGACTGAAAATACCGTGGCCGATTGCTTAAGCGTCAGCGGGTTATTTCGTACCAGCCGAGAAACATGTCCAGCGTCGACTCGACCACCGTGTGCTGCTCCTCGGGGGTAAGCAATGCCGCACTGAACGTTACCTGCGGCCAGAACGCGAACGACTTGAGCAGCGCATGCATTTGCGTCGCGGCAAAGGCCGGGTCGACCGGTTTCAGACGGCCGTCCTTCTGCGCGGCGCGAATCCAGGCGCTGAAGGTTTCTTCTCGTTCATTGATCCGCGCCATCCACACCTGCGCCCGCTCGGGCGAGTGAATGGTCGCGCCAACCACCACGCGGGCCAGGTCGAGGAAGTGGCTGTTGGTCAGGTTGCGCATCTTGCCCCACAGCAATTCCCGCAACTGCTCGCGCAAGCCGATCTGCGGATGAAAAACTACTTCGGCCTGCGGCGGCGCGCAGCTCCAGAGGCGCTGCAGCATCTCGGCGAACAGTTCTTCCTTGCTGGGGAAGTGGTTATAGACCGTACGTTTGGAAACCTCGGCCCGCGCGGCGATCCGGTCCATGCTGGTGATCTCGAAGCCACGATCGCCGAATTCGGCAATAGCCGCCTGGACGATGGATTCGCGTTTCTGATCGGTGAGGCGCATGGGTTCGGTCATAGGTTCGCTTCAAACGTGCGTTTAGAGAAAATTACACTCAGCAGTTTACTTGTCGCCAAGGATCATGCAAGCTTAAAACTACACCGTGTAGTGTAAAACACTGTTACATATTTTCCCTCGGACATCCTGCGACAGGATCACGTACGAAGTATGCACGGCTGGAGCCTCAACCTGCCCCCAGGAGTCAGCGAACCATGGCCTCGACGCATCAGAAAAAGGACTCTTCTTCACTGCCTGTCTTGTCCCGTCACGAAGGGCGATACCGCAATCACGCCACCATGAAGCCATCGAGCCTGCTGCGCACGCTCGGTATTTTCTGGGATCAGGTGTTCAACAAGCCCAAGGACACACGCCCGGCAGGCGACATCCCTGTGCAGCCGCTGTCGCGTCAGCAATTGCTGGCTGCACCGAACAACACGGTGTACCGCCTGGGGCATTCGACCGTTCTGCTCAAACTGCGCGACCAGTTCTGGCTGACCGACCCCGTGTTTGCCGAGCGTGCCTCACCCGTGCAGTGGGCGGGCCCGCAGCGCTTTCATCAGCCGCCAATCAGCCTCGAAGAGTTGCCGCCGATCAAGGCGGTGATCCTTTCGCACAACCATTACGACCACCTCGATCGCATGGCCATCAAGGCGCTGACCGAAAAGACCGAGCACTTTCTGGCGCCGCTTGGCGTGGGCGATACGTTGATCGAGTGGGGCGTGCCTGCGCACAAGGTGCGTCAGCTGGACTGGTGGCAGTCCACCGAAGTGGCGGGCATCGAGTTCGTCGCCACACCTTCACAGCATTTCTCCGGGCGTACGCTGCTCGACAGCAACCGCACCTTGTGGGCGTCCTGGGTGATGATCGATGGCGATCAGCGGATCTTCTTCAGTGGCGACAGCGGTTACTTCGATGGCTTCAAAACCATCGGCGAGCAATACGGACCCTTTGACCTGACCTTGATGGAAACCGGCGCCTACAACGTCGAGTGGCCCGATGTGCACATGCAGCCCGAGCAGACGCTGCAGGCGCACCTGGACTTGCGCGGTCGCTGGTTGCTGCCGATCCACAACGGCACCTTCGACCTGTCGATGCATGCCTGGCACGAGCCGTTCGATCGCATTCTGGCCCTGGCGTGGGAGCAGAATGTCTCGATCACTACGCCGATGATGGGCCAGCCGTTCTATGTGCAATACCCGTGTCGCGGTCTGACCTGGTGGTTGGGCGTGGATGAGGTGGTCGAGTCCGAAACCGAACAGGCAGACGGCGCAGAATCCCACAGCTGCCGTCGGCAGAATGCCTGATGATTGCCTGAGCGTGGAAGGCAGACACTCCGCTAGCTGCAGACGATCTCCAGAACGCCCTCAAGGGTAGTCAGACCAGACAAGCGGCATGATGGATGGCAACTGTATTCTCTCCGATGCAGGCATGATGGTAGCGAGCGGAGGGGCGTAGTGATTGCATTTTGATGCTATCTTGTGCGCGTTGACCTGACCGCCCGGTCACAGCGCCAGCGAGATACCTTGATGCTTAACAGTAATGCCCTGAGAAAGCTGGACATGCAGGACCTGATGGTCTTTGTCTCGGTGTATGAGCAGCGCAACCTGACCCTGGTCGCAGAAGCGTTGCATGTCAGCCAGTCGACGGTCAGTTACTGCCTGAAAAAGCTGCGTGCGAACTTTGAGGACGATCTGTTCATCTGCACCCGCAACGGTATGCGTCCGACCCGCAAGGCGTTGGCCATGCACGATCATGTGCAGCAGATTCTTCGCTCGGTCAATCTGTGTCATGACGGTCTCGATCTGTTCGACCCGACTCGCACACAAACGACCTTCACGGTCTGCGCGCCGGAGTATTTCGAGCTGCTGGTATTGCCGCATTTGATGCGTGACTTCGCTGCCGCCGGTTTCTCGGTGACGGTCAATGTGCAAAAACTTGAGCAGCAGTTGCCTGCGGAGCAATTGAACGATGGCCTGTTTGACCTCGCCCTTTGCTTCGGGCCTGGCTTTCACCGAGTCCCGCACAGTCTGATTTCGCAGGTGCTGATGGAGGATGATCTGGTTTGCGTCATGGACTCCAGGTTCGCGCCGCTCAGCGCCCTGATCGACCTGCAAACTTTTATCCAGCACCGTCATGTCTACCCGACGCCGTGGACGTCCGACACCAACATGGTGGATGGCTGGCTGCAGCGCCAGGGGCTGGAGCGCAACATCGTCGCGCGGGCCAACAGCTACCGGGCGGCCTTGCAATTGCTGGAAGGCACCGATTTCATGCTGGTGCTGCCACGCCGTATTCAGACGCTGCTGGGTAATGAAGTGTGGATTTCCGTACTCGAATTGCCGCCTGACCTGCCTGGCTTCAGCCTGGACATGCTGTGGAGTGCCCAGGCGGATCGGGACGAAGCCAGTGGCTGGCTGCGTGAACAAGTCGTTAAGGTGTGTGCCGAACGCGGCTTGCTCTGACGCAGTGTCAGTTGCCTGACTTGTCTTTCTGCGGGTCGGGGGAGGTGGCAGGTCGGGCCTGTTCACCCTGCTGATTGAGCTGTTTGTTCTTCTCGCCCACTTTGCCTGCGTTTTCCGGCTTGTGATCGAGGTCTTCGCGTTTGGATTCATCAGCCATGACCGTATTCCTTATTGTCGGGGGTGTGGTTATTGGTCAATGTGGCGGGTGCAAGATTCGATTTAAATGACGCGCGGTCCGTTGCCCGATACTGACAGCGTCGGACGCCGAACCGCGCAGATCGATCAGCTCAGCAGAGTGATCAGGTCTTTGGCTGCCTGCGCAGAGCTGGCCGGGTTCTGGCCAGTCACCAGCTTGCCGTCGGTCAGCACGTACACGCCCCAGTCCTCGCCCTTGGAATAGTCGCCGCCCAGTTGCTTGAGCGTCTCTTCGACCAGAAAAGGTACGACCTTGGTCAGGCCGACCGCTTCTTCTTCACTGTTGGTGAAGCCTGTGACGCGACGACCTTTGACCAGTGGCTGGCCGTCCGGCGCTTTTACGTCACGCAATACGCCAGGTGCGTGGCAGACCATCCCGTGTGGCTTGTCTGCCTTGGCAAAGGCCTCGATCAGCGCGATGGAGTCCTTGTCTTCAGCCAGGTCCCACAGCGGGCCGTGACCGCCCGGGTAGAACACGGCGTCGAAATCGGCAGCATTGACGTCAGCCAGGCGGCCTGTGCTGGCGAGCGCTTTCTGCGCATCAGCATCGTTGGAGAAGCGCTTGGTGTCTTCGGTCTGAGCGTCTGGCTCATCGCTTTTCGGATCCAGCGGTGGTTGACCGCCTTTCGGAGAAACCAGGGTAACGTCGGCACCGGCCTCTTTGAACGCGTAATACGGCGCGACGAACTCTTCGAGCCAGAAACCGGTTTTCTTGCCGGTGTCGCCCAGTTGGTCATGGGATGTCAAAACCATCAGGATTTTCATGTGCGTGCTCGTCTTCGAGGGGTTGAGAGGGTGTAGACAGGCGAAAACCTCAAGTGTTGTGAGAATTTTTTACCTCCGGAACGAGCAGGGCCGGATGTCGACACAATAGCTTGCGTCGACATCCGGCCCTGTTTCACCGCTGCGTTGGAGAAACGTCAGATGAGGATCATTGCTCTTTGGTCAGATCCACCAGCGGCTCTTTGCGCACTTCGGTCTCGCGACCGTCCTGAATGTGCTTGACCTGCCCAAGGGCTTTGTCGACCGCGCCTTTGTCAGCCAGCAGGCTGTAGCTGATCTGGAACTGACGTTGCTCTTTCGGGGCAATGGTTGGCACCAGATTCAGCGGGCGCTGGAAGCGGCGGTTGTAGGAGAAGCTGGTCCCCGGTTCCAGTCCGGTGACGTAGCCCTGGCCTTTGGTGTCGGTGTTTTTCCACAGCGAGAACACCGGCAACTGCTTGGTATTGAAACCGACCGACACGCCCAGGCTGCCAGCCTTGTTGTGCAGCACGGTCAGCGTGTCACCCTTGGCATCGCCGTAAGGCACGATGTTGTAGACCGTCTCGTCGTAATCCGGCGTCGGCGCGCGGTAGGTCTGCCAGTCGCCGAGATCACCCTTGGCTTTGTCGTTGAACGGCGAGACCTGCTTGACCGGCGCTTCGAAACGCGCCCCTTGCTCAAGGAACGGCGTGCTGAAGTTGCTGTGGTACAGCGCCTGGTATTCTTTCGGGTAGTCGCCATTGTTGGTCAGCGTATCGTTGAGCGAAAAGCTCGTGCTGCCTGGCTCGGTGACCAGTTCGGTCTGCACCGAGAAGTCGACCTTCTTGAATGCCTGCTCCTTCAATTCGCCCTTGAGGCGGATCGCGTACGGCGGTTTTTCGTCGATCTGCAGTGTCACCTTGCTCGCCGGAATGTTGGCGGCACGGCCGTGCAGGGTCAGCAGCTCGCCGTTGTCCATCCCCGGATGGCCGACCCACTCATAGCCGCAGCGAGCTACCAACTCGTTGAAACCTTCCAGCCAGCCCAGACCGCCGCGGCCATTGAGCTCGATGAAGGCCGGATTGACCACGTCCTTGACCGGCGAATCCCAGCCCATGCGCACATCGCCGACTGACGCTTGCAGCACATTCATGCCACGGGTCGGGACGACTGACAGCTTCATCGTGCCATTGTCGATATCGATGATGCTCACGCCCTCCTGACGACCGCCATGCAGGGTACGCATCGTGACAGTGAACGGCTTGTCGGTCTTGACGCCCAGTTGCTGACTGGTGATCTGCTGATTCTGCGCAGCCTTGTCGGTGTCGAGCAGCACGTAATCCCAGGCAAACACACTGGAAGCGGCTGTAAGAGCGCCGAGGCCTACGAGCAGAGGAAGGGATTTCATGATGGTGGTCCTTCTGTAATTATTGGAATTATGGTGTTGCCTATCGTCTGAGTAGCCATTTAACGCCGAGTTAAACGATTCAGCAATGGGCTGAGTCCAGGCAGGGCGCTTTTCAGTCTCAATGGCACTGACTATGCGGAGTGCGACATTACTTTGGCCCCATCAAAGTGCCTCGCCGAGGGGCGAAAAGGTGACTTGAGTCGAACGCCAATCCACCTGATGTCGCAGAACCGCTGTGTGACGCGGAGCGTCACGAACTGCATTCCCAAGCGGAGCGCTCAGCGTTATACACAAGTTCTAGAATGCCCGGAATAAAGGACTTACAGGCTTCTGCCCGAAGGGCGTGGAAGTGAGCCGGGTGACGCTTCGCTTGTTCGCGAAGACGGTGTTTCAGTCGATGTATTCTCGGCGATTATGCAGCTCCCTTCGCGAACAAGTTCGCTCCCACGGCCTTCGGCCAGAATCAAAAGCAGACTTGTGTATAACGATGAGTACGGACGATGAGGAACGAGAGGTGCCTCGGTCAAACATAACCAGGCAGTTAAAGCACCGCTCATTGAGAGTCAGGTGACTGCCCCCGAACCTGATCGAGCCCAGGCCGCTCGGCTGCCGCCTCACCCAGCAACCGCTCGATCTGCGCATGCTCCCAGCCACTGAGCAAACTCACCGGATCAGTGCGCAGCCAGCTTTCGAACGAGCCTTCCCGACCCAGCGGACAGCGACATGCCCGACAGCGAGTCGGGCTGCCCTCAGTGACTTCCAGCGTCAGCAGCCAGCCGTCAATCTCGACCTGCTGCAGCCCGGAACCGGAGGGTGTGCCAAGAAGCATCAGCGACCGTGTACCCATCGCAGCATCCCGCAGTTGCTGATAAACCTCACGAGTCGTCAAAGCTTTCACAGGCATCACCCAATTCCATTTTGCTGAGTAAAGCACGATTCCGAATCGTGCCGGTTAAAGCAGACATGCGGAGCAGATACATCAAAAAGTCGACGGCGCACCAAACAGGCTTTCGATCTCGGGCCGGGTCTGGTTGATCGCGCCCAACTGCCGGATCAGCTCGGCCTGCCTGCTGCCGCGTACGCCAGCAGTGGTCATCAGCGCATCGCGCACATAGGTGTAGACACCGCTGACACCGAACGGGGTGATGTAACGAACATGCTCGCTGATGCCTTGGGTGATCGTCTTGAACTGCTCGCTGGCGTAATAGGTCCGGCGCGTCCAGGCCGATTCGAACACCAACTCCATCATGACGATATTCAGGCGCGACGCTTCGACCTCATGATTAACATCCGGCGCAGGCGGTGCAGGCTTGGCGTTGTCGTAAGGTTGTGCGAGGTGCAGGCGCAGTTTCAGCACAGCATCGGAACCCGCCATGTCGCGAGCGAGCTGCTCAATGGCTTTTCGGGCTGCAGGCAGGTCAGCGCTGGCGAGATGAAAGTGCAGATGCATCTTGTCCAGTGTGGCGGTTTCGTTGGGGATCGGGTCAGGCAGGCGATCCACCAGCGTGCTGGAGCCATCCGGTACGTCGTAGGCGATGGTTTCCTCGAACATGTTCTGCTCGTCTGAGAACAGCAGGGCGCTGGCATCCTTGAATTGTTTCTGCGCTTCGGCGGACAGAAAGCCGATCTCTACGCCACCATCCAGCAAGTAGCCCGGCAAGGCCTTAACGCCTTCGATGACCGGCCACAGGTGGCCGTCCTTTTCCCGAGTCAGGTGATGCTGGACATACCAGCCCAGGCCTTCAAGCCTGGCGCACAGCGGGCCATGAACGTCGCGCCAGTAGGTCGCGAACAGCTCATGGGGAACGCCCGTCTTGCGCAGCACGGTGGTGTAGGAGTTGATGACGATGTTTTCATCGCGAGCGGCATGGTTGCCCGAAAAGTGGCTGGCGGAAAATGCTGAGTTGGGCATGGAGGCTCTCTGTCATGAAGATATTCCTCTCAGGCGCCTCGCCGCCGAGGTAAGTTCAAGGAAACTTACCGGCGGACACCTCCTTGTGCTGCGATGCAGGGCGAGACGAACAGGTAACCCCGGTAGGCGCCGGCCAGAGTCCGTACCGACACGACCGACCACATCAGCGCCAGCAGCGCAACGAGCCACGTGCCAAAGACATCGAAGAAGCCCAGATGCAGGGTAGCGCCGAGTTTGAGCGTCGCCACTGCATACACGCCGAGTGGAAAGGTGAACGCCCACCAGCCCAGGTTGAAGCCGATGCCCTGTTTCATGTAGCGCGCCGTAATCAGCACGGCCAGCGCCATCCACCACAGACCCAGCCCCCAGAACAGCATACCGACCACCACACCGATGCCTGCTGCCACTGTGCCGATGGATGCGAGGCCGTGGGCGGCGAAGATGGCCGGGGCGTCGCTGCCCATCACCAGCATGCCCAGGGCGCCCGTACCGATGGGGCCGAGTGCCAGCCAGCTGGACGCGGCCATGCTTTCGTGGGGCAGTTTGTGCAACGCCAGGCGCAACAGCAGAATCACCAGAATGCTCAACGCCACGGGCACCGAGTAGGCCCAGAGTACGTAGCTGGTGATCAGCACGGTGAACTGCGAGTCAGCGGCCGCAAGATGCGTCGTCAGCGATCCCCCGCAGGCCGCTGCAACTTCGGCCGCCACCACCGGTAACAGCCAGACAGCGGTCATCTTCTCGATGCTGTGCTCCTGACGGGTGAACATCATGAAAGGGATCAGCACCCCACACGCCAGGGCCATCGCCACGTCCAGCCACCACAAGGCTTCGGCAACCGGGACAATGGCACTGCCCCAGCGCGCCGGCCCGAACACCAGCAGGCCGTTGATGAGGGTGGCCAGGCCCATGGGAATGGTGCCGAAGAACATCGACACGGTGGAGTGCCCGAAGACCTGACGCGCCTCATCGAAAAACAGCAACCAGCGGCTGGCGTACATCACGCTGAACAGTGTGAACAGGACGATGTTCAGGAACCACAACGCTTCGCCCAGCGCGCGCAGCGGGGCAGGGCTACCCGGCAGTTGAGCCAGCGCCAGCGACAGAATGCCGGTGCCCATGGTCACGGCGAACCAGTTGGGGGTGAATTGACGGATCGCCTCCAGTGGGCTGGTCAGCGCTGCGAAGGGGGCGTTGCCCTTGATGAGGATTGCGAGCCTGCTCATGACAGTCTCCTGCGGGTGATTTCGGGACGTGCCATCAGTCTACGGATCGACAGTCAATCTTCTAAACGGGTAATCTCTCTCATCGTTACCTGTTTTTCAGGTAGGTGCCCGGCGAGAGAACACGGCCTTGAGAATCAACCTGCGGCAATTACAGATTTTTTGCGCGATCACCCGCTGTGGCAGCACCACCAGCGCAGGCAGCGCTCTGGCGCTGTCCCAGTCAGCCACCAGCGCGGCATTGAACGAGCTGGAAAGCGCGTTGGGTACGCGTTTGTTCGACCGGGTGGGCAAGCGTCTGCTGCTCAATGACAGCGGGCAGGCACTACTGCCGCGTGCCATGAAAATGCTGGAAAATGCCCAGCAGATCGAGGACAGCTTTCTGTTGCCCGACGCGGCGTTGAATGCTCGCCTGCGCATCGGCAGTAGCAGCACCATCGGCAATTACGTTGTGCCACAGATCGTCGGGGCATTGCGCGGCTCGACGCCTCAGCTGCGAATCGATGTGGACATCGGCAACAGTGCACTGATCGCGCGCAAGGTCGCGCAGTTTGAAATCGACATGGGTCTGATCGAGGCACCCTGTCATCTGCCTGAGCTGATCGCCGAGCCATGGCTGGTCGATGAAATGCTCATCGTCGCCGGCAGCGCTCATCCGCTGGCCGGGCAGGAACACGTGTCGCTGGGCGAACTGCAGAGCGCCGAGTGGCTGCTGCGTGAGCAGGGTTCGGGGACGCGCGAAGAGGTCGAACACTTGCTGCTCAGGCATTTGCATGACCTGCAGGACATGCGTCAGGTAGGCAGCTCGGAAGCGATCATGCGCACCCTCGCGCAAGGCATTGGCATCAGCTGCCTGTCCCGTCGTGTGGTCGCCGACCTGCTGGCCAGCGGGCAGTTGCGCACGCTCGCCAGCCCGCTGCCGCCGCTCAATCGCCGGTTCTTCATGATCAGGCACCGCGACAAGTTCATCTCGCCGAGCCTGGAGCGCTTCAGGGAAGCCTGCCGTCAGGCCGCCGATCAGGCTGACACGTTGCGCCACGGCTTGAGCCACAGCGCCAGCCCGACCAGCAGTAGCGCGCCATAAACACAGCTCAGGCCCAGTTGCAGCCAGGTGTCGTGCAGCGGATGCAGCAACAGGGCGGCGATAGCCATCAGCAGGCTGGCCAGCAACCAGTGGCTGCGCCACGGCAAGACATGCAGCAAAGACTGGCGGCGCATCAGCAGCACGCCGGTGACCAGCGCGCCGCCCAGCGCGGCAAGGGCAATGCCTGTCAAGCCGAAGGCGAAGGGCAGTGCGCCGAGCAGCAGCGCATTGCACAGACTGCCGACTAGCTCGCAATTAAGTGGCAGGCGCGTGTCGCCGGCCGCGTAGGCATAGCGCGCCAGCAAGGCATTCCAGGCGCCGAAAATCAGCGGCACGGCAAACCAGGCCAGCAGTTCCGGCAGCGGCCCGCCCTGGGTCTGATTGGGCAGCAACAGTGTTACCAGCGCCCCGGCCGCGCCGATCAGCCCGGCCACCGCCGGCAGGGTCAGCAAGGTCGCGCTGCCCAGCCCGCGCTTGAGCAGCGACAGGCGCTGATCGCCGGCACTGCCGCTCATCAGGCCGAGCAGTACCTGATTCAGGCTCATCAAGGCAATCAGCGGCAGGTTGATCAGTTTGCGCGCCAGGTTGACCCAGGTCACCGCGCCTTCGCCGAGCAGCGAAGCCACCATACGCTCCAGCAGGGCAAGCCCCTGGCTGGCCAGGTTGCTGCTCAGCAGCGGGCCGATACGCTGCAACAGCTCGCGCATTGCGCCAGCTTCCGATTGCCACTGCCAGGGCCGCCAGCCCGAGCGATACAGGGCTGGCAACAACACACCCGGCATCAGCACGCTACCCAGCACGCACGCGCTGGCCAGCCCGGTCGACGTCGAGGCATGGCTGAACGTGGCGAGGTAGATGACTGGCGGCAGGTTGAACAGCAGCGAGCCGAGCCCGGCCAGCACGAAGCGCGAGCGAGCCTGTAGCGGTACGCAAAACAGCGCATGCAGCATGAACCCCGGCGCGCACCAGGCCAGCCAGCGCAGGCCGCTGGCAGCCTGCGCGTAGCCGTCGGCGTCCAGCCCCGGGCCGATCAAGCGCACCAGCCCCCCGGCGCTCAACAGCAGAATGACACTCACGGCCAGCCCGGTCAGCAACAGACGCGGTGCCATGCCTCCCAGCCAGCGCTGTTGCCGTTCAGCGGTACGCTGCTGATAAAGGGGCAGGGCAGCAGCGCTGAGCAAGCCCGCGGCCAGTGACATGCGCAGCGCCTCGGGGAGGAACATCGAAACCAGAAACGCATCGCTCTGGCTTCCGGCACCCCAGGCCGCCACCAATAGCCATTCGCGGGCAAATCCGGCAGCCAGACCGGTGAGGGTGGCCAGTGTCAGCCAAAGTGTCGATCCCAGCATCGCTTGCGCTTCTGATCAGTGAAACAAGGTGAACAGGCCTTTGCCGCCCACCTTGTACTTGAGGCCGCGAGCGCGCTCGCCCTTGATCTCCGCGTTCGGGCCACTGACGATGGCGTAGGGCGGAACCGGTTTGGAGACCACGCTGTTACCGCCCACCACGGCACCTTCGCCGATGTCGGCGCCGAACGAGAGCAGCGCGCGGCTGCAGATCCAGGCGTAATCGCCGATGAACACCGGCCCGCCTACCGCCCAGAATTCAGGCTCGTTGAGATCGTGTCCGCCGGCGATGATCAGCACATGTGAAGCGATGGTGACGTGATCGCCGATCACCAGGCCGCCGCGTGCGTCCAGCTGGCAGTGCCAGCCCACCGTACTGTCATCGCCGATGCGCAGGCTGTCGACGCCGAGCACTTCGGTATTGCGCCAGACCGTCGAGCCCTTGCCGATCTTCGCGCCGCCGATGCGCAACCACAGCAGGCGCAGGGTGTGGCTGGGGATCTTGCAGATGAGGATGTTGTAGGCCTGCTCCCAGGTCCGCAACATGCGGTCGCGCAGGGTCGGCCAGTTGATCCCGTACAGCGGAATAAGTGCGCCCTTGGTTTCGCTGGCCAGCAGCTTGTAGAAGCGTCGCGCCAGCGGGTGTTCGATTCTTGGCTCGATATTCAGGTAGCAGATGAACGACAGGGTGCGTTCCTTGATCCGCGTTTCAAAGCACACTTCGTTGTCCAGCATCCACTGGTAGGCGGCTTCCAGCTCGTCGAGCGGCACCGCCATCTTGCGCGCGTAATCGGGCAGCGCCTCTCTGAGATTATGAGAATGCAGCATGCGGTGTTTCATGAGGAGGCTCCCGGCTCGGGTGAGGCGTCAAGGTGTCTGGATGTGGTGTCGGGCATGGCGCGCAGGCGGCGGGTTTCGTGCAGGCTGATGCCGAGCAAGAGCCAGAACACTGCAACCAGCACACTGGTGAAGCTGAAGTAATGGTCGAACAGACCGCTGAACAACGCAGCCAGCACACCGGTGGTGCAGCCCAGCGCAATGCCGTTGTCGCGAGTCAGCACGACTCGGCCGCTTCCGGGGCGCACTTCCTTCCACCAACTGAGGGTGATGGCGATGAACAGCAGCATGCCGGGTATGCCGATCTTGTAGATGAAGTTCAGCCACAGGTTGGAAATGCCGAACTCTGTGTAGCCCAAGACCGGCGGGTCGGTCTTGAAACCGATGCCGAACGGGAAGGTGGCCACTGCGTCGGGGAAATGGCTGTATTCCAGAAAGCGAATCGCGGTACTGGCATCGTCGTCGCTGAACAGCCCCATCAGTCGGTCTTGCAGAGGCGGGTAGAACATCAGCAGAAGAATGCCGGCCACCATGCCACCCATCAGCAGCCGTCCCAAGTGCGGAATGCGTCGCCGGGCCATCAGCAGCATTACTGCGATCAGGCTCAACAGCGCGCCGCGTGAGCCGGTCAGCAACAGGCCGACCGTACCCAGTGCCGCCACCGCCAGGCCCAGCTTGCGGGCCGTGCCGCTGCGCGTCATGCCGAAGCAGAAGGCCAGCGGCAGTAGCATCGCCAGCGCACCCCCGGCCACGTTGGGGTGCATCCACGGCGAACCCATGCGGCTGGCGAACGAAAGCAGGCTCTCGCTCAACACGTCGGCACCGCTGTAGCCCAGGCTGCCGAGAATCGGAATGATTGCAGTGGCCGAGCCTTTGGTGACGTAGACCCCGATCGACAGCACCAGCAATAACAGCGTCCCGCCGAGCAGCGCGATGACTGCATTTTCCAACGTCTTGAGGTCGGTCAGCAGGCGTGGCACCAGAAACAGGATCGACAGGTTGAATAACCAGCGGACCCAGTTGATCGGGCCGTTACCCTCGGCGACGACGGTCAACTGGCCGACCAGAAACGGAAACGCACTGAACAGCATCAACGCCACCAGTAACCGTTCGGGGCGCAGCATGTGGGGCACACGGTGACGCTCCTGAAAGACTGCATGCAGCAGATAGCTGGCCCAGGTCAGCATGATCAGCGCTTCGGACACCGTGGTGCGAATGCCGATCTGAACCGTCGAGTAGGGCAGGAAGGTTCCGATCAGGCAGAACAGCAGCAGCCCGCGTACCGGCCGGCGGATGATCGTGGCAACCGCCACGATACCGATCGCTGCCGCCACCACGAAGGGCGCCGGCAGCATCCAGATCATCACGCCGAACAGCAGGCTGAACAGCAGCCCCAGGGGCAAGGCCAGTGGCATCAGCGCAATTCCTCCAGCGCCGCGTGCACGCGTTCGCAAAAGGCTTTCAACTGGTAGCGCTGCGTCCATTCTGTGGCAATCGCCGGATCCTCTTCGGCGGCCTGCGACAGGGTGCCCATCAACCTGATCAGATTACCGCTGTCGACCGGCGAAAAGCGCGGGCTGTGGGGCGGGGCGACTTCGTCCAGCGAGGAGCCCGAGGCCACTGCAACCGGTGTGCCGCTGTTCAGTGCTTCAATCACCGGCAGCCCGAAACCTTCACTTTTGGAGGGTTGCCAGAGCCGCTCGGCATGTTTGTAGACGGCGTGCAGTTCGGCGTCGCTCAGGCCGCTGAGCACATGCAGACCCGGTAACTGGCGCTGGGCCTCGGTCAGCGGATCATCGCCACCGACCAGTACCAGCTCCGGGGTATCGACGAATTGCATGCGCGCGGTCTGCCAGGCGTCCACAAACCATTTGATGTTCTTGCGCGGTTCGCGCGTGCCCACGCACAGCCAGTAACGCAGCGGCAGGCGCAGTTGCGCGATGTCGGCCGGCTCACCCTTGAAGGCTTCCACCAGCAACGGTATGACGCGCAGCTTGGCCTTGATCCTGGGGAACAGGCGCGCCGCTTCGTTTGCAGTGAATTGCGAAGGCACCCAGATCTGGTCGGCAACCTTCAGCGACCAGGCAATCGACAGGTAGTCGGTCATCCGGTAGAGCCTGGCTTTCAGTTGCGAACCGTGACTGTTGTGCTGCGTGAGCTGAAACAGATCGTGCAGTTGCAGTACGTAGCGCATACCGGCCGGTTTGCGCCCCAGCGGCAGGCCCATGTTGATATTGGCCACGTAGATCTGAATGCCGGCATCGCGCAGGGCTGCAGGCAGATACTGGCCTTCGAAGCGCAGGCGATCCGGCAGCCGATGCACTGAATTCAATGGGGCGGCCCAGCGCGGGGTATGCATCAGGCGGCGTACCGGATGATCGTAGGGGGCCACGCCGAACAGCTGCAATTGCACGTCCGGGTGTTCACGAAACGCCTGTTCCAGTGCCAGGTTCTGGCGTCCGATGCCGCTGGTGGGGTAACCGGCTGCGGCGCGGTAATCGAGTCCTATACGCATGAGCGCAATCCTTGCTTGGAGAACGAAAAGCGGGTGTAAATCACTTCCAGCTGAGCGGCGGAAACGGACCAGTCATGCCGGGCGCGAACATAGACGCGGCCGGCTTCGCCAATCTGCTCGAGCTGCAGTGGTTGGTCGGTGTATTCAGCGATCAGTGTCGCCAGCCCGGAGGTATCCTCGCTGCCCAGGTAATGTTCGCCATTGCGCACCGCCAGCCCGGAAACGCCCTGTGCGGTGGTCACCACCGGCAGGCCGGCGGCCATGGCTTCCAGGGTCTTGAGCTTGGAGCCGCCACCCTGGCGCAGGGGCGCGAAGAACATCGAGGCAGTGGTCTGCAAGGCACGCAGGTCAGGCACAAAACCCAGCCATTCAATGCGCGGGTCAGGCCAACGCTCGCGCCAGGCCGAAGGCATACCGAAGCCACCGATGGCAAAACGCACATGCGGTGCCAGGGCCCAGACCTTTGGCATGATCTCGTCCAGCGCCCATTCGATGGCGTCGACATTGGGGCCGTATTCATAGTTGCCGATGAACAGCAGGCGATGGCTGTGACGGTCCGCATGGACGCTGGCGTAATAATCGCAGTCGACACTGTTGACCACATAGGACGTAGCCCTGCCGCTCAGGCGCGAAAGTGCCTTGGCATCGTCTTCGGTGACCGCGATCAGCTCGCCGGTCTGGCGAAACACGCGGGTTTCCCAGCGCCGGTAGCGCCAGCGGTCATAGACCGCAAAGGCATTGGCCCAGCGTGGCAGACGGTCGTAGCTGGCGGCACCCAGGTCCGATTCGACATTGTGCTCGGTCAGCACAAAGGGTTTGCCGGAGCGCTTGAGCGCACGTTCGAAGGGCTGAAAGGCATAAGTGTGCTGCAACTGAATAATGTCCCAGTCCTCCTCCAGCAACTGTTCGAAGGCCTTTTCCAGTTGCGGCGCGTAGCCGTTCACGCTGGCCAGCATCGGTGGCGGTGCAAAAGCCACGGCCAGCACGGTACGCAGGCTGAGCAGCGGGCGGCGATCGATCACGATCAGGCGTTCCAGCCACGGCTCCAGTGCTGCGCGCGCGTCGTCGTCCAGCGGGTTCTTGGACTGCACCAGCAGCGTGATGCGATGACCGCGCGCTGCCAGGTTGCGCAGCAAATGGTATTCCCGGGTCTTGCCGCCACTGGTGGTGGGCCAGGGCAGGTAGGGGAGCGTCCACAGGATTCGCATGGCTCAGGGCTTCCATTCCAGAATTTGCAGAGTCGGCTTCAGCAGCAGGGTGACGCCCTGGCTGCCGGACAGCGGGGTGCGGCTACCGGTCAATGGGTCGTGAACCACCGCATCGGTGATAGCCGGAAAAGTCAGCGACGTGCCCGCCGCACTCCAGAACATAAGCAGATGCGTGCCATCTGCACGCGTCCACGGAACGGCATACAGGTCGTCCGGTACGCTGCTCACGGCTGGCGGCTCGGCGGGTAGCAGGCGCGGGCCGGTGATTTTCAAGAAGTTCTGCAGCGCGGTGTAGGCCGGTTTGGGACTGGCTTGCAGGTCAAGCAGCCCGTAACCCTGATCGCGGGCCGAGGCGCGCTCGTCCAGATCGCTGAGGTTGAACAGGAAGATGCGCTGGAAATCCATGGCGCTCATCAGCGCCAGACGTCGCAGCGTGTAGTCAGCCTGGCCGGAGGTGCCAATCAGGTGCTGCATTTCCACCGGGCCTGCATAGCTCGACCAGCCCCATTCTGTGGCCCACACCTGCTTGACGCCATTGCTGTGCAACAACTGGTTCATGGCATTGGCGCGCACCAGAAAATCGCGATCCGGTGTGGAATCGCCTTCCGGGTACTCGGAGTAGGGGTGATAAGCCGCGACGATATTCTGCTGGCCCAGGCCGTTATCGAGCAGGGTCTGCAGCATGTAGCCTGAGGTGCTGTGCATCTGGCTGTAGTAAGCCATGCCCGCAGTGACGATCGTCTTGTCCGGCAGGGCGGCGCGTATTGCGTTGGCAGTGGTGGTCAGCAAACGGCCATAGCCAGCCGGATCTTCTTTGGGCAGCCAGACGATGTTCGGCTCGTTCCAGACCTGCCAGTTATTGACCTGCGGATAGCGCTGGGCCAGGGCGGTCATGCGTGCGGCGAACACGTTGAAATCCGTCGGGGGATATTGATCGCGGCTCTTTGCATCGGCCGGCGCGCTGCTGGCGAAAGGCGCTGACCCGACCAGGTACGCCAGGGTGTTGTAATTATGCGCCTTGATCGCGGCCATGGCGGCGTCCAGCTCGGTCAGGGCGTAACGATCCTTTTGCGGCTCGATCACTGGCCAGTGAATGGTCAGTCGCACCCAGTTCAGGCCCAGTTCGTCCAGACGGCTCATCTGCTGTTGATAGATGTCCGGGGCAAAATACTGAAACTGTACGTTGACGCCCAGAAAGTCCGCCCAGACCACTTCGCGGGGAGCCTTGAGGATCGTTGACGCCTGCGCGGCACAGCTCAGCGCTGCGCCGAGCAGTACGCCGGTGACAAGTTGCCCGAATCTGGGTGGACGCTGCATGTCACTTCTCCTGGCAAGCCTGACGAAATACATCGTGAAAATGTTCTGCGGTATGGCTCCAGACCCGGGCCTTGCCCATCTGCGCAGCGTTATCGGCCCATTGCCTGACCAGTTCCGGTGTTGCGCAGGCGCGGGCCAGTGCTTGCGCCAGCCCGTCGACGTCGCCTTGCGGGTAGATCATGCCGTTGCCGTGCGAGACTTCTTCAGCAAACGAGCGTGCATCCGAGGTGATCACGCCTCGGCCACAGGCCACCGCCCACGACAGCGCGCCGCTGGTGCCGCGCAGCTTGCCGAGAATCTTCAGTTTGCTCGATTCGCGATAGGGCAGAACCATGACGTGGTGGGCCTGGATAACCTGCGAAATCTGTTCGGCAGGCAGGTCCAGCTGCCAGTCGATCAGGTCGACAAGGCCCAGTTGGCGGATGCGCAGCCGCAGTTGTTCCAGATAACTGCCGGACGGGCCAAAGGCCATTTCCGGCTCGCTGCCACCGGCCAGGGTCAGGCGCACGGTCGAGCGCAGCGCAGGCTGGGCAGTGAATACGCTGGACAGCGCATCGAGCAGGTCCTCGATACCCTTGCCGCGATAAATGAAACCGAAATACAGCAGGCGCAGCGGATTCAATGGCGGCAACGGCGCGGGGGCGATGTCGAGGTTGCCGTGATTGATGACCGCCATCTGCGCGGCTGTCAGACCCATGCGCTGGCGCAGGCTCTGACTGCCCGCCTGGGTCAGGGTCACCAGGCGGGTCATGTGTCGCGCCAGTTGCCGTTCTTCGCGCAGGCACAGCGGATCGGCCAGTACCGTGGCGATTTCCGGCAGCGGCGAGCGCATGCCGCTGACCATCGACAACGGCCAGGGCAGTTTTTCGCGCCGCCAGACCAGCCGCTCGGGATCGTGCACGGTCGCGGTCAACGGCAGCGTGGGGAAACGCCGACGCAGTGCGCGCAGGGCTTGAAACTCCGCCAGTCGCCCGCCGCCCAGTTCGGCGTGGACCAGATCAATGCCGCTCCAGTCGGTTTCGGCCACTCGCTGCTCTGCAGCTCGCGGATCGTTGCCGACGCTCTGCAGCGGTGTACTGACCTGCAGACCCAGGCCTTCAAGCGCATGCCGCAGATGTCCTGCGTAATCGGCGATGCCGTTCTGCTCGGGTGGCAGCGGCGCAAGCAGAGCTATCCGCATCAGCCTCGGCTCCCGATCCGCTTGAGGAAATTCAGGACCTTTTCAGGCACTTCGAAACGCCGACGATTGATGATGATGCCGTCGACTTTCTTGAACGCGGTGTTGAGGTTGTTCAGCGTGTCTTCCAGCATCGGCACGGTGGTGTCCTGGGCGCGAACCACCAGTACGATCAGGTCAGCCTTGCGCAGCAGCACGAAGGCGTCCTGATTCGCTGAAAGCGCCGAGGCATTGATCAGCACAATTTCGCCCGGAATCGCCGGACCGCGGCCCTCGGTGCGTACCCGATGGCCCTGTTCGGCCAGCAATGCGCTCAGCCGCGCGATCACGAACGACACGCCGGCGCCGTATTTGACCGAGGTGAAACCGATGGTCAAGCCGCGCTCGTCTACCTGGTCCAGCGGCAGAATGCCGTAGACCCGATGCAGATTGGAGGTGAAGGCCGCACTGCGTTCCTGAGCACGTTCCAGATCGGGGAGACTGGTCCAGACCGGAACACCAAAACTGCTCTCGATCTTGTCGCCGTCATGAATGCGCTGGTCCAGCAGGTAGAAGAAGTACAGCGCCACGGCACCGACCACAATACTCAGCGGGAATGCCAGAAACAGCATCAGCAGGCTTTTCGGGAATACCCGGCTGGGGTTGAAGGTCGCGTCCTCGACGGTCGCGATATTGCTGATCTGGCTGTTGTCGAGCTCACGGTCGATACGCGATTTTTCCAGGCTGTCCTTGTACAGCGCGTAGCTTTTCTCTGCCGCATCGAGCTCGTTTTGCAGGCGCGACAGTTCCGGTTCCAGATTCAATGCCTGTTGGCGGTCGCTTTCCAGCTGCGCGATCTGCGCGTTCTGCTGAAGAAGCTGGGTTTGCAGGCGTGCGTAGCTGGTCTGCTGATCGGCGTAGACGTTCTGCATGCGGTTGTAGATAGGGTTGGGCGTGATGCTTTCGGAACGCTGTACGGTGGCGTCCTGTTCCTTGAGCAGCTTTTTGAGGTTATTGATTTCTTCGTTGATGGCCCGAATCGGCGGCGCCTCTTCCTTGAACGAGCGAAGCATTTCCTGGCGTTCCACTTCCTTGCCGTTGATGCG
Source organism: Pseudomonas sp. SZ57 (assembly GCF_009495975.1). Classification (NCBI taxonomy): domain Bacteria; kingdom Pseudomonadati; phylum Pseudomonadota; class Gammaproteobacteria; order Pseudomonadales; family Pseudomonadaceae; genus Pseudomonas; species Pseudomonas sp. SZ57. Next base: position 99,815 of record NZ_WIBD01000020.1, on the reverse strand, counting down.
GTTCTGCAAGTCCTGGCGATTGGGGTTGAGGGCCAGTTCGCGGCCTGCCGAGACGGTTTTGGGCTGCGCTGCCAGTTGTTTTTTCAGCAGGTCCAGACCTGCCTTGGTCGAGGCAATCGAGCGGGTGGTGTTGTTGCGCTCGGTGCGCAGATCGTTTAGCCCCTGCGAGGTGTCGGCCAGACGCTGGGAAATACTGACCGCGCTCAACTGGTTCAGGTAGTTCTGGATCTGCTTCTTGTACTCGATGATGTTCGCGCCAGTGGCCTTCACTTCCCCTTCGTAGAACGCATACAAGCTGACCCGGCCCAGCGTTTTGGTGCGCTGCGTCTGATACTCGGTGATCCAGGTCTTGAGCACGGTCTGCGCGATTTCCGGGTCGTTCCAGGTAAACCTCAGTTCCATCACCGACGAGCCGGGCTCATGGCTGACCTTGAAGTTTTTCTCCAGATCCTCGGCCAGACGTTCGGCCTGGGAGCGATGTTCTACCAGCCCGATGAATTGCAGAACGCTGCGCACGCCGTTGACCAGCGCTCCGACGACAGTCTTGATGCCGTTCTTCACCGAGGCCAGAACGCCGGTTTCAGGCGGCACCATGGACAACTCGGCGAGGTATTTCTCGGACACAGCACGCATGATCGGCCGCCCACTCAGCATGCGCTCCTCGTCAAGCAGCGGATCGCGCAGGCCGCTCGGTATCACGATGGCCTGACGATCCGACAACTCGATCGGCACCGTGCTGCTGTCGCGCCCCGGCTTGACCAGCAGCAGGGCGGTGGACTCATAGCGGTTGGGGAGCAGAAACGCGCCCAGAAGAATGATGACGAACGTCGCCAGCACGGTAATCCTGACTTCGCGCTGGAAGATGAACAGCAGGCGCAGCAAGTCGCGGAATGAGCGGATGTTGATCATGTCTGTTTCCCTGACAATTAATTGTTGTTGCGCAGCTCGTAATTCATGCCCAGGCCGATCGACTTCGCGAAGGGGATCAACTGGTTGAAATACAGGGACACGCCGTCAACCTTGTTGCCGACCGATGATTTGGGAACGAACACGATATCGCCGCGTTTCAACAGGACCGGTGCGCTAGGGCCACCGGCGCCGCCGGCCCAGAGAAACTTGCTGTAATCGAAGAAGTAAGTCTTGTAGAGGCCGTTTTCTTCCTGACGCAGCAGCGCGACCTGACCGGCATCGGCGTCGAGCGCCACGCCGCCCGCGCCGACAATCGCCTGTTCAAGGTTGGTGGCGACGTTGACCGGCAAAGTGACCGAGTTGCGCACCGCGCCGCCGACAAACACCGTGTTGCCCGGCGACTGGGAAATGTTGATCGTCAGCGCGGTCTCGCGGTAGACGTTCTGCAGCTTGCTTTCCAGCAGGTCGTTCAGTTGCTGGAGGGTCAGGCCCGCGGCCTTGACGGTGCCGATATAAGGATAGGAAAAGGTGCCGTCGTTGAGCACCTGAAACAGGGTCAGTTCATAGATGGAGTTGGCGGTAAACGCCGAAATCGACGGCGCCTCTCCGCTGTTGCGCACGATGCGCAGCGTATCGCCTGGGCGGATTCGCTCCGGCGGCAGTGGCTTGCCTGCCAGCGCGCGGCCCGCAGCCTGGCCGGCCTCTATTTGCGCACGGTCATCGGGCAGGCCCACCCTGGAAGGGGTATTGCACGCACTCAACAGCAATAAGCTGGCAATCAGCATCATGCTTTTCATTGGTCCTGAACTCCTGTCATGCACAAATACGGCTCCCTTGCGGGTAATAAATTCATGTTGGCGGGTCATGCCTGTTCCGGGTGCTGTCAATTGCGTGCCGTGTGGATCAAGCGGCGCGTGTTGCTGCGCCGATCAGCTCTTCACGGCCTTGTCGGGTACACGTCCATAAATGTCGGTAAAACGCACAATGTCGTCTTCGCCCAGGTACTCGCCGCTCTGCACTTCGATCATCACCAGATCGATGACGCCAGGGTTGACCAGACGATGCGTGTGGCCCGGCTTGATGAAGGTCGACTCGTTGGTATCGAGCATGAACTCACGCTCGCCGTTGGTGACACGGGCCATGCCGCTGACCACGATCCAGTGTTCGCTGCGGTGATGGTGCATCTGCAGCGACAGGGACGCCTGCGGACGAACCACGATGCGCTTGATCTTGAAACGCTTGCCCTCTTCGAGAACGGTGTAGGTGCCCCATGGGCGTGTGACTGTGCGATGCAGGCGGTAGGCATCATGGCCCTGGCGCTTGAGCTCCTGAGCGATGATCTTGACGTCCTGACTGCGGCGACCGTCAGCGATCAGCAAGGCGTCGGGGGTGTCGATGATGATCAGATTGTCCAGGCCGATAGCGCCCACCAGACGTTTGGGAGAGTCGATGTAGCAGTTGCTAACGTCGTGCAGCACGGTTTCGCCATTGCAGTAGTTGCCTTGAGCATCGCCGGGAGACAATTCACGCACCGCCTGCCACGAGCCGATATCACTCCAGCCAAGCTGGCAGGGCACGACGGCGACTTTTTCGGAGCGTTCCATCAGCGCATAGTCGATGGAAATGTCCGGTGTCAGGGCAAACGACTCACTGTCCAGCTCGACTTGCAGCTCACGGTTGCCTTCCTTGCGCGGGCTCGATTCCAGGCAGGCGCTGACCGCGCTCAGGACGTCCGGCGCATGCGTGCGCAGCTCGCGCAGCACGGCATCGGCGCGCATGCAGAACATGCCGGCATTCCAGAAATGCTCACCGCTGTCCAGATAGCCCTGTGCAGTGATCGCGTCGGGTTTTTCGACAAAACGGGCGACCTGACAGGCGTCGGCATTGAGTGCCGGGCCTTTCTCGATGTAGCCGAAACCGGTTTCCGGTGCGGTCGGCAGAATGCCGAACGTCACCAGCCAGCCCTCTGCAGCCAGCTTCTGTGCGGCGCTTACCGCTCTGGAGAATTCCGCCACGTCGGTGATCAGGTGATCGGCAGGCAACACCAGCAGTTGCGCCTCGTCGCCATACAGCTGGCTGACATGCAGGGCTGCAGCGGCGACGGCAGCTGCTGTATTGCGGCCGAAGGGTTCGAGGATGAAATCCAGGCGTGCATTGCCTTTGTTCAACTGGCGGTAGTCGTCCACTGTGCGGAAGTAAACTTCCCGGTTGGTCACCGTCAGCAGACGCTCGACGCCGGGCAGACCGACCGCACGCAGAAAGGTCTTCTGCAGCAGGCTCTGGCCATCGGGCAGGCGCATGAACGGCTTGGGCATGGCTTCACGCGAAACCGGCCACAGGCGAGTGCCGGAGCCGCCGGCAATAATGCAGGGAATGAGAGTGCTCATCAGTAAGCCTCACGGGTGAATAGCACTGCAGGCACAGTGCGCATAAGGATGTAGAGGTCGAACCAGACGGACCAGTTTTCTATGTACTCAAGGTCGAACTCGACGCGTTTTTCGATTTTTTCAACAGTGTCGGTTTCGCCCCGATAGCCGTTGATCTGCGCCAGTCCGGTAATGCCTGGTTTGACGCGATGCCGCGAGGTGTATTCCTTCACCGCCTGCTCGAACAGAATCCCGGCAGCCTTGGTCGCCGTGGCATGCGGGCGCGGCCCGACCATCGACATGCTGCCCGCCACCACGTTGAACAGCTGGGGCAGTTCATCCAGGCTGGTCTTGCGAATGAAGCGTCCGACCCGGGTGATTCTGGCGTCGCCGCGGGTGGTTTGCCGCTCGGCGGTTGCATCGGCCTGGTGCTGATGCATGGAGCGGAACTTGAACACTTCGATCAGGCGATTGTTGTAGCCGTAACGCTTCTGACGGAAAAACACCGGGCCTGGGGAGTCGAGCTTGATCGCCAGCGCGACCAGCAGCATCAAGGGTGACAGCGCCAGCAGTGCCAGCGATGACAGCACGATGTCTTCAGCACGTTTGATGAACGGCGACCAGCCACTGAGCGGCAGGTCAGAGGCATTGAACATCGGCAGTCGGGCGACTTCGGTGATGCGGTTGTGGGTGTGCCGGAAGGCAATCATGTCCGGCACCAGCAGCACGTTGACCGGTAGCCTGCGCAGTTCGCGGATGATGTAGTCCATGCGGTTTTCTGCCGTCCACGGCAGGGCGACCAGCACTTGAGTGACTTTCTCTTCGCGGATCAGTCGCTCCAGATCGTTGGTGTTGCCCAGCAGCGGCAGGTTGGCTACGGTCTTGGGCATGCGGCCGATACGGTCGTCGATAAAACCGGTCACGCCCGAACGAATGTCCTGATGTTCAAGCAGGTATTCGGCCAGGCGCTGGCCATTCTCCGTCGCGCCCAGAATCACCGCGTGCTGCAGGAAGACACCCTTGCGCATCTGATGCTTGAACAGCGTCAGCAGCAGCAGGCGAATGATGCCGAACAGCGCAAGGCTGGTCAGGTACCAGATCAGCAGTTCTTCGGGTGGCAGGTAGCCGAACAGGCCCATTGCCTGCTGCATGAACAGCAGCAGTCCGAACGCGGCGGTCCAGGCCAGCGCCATCGCGCCCATGCGCAGATCGTTGCTGAACAGCGCTTCGGAATAGACGCCCATGGCCTGAAATACCAGCACCCCGACAAAACCGAAAAACAGCAGCATGGTCAGGTAACTCTGCTGTGTTTCCGCGCCGCCATCCTTGATCAACAGCATGATCACCAGGCCCGGCAGTATGCAGGCGATGCCGTGAGCCAGGCGGATGCCGAAAAGAAAATATTCGACCAGGCTGGTGCGGGTCAGCGAAAGACTGTCGACGGGCTGCAACCTCATAGAAATCCCTTACTCCCTGTATGCGCCTGAATTCTGCTGATTCAGGACGTCTTTCTATTGTCTGCCTGCAACACCCGAAAGGTGTTTCTACGTGGACTGAGTCCAAGCGTAGCCAGTTACGCATCGTGCTGATGAGGAATCCAGATCGTCTTTTGTGAATAGCACTTTATGTATGTCGTCCCTGACCGGATTTTATTTAAGCCTTTTCAATCATTTGTGAAGGAAATTTCCCTCAGTTGAGGGTAATGCTGTCAGTAAAGCTCATGAAACGAATAGCGACAGTACAAAAGTGCTTCATTCATGACGCAGGCGTTGATCCGGACCGCCCGTTAAGTGGCTCTCGCCAGTGCCTGCGGGGCAAAACGAGCGGTTGCCAGGGTGAAAAAAATTTCCGCATCGGATGGGCTTTTTCCGACCGTCCGGGGTCACAGTCATGCGTCGTGCGAAATGTAAGCGGGCGCCGATAACAGAAAAGAGCGTCGCTCGCAGGTTTCAATTCGTAGGGTTCGGCAGAGGAGGTGTCATGACACAACGCAGGGCAATGCTCATTCTTCACGGTAAACAGGCGCTCAATGAAGACGTGCGTGACGCAGTGGCAGACAAGCGCAAGCAGGGCTGGGAACTGGACGTGCGACTCACCTGGGAGGCGGGCGATGCCCAGCGCCTGGTCAGCGAAGCCCTGGCGGCCGGGCATCGGCACATTGTCGCAGGTGGTGGCGACGGCACCTTGCGCGATATCGCCGAAGCCCTGGCATTGGCCGAAACCAAGGCCAGCCTGACTATTCTGCCGTTGGGGACTGCGAACGATTTTGCCCGTGCGGCCGGCGTGCCTCTGGAGGTCTCCAAAGCCCTGCAACTCATGGACGTGGCTCCGCGTGCGGTCGATCTGGGTGAGGTGGGCGGCAAGCTGTTCCTCAATATGGCGACCGGCGGGTTTGGCAGCCAGGTCACGGCCAACACGTCCGAGGACCTGAAGAAGGTACTTGGGGGCGCTGCCTATCTGTTTACCGGCCTGACCCGGTTCAGCGAGCTGCATGCGGCGCATGGTGAGCTCACCGGGCCGGATTTTCATTGGCGCGGTGACTTGCTTGCACTGGGTATCGGCAATGGTCGGCAGGCGGGCGGTGGACACGAGCTGTGCCCGACCGCGATGGCCGATGATGGTCTTCTCGACATCAGCATCCTGCCAGCGCCTCAGGAAGTGGTCGGCACGCTGAGGAGTCTTCTGGAAGGCGGGCTGGGTATCGACAATATGTTCATTCGCGCGCGTTTGCCGTGGGTAGAGCTCAAGTCCGCCCAAGGCCTGGATATCAATCTGGACGGTGAGCCGCTGTCGGGCGAGGACCTGCGTTTCGAGGCCCGGCCGGGCGCGCTTCAGGTGCACCTGCCAGCGGACTCGCCGTTACTGGGCGGTGCACCGAAGCTCAGTCGTCCAGACTGATAATCCGTTCGCGAACGCAAAACAGCACCAACCCGGCCACGTCGAATATCTGCAGGCGTTTCATGACCTGGGCGCGGTGAGTCTCGATGGTCTTGACACTCAGCCCCAGGCCATCGGCGATCTCGCGTGTGGACTTGCCGCGCACGATCAGGCGCAGGATTTCAAGTTGCCGAGCGGTCAGTCGAAAGCGCTCTTTCGCCGCCTGGGCCCGGTCCGAGGGTGTACCGCGCAGTGCGCACTCGATAACCATCTGAGCAATGGCCGGGCTCAGATAGCGCTCGTTGCCACGTAGCGCCTCCAATGCCTGTTCGAGTTCCGCAGCCGTCGTGTCCTTGAGCAGATAACCCTGCGCGCCGATGTCGAGCGCACGCATGATCATGTCCGGATCATTCTGCGCCGACAGGATCAACACCTTGCAGTGCGGTTGCACCTTCAGCAGGTGCTCAAGTGCAACCAGGCCGTCGATGCTTTTCATACAGATGTCGAGCAGGATGATGTCGGGCTTGAGGCGCTGCGCGAGACTCGCCAGTTGCGAGCCGTCAGCCGTTTCGCCCAGGATGGTGTATCCAGGCATGTCTGCAACCAGCGCTCGCACGCCGGCTCTGATAAGGGAGTGGTCGTCGACCAATAACAGATTGCAGGTCATTGTGATTTCTTGTGCAAATGAGACCGCTCAAACGTGTGTGCAGCCTCGGGTCATACTTGAATAGGATGTTAGCTGCAATAAAGACAATGAACGGAAAATGCTGACGTGACAACGCTGCCTCAATGACATCGCGATGTGACTCTCAACGGCCGGATGTGATCGAGTGTTATTGGCGGGTTGCATCTTTCGGCGAAGCCGATTGCGCGGAGACGCTGGCCAGTTTTTCCAGCAGTTCAAGCTGTTCGTGGTCGTCCATCGTCAGCTCGCCGGTATGCGGATCGAGAAGCTCGACTTGCCAGTACATCAGTGTCAGGCAGTTCTTGACGGCGAGCAGGGCTTCCTGAGAAAGCTCGTTGGCCTGGCCGCCGGTTTTCAACAGCTGGCACAGCTGACGGGAAAAATCGGCAATGCACGGCACTGGAACGGCTTCTGCCTCCTGCGCGAGCTTGCGCAGGGTGGTCAACAGGCAGCCGGTAGCGTCCTCATCGTTGGGGATCAGCTCCAGATGCGAAAGACATTCTTCCGACTTGTGCAGAAGTGCCTGAGACAGGCTCAGGAACTGGTCGTGCTTGTGCTGCCAATCGTTGTGGCTCAGCATCCTTTGTCTCCACTGATCATGGATAGCGAACTTCCGCCCGCGGCGAATGGCTGACAGTTAATGTCGATTTCAAACAAAAGTATGTAGGGCGTTTCTGAATGTTGCCAGCGCCACTCGATTGCAAGGATTGGGACGCGGACACAAATCAAACGCCATTCATGTAGTGAGAATGCCGTCACAATAGTGGCAATTAGATGTCGATCATATCAGGTTATCCCTGATTGACTTTTTGCGGATATTGGATCTGGTTTTGGTCGCAGAGAGGCACCGAGGCATTTTCGGTGCTGGTTTGGAGCTGCATTTGCGTGTCTTGAAAGCGACATCAGTAAAGCATGATGGTAAAATGACATCAATGCTTGAGAGTGGCCGTTCATCGCCATTAAGGTCCGGCTGATTTCAGCCGATACAGGCTCAACAGAATCAATGTGACCATCGCTTCAGGAGCTAATAATGGCAGGCATTCTCGACACAGTAGATCAGCGCACACAACTGGTGGGCGAGAATCGCCTGGAAATCCTCATGTTTCGCCTTGCCGGTCGGCAGTTGTTTGCGATCAACGTGTTCAAGGTCCAGGAAGTATTGCAGCTACCCAAGCTGACCCTCATGCCGCAACGCCACTCGTTTGTGTGCGGCGTGGTCAACCTGCGCGGCCAGACCCTTCCGGTGATCGACCTCTCCCAGGCCATCGGCATGCGTCCGCTGGTCCCGGGCCCAGGCAGCACGATCATCGTCACCGAATACAACCGATCGGTTCAGGCCTTTCTGGTTGGCGGTGTCGACCGCATCGTCAACATGAACTGGGACGCCATCATGCCGCCGCCCGTCAGCGCCGGTCGTCAGCATTACCTGACCGCGATCAGCAAGGTCGATGATCAGCTCGTAGAGATCATCGACGTTGAAAAAGTACTCGCCGAGATCGTGCCTTACAACGCCAAGGTGTCCCGCGAAAAGCTCGAAGACCCGGTGCTGGAAAACGCCCGTGGCCGCGAAGTGTTGCTGGTCGACGACTCCAAGGTTGCGCTGGCGCAGTTGCGCGACACGCTGTCTCAGTTGGGTCTCAAGCTGCACGTCGCCAGCGATGGTCTCAAGGCGCTGAACATGCTCAAGGCCTGGGCGGATGCAGGCGAGAACGTGCATGAGAAGCTGCTGATGGTGTTCACCGATGCGGAAATGCCGGAAATGGACGGCTACCGCCTGACCACCGAGATTCGTAACGATGCACGCCTGCGCGGTCTGTACATCGTCCTGCATACCTCGTTGTCCGGCAGCTTCAACGAATCGATGGTCAAGAAGGTCGGCTGTGACAACTTCCTTTCCAAGTTCCAGCCCGACAAGCTGGTCGAGGTCGTGCGCGAACGTCTTTTGATGATTGTCTGACGCCGCGCGCGATTCTTCATCGCGAGTGCCGCCGGCTCCGGTATCGGATAAGCTTTGCTGTCTGCAGCAAAGCTTATCCAGCCCTCAAAGGAATCGGCGCCCATGTTACGTCTCAGCTCGCTCTATCGTTTCCCGCTCAAATCCTGCAAGGCCGAGTCGATGCAGCGCGCATCGTTCGATGCGTTGGGGTTGGCGGGTGATCGACGCTGGATGCTGGTCGACGCCAGCAATGGCCGGTTCTTCACTCAGCGTGTGCTGCCGCACATGTCCCAACTGTCGGTATTGTGGAACGCCAGTGGCGGCGTGACGCTTTCGGCACCTGGCTTCGAACCCCTTGACGTAGCGGTTCCACTGAATATCGACCCGAATCTGCGTGGCGTCACCGTCTGGCGTGACTCGCTGCAGGTGCCGGATGCGGGCGATGAGGCGGCCGAATGGGTCAGCCGTTTTATCGGCAAGCCCACGCGTATGGTCTATCTGCCGGCGGAGCGTGCACGCTGGATCCCTGGCGGCTATCAGACGGTCAACGACCGGGTGAGCTTTGCCGATGGTTTTCCACTGTTGCTGATCGGTCAGGGATCGCTCGATGACCTGTCAGCGCGCATGGGCAGGCCGATGGAAATGCTGCGCTTCAGGCCCAATCTGGTGATCGAAGGGGCCGAGGCCTTTGCCGAGGATGGCTGGAAACGCATCCGCATCGGCGACATCGAGTTCCAGCTGCTCACGCCTTGCGCACGCTGCATCCTGACCACTGTCGACCCGGCAACCGGTGAGCGCAGTGCAGATCGGGAACCGTTCGCCACGCTCAAGACTTATCGGGAAGTGGAAGGCAACGTGCTGTTCGGTCAGAACGTGGCCAACGAGGGGGTGGGCGAGCTTGAAGTGGGCATGTCCGTCGAAGTGCTGGAGTAGGGGCGGGGACTGCCGTTGTCCGGCAGGAGTGCTGAGCGCAGCACTCCTGCCGACCGGTCACTGGTCGTCGAAGAACCGCTCGTGCCAGTCCACCAGAGGCTGGGGCGAGTTGAGCTTCTGGCCGTAGATCACCGAGTACGACAATACGTTTTGCACGTACTGACGGGTTTCATCGAACGGAATGCTCTCTACCCAGACATCGAAGGCCAGATGGTTGGCACCTTTAAGCCATTGGCGCACACGGCCCGGGCCGGCGTTGTAGGCCGCTGAGGCGAGCACCCGATTACCGTTGAACTGCGCATGCACCGAGCTCAGGTAGGCGGCGCCCAGCTGGATGTTGGTGTCCGGGTCCAGCACCTGCTGAGGCGAGGCCAGCGGGATGCTGTACTTGCGCGCGGTCTCCTTGGCAGTGGCAGGCATCAGTTGCATCAGCCCGCTGGCACCGACGCCCGAGCGAGCATCGTCCATGAAGGCGCTTTCCTGGCGCGTGATGGCGAACACCCAGCTCGAATGCAGGCCACGCACCTTGGCTTCGCGTACCAGCGTGTCGCGGTGTGCCATCGGGAAGCGAATATCCAGATCATCCCAGTATTGCGCCTGGCTGATGGTGCGGATTGCCGGGAAATACCATTGCATGTCGTAGGCCAGCTTGGCCTGGGCAACCATCTCGTCACGATTGAACAGGCGGCTCACGTGATACCACTCGCGCCGACCGTTGACGATCTCGCCGCGATCGTGAAACTCCAGCGCGCGACGCACGCCCGGCGTGTTGCGTACCTTGTTGATCAGCGCCTGGCTCAGCACCAGCGGCTTGTTGTTGAGCTGGTACGGGCTCTGGGTGCGGTCGGCAGCCAGAAAGCCGTAAAAGTCACGCTCTTTGGCGACATCCTTGTACAGCGCGGCAATCAGCGGGCTGTTGGGTTGTGCCAGTTCCAGAGAGCGGGCTTCCCAGTAACGCCAGCGATTGGTCGCTGCCAGATCCTTGGGCAGTCGGCGCGCGAGCTCATAGGCATCTTCCCAGCGACCCAGACGCAGCAGCAGGCGCAGGCGCCATTCGGTCACGGTGTCGTCACGCAATTCAGGGTCGTATTTGGTCATGACCTCCAGCGCGCGGTCGTCATAACGACGTGCCAGGGTCAGGCCGATTTCCTTGGCAATCTCGACCTGCTCTTCGCGGGAGAAATGCATGGTCGCGGCATAGCCATCGAGCATCGACAGGGCTTTCTGCGGGTCCTGCTTGGCGAGCCGGCGCAGGCCGAGACCGACCACGTCGGACATCGCTTCGTCTACCGGGGCAAATTGCGCCGGGTTGTTGACCATCTCGGGTTTCTGCGCGACAGCCAGCAGCAGGCGTCCTTGCGGTGCCAGCGAGTTGAGGCTGTCCACCAGCGTGCTGGCCAGACTGTAATTGCGCGTCTGCGCCGCCAGCTTGGCGCGCTGCCAGCGCTTCTGTTCGGTCAGCTGGCCGGCGGCCGCCCACTGGGCAAAGAAACCGTCACAGGCAGCGGGTAATGTCTTGCCGGTCATCCAGAGCTTTTCGGCACTGGCGAAACCTTCGGCGCGCTTGTTGCTGTTCAACTGGTACTGACCGTACAGGCAGTCCAGTTCGACGAACTTCATCTTCGGGTCGTAATACTTGACGAAGGTTTGCCAGTCGCCACGCTCGGCCAGCCAGCGCAACCAGCGCAGCTTCATCCAGTTGGCTTGCGGCAGGTCGCCGTGCTCGGCAAGAAACTTCTCGATTTCGGGATTGCTTGCCGTTTTCAGGCGCGCCGTCAGTTCGTCGTATTCGAGGTAAGGCTCCAGCGGATAGTCGGCCAGGGCCGTGGCGTACATCTGGTAGGGGCCGGAATCGCCCTTGGCCAGTGCGCGCTTGGCTTCGTCGTAATACTTGCGTTGTTGGTTGAGGTCTACCGCATGAGCAGTCTGGACGGCGGTGGCGGAGAGGAGCAGGCACGATAAAAAGCTGAACAAACGACTGCGCATGAGACTTCCGAGCAGATGAGTCGGTGAAAAGTATTGCTAGCTTAGCCTTTTGCCAGCTCTTGGTGAAAGCATTGCCGACGAGCTTGTCTCATATGGAAATAATTGGCGGTCATAAAGTCTTGTCGAGGCGCGCGGCGGTGCCATGAATGCCGACATCTGCCTGCTATCTCAGGTAGAATGCGCGCCCGGTTTTTGGAGAAGCTCATGACCCTGCTCAAATTCAGCGATGTGTCCCTTGCTTTCGGCGCCATGCCGTTATTGGACAAGGTGTCCTGGCAGATCGCCCGTGGCGAGCGGGTGTGCATCATCGGCCGTAACGGCACAGGCAAATCCAGCATGTTGAAGCTGGTAAAAGGCGTTCAGAAGCCTGATGACGGGGCTGTCTGGCGCGCGCCCGGCCTCAAGATCGGCGAATTGCCCCAGGAATTGCCGGTAGCCGACGGACGGACGGTGTTCGACGTGGTTGCCGAAGGTCTGGATGGCGTCGGTGCCTTGCTGGCCGAGTACCACCACCTGGCGCAGAATTGCGTCACCGAGGAAGACCTGAACAAGCTGATGCATGTTCAGCAGGACCTCGAAGCCCGTGATGGCTGGCGCTTGCAGCAGCTGGTCGACAGCACGCTCAGCCGCTTGCAGCTGCCTGCCGACAAGACCCTCGCCGAATTGTCCGGTGGCTGGCGTCGCCGTGTTCTGCTGGCCCAGGCGCTGGTGTCCGAGCCGGACCTGCTGTTGCTCGACGAGCCTACCAACCACCTGGATATCGGCGCCATCGCCTGGCTGGAAGAAGCCCTCAAGGATTTCCAGGGTGCAGTGCTGTTCATCACGCACGACCGGGCATTCCTGCAAAACCTTGCCACCCGCATCCTTGAACTGGACCGTGGCGGCCTGATCGACTGGGACGGCGACTACGCTAGCTTTCTGGTCCACAAGGAAGCCGCGCTGGCCGCCGAAGAGACCGCCAACGCACTGTTCGACAAGCGTCTGGCTCAGGAAGAAGTCTGGATACGCCAGGGCATCAAGGCGCGTCGTACCCGTAACGAAGGTCGCGTGCGTGCGCTCAAGGAGCTGCGTGTAGAGCGCAGCGAGCGCCGTGAGCGTACCGGCAAGGCCAACATTCAGCTCGACACTGCCGAGAAATCCGGCAAGCAGGTCATGGTGCTCGATAACGTCAGCTTCGCCCACCCGGGCGGGCCGACCCTGATCAAGGATTTCTCCATGGTCCTGCAGCGCGAGGACCGTATCGGTCTGCTCGGCGCCAACGGTACCGGCAAGACCACGCTGCTCAAGCTGATGCTCGACAACCTGCAGCCGACCGGCGGCAAGGTTGAAGTCGGCACGCGTCTGGATGTGGCCTATTTCGATCAGTTGCGTCACCAGCTCGATCTGGAAAAGACCGTAATCGACAACGTTGCCGAGGGACGTGATTTCATCGACATCGACGGCCAGAGCCGTCATGTGTTGAGCTATCTCGGCGACTTCCTGTTCAGCCCGCAGCGTGCCCGCACGCCGGTCAAGGCGCTGTCCGGTGGCGAGCGTGCCCGTCTGTTGCTGGCCAAGCTGTTCAGCAAGCCAGCCAACCTGCTGGTGCTCGACGAACCCACCAACGACCTGGACGTCGAAACTCTGGAGCTGCTCGAAGAGGTTCTGCTGACCTTCAAGGGCACCGTGCTGATGGTCAGTCACGACCGGGCATTCCTCGACAACGTCGTCACCAGCACCCTGGTGTTCGAAGGCGAGGGCAAGGTTCGCGAGTACGTGGGTGGTTATCAGGACTGGCTGCGTCAGGGCGGTTCGCCGCGTCTGCTGGGCGTCGCCGACACCAAGTCGGGCAAGGCCGAGCTGGCCAGCGCTGTGGTGCAGGCCGCACCGGTCGCCGCTCAGGACATGCCGGTGGCGAAGAAGAAGCTCAGCTATAAGCTTCAGCGCGAACTGGAGGCGTTGCCTGCGCAGATCGATGAAGTCGAAGGCAAGATGGCCGCGCTGAACGCGGAAATGGCCGAGCCGGGCTTCTACCAGCGCTCGGCGGAGCAGACTGCAGCCGTGCTGGCGCAGCTGGAAAACCTGCAGGCCGAGCTGGACAAGCTGCTGGAGCGTTGGGCCGAACTGGACGAGTGATCGTCCGGCGCGTTCCTGACATGCAGAAAAGCCCGGGTTGACCGGGCTTTTCGCTGTAGCAGGTCAGCTTACTCGGGTTTCTTGAGGCTCACCGCCAGCACATCGCACGGTGCGCCGTGCAGAACGTCGTTGGCTGTCGAGCCGAGCAGCAGGGCCAGGCCGTGACGGCCATGGCTGCCGACAACGATCAGATCGCACGCTTCGCTCTTGGCCAGCTTGTGGATTTCCTGGCGTGGCTGGCCGAACACCATGTGGCTTTTGCTGTTCTCCAGCTCCGTATGCTTGACCTCCAGCTTTGCAAGCTTCTCCCTGGCCTGGTCGATCTGTTGCTGTTGCAACTGTGAAAGGTCCATCGGCACGTCGCCGCCGAACGCCATGGCGATCGGTTCGACGATGTGCACGACCGACAGTTTTGCCCCGCTGGCCTTGGCCAGCCCGCTGGCGCGACGGATAACCGGGTCACACTCATCGGTGAGGTCGATGGCAACCAGAATGTGTTTGTATGGCATGAGGGTGTCCTCCGGGAGAATTGCAATGATGAGAGTATGGCTCTTTCGTTGGCATCTGGGCAGGCCCATGTGCAAGTCATTGTTTTCAAGAGTGTTGTAAAGAGCCTGAAATCGGCTGGGGGCAAGAAATATGACGGTCTGGATAGTCCTGTCAATCATTGGTGTGATGCTGAGCCCGCTGGTGTGGTTACGTCCCTCGCGCCAGCAGAGCGGCAGGATGGCGTTGCGCATGCAGGCACGACGTCTTGGCATGGGCATGCAATTGACCCCGCAGGAGTGGCCGCACTGGCTGAGCAAGGAGCCGCCCAGCCCTTGCGCGCAGTACCATCGTCCGCGTCTGGGCTCGCATGCAGATGCCTGGGTGTACTGGCAAAGCGAGCCGGGCGTGTGGTGCAACCGCTGGCGCGAGCCTTGCGAAGACGCGAAGCTGCTTCCTTACCTGCAAACATTGCCCGTGGATGCCTACAAGGTCGAGGCTGACGGGCAGCTGGTTGCGGTGTACTGGGCGGAGCGGGGCGAGGCAGAAGTGTTACAGCGTATTGATGCGCTGCTCAAGGCGCTGGCCTGACCCTGAATCGCAGGCATTAAAAAGCCCGATAACAACATCGGGCCGGGGTTGGCCAGGCAGGCCGATAATTCGTCGCGTGCCGACAGGCTTTCGCCGCCATGTCGGCTTTCGCTGTTGCGCACCCGCAAATCAGCTGCATTGCGAGCCTCTTGTGGCGCAGTGCTGCGACTCTAGACCTTTTGCTCCTTTTTGTCGCGATTCCTGCAAATATTTTTTGCGCGTGCCCTCGTGCGGTGCGTTCCTGGCTGATTGTTCGCGGCGCCTATCGAATGTCACGCGTCGCGGCTATCGTCATGCAGAAGCCCGCCAGGCCTTGCGTGGCGGCGTATTACGGCGTGCCCCATGCTGCAGCTGCAGGGTATTCGAATGGCCACTATCATTACTGCGAATGATGGAGGATCGCAGGTCTTCGTGGGCATTATGGGCCTTGCGCATGCTCCTGTTAAAACGTGGATTTTCAGGCGTTTTGTCGAATTGACAATCGTGTGGTTATGCCTGATGGTGTGCGTACCCAAATCAAACGGGCGTATGAAATGAGCGTTTGGTCGTCAGAGGGCTCTGACAGAATCCCGACTACCACGTCGCGGCGGTAAGCGTGTGATTTGGCGTGTTCATCGACGGCGACGTCGTAGCCCCGTCGGACATTGAGGTCCGGCGGGTATTGTTCAGCTTCCATATTGTGGAGATCAGTTGATGATTTACGAAGGTAAAGCCATCACGGTTAAGGCTCTTGAAAGTGGCATCGTCGAATTGAATTTCGACCTCAAGGGTGAGTCCGTCAACAAGTTCAACCGTCTCACCCTCAATGAGTTCCGCCAGGCAGTCGATGCGGTCAAGGCCGACGCATCGGTCAAGGGCGTGATTGTCACCAGTGGCAAAGATTCATTCATTGTCGGCGCCGATATCACCGAATTCGTCGACAACTTCAAGTTGCCGGAAGCTGAGCTGGTCGCCGGCAATCTGGAAGCGAACAGAATTTTCAGTGATTTCGAAGACCTGAACGTGCCGACTGTCGTGGCAATCAACGGTATCGCGTTGGGCGGCGGTCTGGAAATGTGCCTGGCCGCAGACTATCGAGTCATCGCCAGCAGCGCTCGCGTCGGTCTGCCCGAGGTCAAGCTGGGCCTGTACCCGGGTTTCGGCGGCACCGTGCGTCTGCCACGCATCATTGGTGCCGACAACGCGATCGAGTGGATTGCCTCGGGTAAGGAAAATGCTGCGGAAGACGCTCTCAAGGTCGGTGCCGTGGACGCAGTGGTAGCGCCCGACAAGCTGCAGGCCGCCGCCCTTGATTTGATCCAGCGCGCCATTTCCGGCGAGTTCGATTACAAGGCCAAGCGTCAGCCGAAGCTGGACAAGCTCAAGCTCAATGCCATCGAACAGATGATGGCATTCGAAACCGCCAAGGGCTTCGTCGCAGGTCAGGCCGGCCCGAACTATCCGGCCCCGGTCGAAGCCATCAAGACCATCCAGAAAGCCGCCAACTTCGGTCGTGACAAGGCGCTGGAGATCGAAGCCGCCGGTTTCGTGAAAATGGCCAAGACTGCTGCCGCGCAGAGTCTGATCGGCCTGTTCCTGAACGATCAGGAACTGAAAAAGAAAGCCAAGGGCTACGACAAGATTGCCAAGGACGTGAAGCAGGCGGCCGTGCTGGGCGCCGGGATAATGGGCGGCGGCATCGCCTATCAGTCGGCAGTCAAAGGCACGCCGATCCTGATGAAGGATATCCGCGAGGAAGCCATTCAACTGGGTCTGAACGAAGCGTCCAAACTGCTTGGCGGTCGCCTGGAGAAAGGTCGTCTGACCGCAGCGAAGATGGCCGAAGCGCTTAACGCCATTCGTCCTACGCTGTCCTACGGCGATTTCGGCAATGTCGATCTGGTCGTCGAAGCAGTCGTCGAGAACCCCAAGGTCAAGCAGGCGGTACTGGCCGAAGTCGAAGCCAACGTGGGTGAAAACACCATTCTGGCGTCCAACACCTCGACCATCTCGATCAGCCTGCTGGCCCAGGCCCTCAAGCGCCCGGAAAATTTCGTCGGCATGCACTTCTTCAACCCGGTGCACATGATGCCGCTGGTGGAAGTGATCCGTGGCGAGAAATCCAGTGAAGAAGCGGTCGCCACGACCGTTGCCTACGCCAAGAAAATGGGCAAAAACCCGATCGTGGTCAACGACTGCCCGGGCTTTCTGGTCAACCGTGTGCTGTTCCCGTATTTCGGTGGTTTCGCCAGACTGGTCAGTGCGGGCGTGGATTTTGTGCGCATCGACAAGGTCATGGAGAAATTCGGCTGGCCGATGGGCCCTGCCTACCTGATGGACGTGGTCGGTATCGACACCGGCCACCACGGTCGTGACGTCATGGCCGAAGGTTTCCCTGATCGTATGAAAGATGATCGTCGCTCTGCGATCGATGCTCTGTACGACGCCAAGCGCCTCGGGCAGAAGAACGGCAAGGGTTTCTACGCGTACGAGACCGACAAGAAGGGCAAGCCCAAGAAGGTCAATGACCCGGCAGTGCTGGACGTGCTCAAGCCGATTGTCTACGAGCAGCGCGAAGTCAGCGATGAAGACATCGTTAACTGGATGATGATCCCGCTGTGCCTGGAAACGGTCCGCTGCCTGGAAGACGGCATTGTCGAAACCGCTGCCGAGGCTGACATGGGCCTGATCTACGGTATCGGTTTCCCTCCGTTCCGTGGCGGCGCGCTGCGCTACATCGATTCCATCGGTGTTGCCGAATTCGTTGCCCTGGCTGACCAATACGCCGAGCTGGGTGCCCTGTATCAACCGACCGCGAAGCTGCGTGAAATGGCCGCCAATGGCCAGAGCTTCTTCGGTCAAGCGTCTTCCGAGGAATGAACCAATGAGCCTTAATCCAAGAGACGTCGTGATTGTCGACTTCGGTCGCACCCCGATGGGCCGCTCCAAGGGCGGCATGCACCGAAACACCCGCGCCGAAGATATGTCCGCGCACCTGATCAGCAAATTGCTCGAGCGCAACAACAAGGTCGACCCGGCTGAAGTCGAGGACGTGATCTGGGGCTGCGTCAACCAGACCCTGGAGCAGGGCTGGAACATCGCGCGCATGGCGTCATTGCTGACCCAGATCCCGCATACCTCGGCCGCCCAGACGGTAAGCCGTCTTTGTGGTTCGTCCATGAGCGCGCTGCACACGGCTGCTCAGGCAATCATGACCAACAACGGTGATGTGTTCGTCATCGGCGGTGTTGAGCACATGGGTCATGTCAGCATGATGCATGGCGTTGACCCCAACCCGCACATGTCCCTGCACGCTGCCAAGGCCTCCGGCATGATGGGCCTGACCGCCGAAATGCTCGGAAAAATGCACGGCATCACCCGCGAGCAGCAGGACGCGTTCGGTCTGCGTTCCCACCAGCTGGCGCACAAGGCGACGCTGGAAGGCAAGTTCAAGGACGAAATCATCCCGATGCAGGGCTATGACGAGAACGGTTTCCTCAAGGTCTTCGACTACGATGAAACCATCCGTCCGGACACCACCCTGGAAAGTCTTGCGGCACTCAAGCCTGCCTTCAATCCAAAAGGTGGCACCGTGACTGCCGGTACGTCCTCGCAGATCACTGACGGTGCGTCGTGCATGATCGTCATGTCGGCCCAGCGTGCCCAGGACCTCGGTATCCAGCCGCTGGCGGTGATCCGTTCGATGGCAGTGGCCGGTGTCGACCCCGCAATCATGGGCTATGGTCCGGTTCCGGCCACCCAGAAAGCGCTCAAGCGCGCCGGCCTGAGTATTGCCGATATCGACTTCTTCGAGCTCAACGAAGCCTTCGCTGCACAGGCCTTGCCGGTGTTGAAAGATTTGAAAGTGCTCGACAAGATGAACGAGAAGGTTAACCTGCACGGCGGCGCCATCGCTCTGGGGCATCCTTTCGGGTGTTCCGGTGCACGCATCTCCGGCACTTTGCTCAATGTCATGAAGCAAAATGGCGGCACCTTCGGTGTGTCGACCATGTGTATTGGTCTGGGTCAGGGCATCGCGACCGTTTTCGAACGCGTCTGATTCCCGAGTGTGATGCGAGCCGGGGCTTGGTGCCCCGGCTTTTGTTTTTTGAAAAAATGGTTTCAGGCAAATTTTTTGGACGTGTTACAAGGGGACCGCAACATGCAACTGCAACCAGGGCTCTATCGCCATTACAAGGGCCCGCACTACCGGGTTTTCAGCGTTGCAAAACATTCCGAAACCGAAGAGGAAGTCGTGTTTTATCAGGCTTTGTACGGCGATTTCGGCATGTGGGTACGTCCCTTGAGCATGTTTCTGGAGTCGGTCGAGGTTGACGGCGAGCACGTCCCGCGCTTTGCTCTGGTTGAGGCTGAACCCAGCCTGTTTTCCCGAACGTGAGAGGCGATTGCACAACAGGCTGTGCTTGACCTCACCTTGTAGCCACTATATATAGCGTGGCCTTTACAAGCTCCTCACTGTCTTTCATCTAGTATTCAGGAATTTTCTGATCCATGGGCAAATCGCTGGTCATCGTGGAATCCCCGGCTAAGGCCAAGACCATCAACAAGTATTTGGGCAACCAGTACGTGGTGAAGTCGAGTATCGGCCATATCCGAGACCTGCCCACCAGCGGTTCGGCGAGTGCCGCCAAAGATCCTGCCGCCAAGCGTGGCAAGGCCGCTGCGGGCGAAGGCCCGGTACTGACGCCGAAAGAAAAGGCGCAACGCCAGCTGGTCTCGCGCATGGGAGTCGACCCGGAACACGGCTGGAAAGCCAAGTACGAGATCCTCCCCGGCAAGGAAAAGGTCATTGAAGAGCTGCGCAAGCTCGCCAAGGATGCCGACATCATCTATCTCGCGACGGACTTGGACCGCGAAGGGGAAGCCATTGCCTGGCACCTGCGCGAAGCCATCGGTGGGGATGACAGCCGTTACAAGCGCGTGGTGTTCAACGAAATCACCAAGAAAGCCATTCAGGAAGCGTTTTCCAAGCCAGGCGAACTGGATATTGCCCGGGTCAACGCCCAGCAGGCGCGTCGCTTCCTCGACCGCGTCGTTGGCTACATGGTATCGCCACTGCTCTGGCAGAAGGTCGCCCGCGGCTTGTCCGCCGGACGTGTGCAGTCGGTCGCAGTAAAACTGGTGGTCGAACGCGAACGTGAAATCCGTGCGTTCAACCCTGAGGAATACTGGGAGATCCACGCCGATCTGGGCACCGCCAAGGGCGCCAATGTGCGTTTCGAAGTGGCGCGTGAAAACGGCGAAGCGTTCAAGCCGCTGAATGAAACCCAGGCCATGGCTGCCCTTGAAAAGCTCAAGGCGTCCAGCTACAGCATCGTCAAGCGTGAAGACAAGCCGACCAGCAGCAAGCCATCGGCGCCGTTCATCACCTCGACCCTGCAGCAGGCGGCGAGCAATCGTCTGGGCTTCGGCGTGAAGAAGACCATGATGATGGCTCAGCGCTTGTACGAAGCGGGCTACATCACTTACATGCGTACCGACTCGACCAACCTGTCGGCTGATGCCGTCAGCATGGCGCGTGACTACATCGAAACCGAATTCGGCAAGAAGTACCTGCCGGAGTCGCCTAACGTCTACAGCAGCAAGGAAGGCGCGCAAGAAGCGCACGAAGCGATTCGTCCTTCCGACGTCAACACTCACCCGAGCAAACTGACCGGGATGGAGCGTGACGCCGAGCGTCTTTACGAGTTGATCTGGCGTCAGTTCGTGGCCTGCCAGATGCTGCCTGCGCAATACCTGTCGACCACCGTCACGGTCGCCGCTAGCGATTTCGAGCTGCGTGCCAAGGGCCGCATCCTCAAGTTCGACGGTTATACCCGTGCGCTGCCGCAGATGGCCAAGCCTGGCGATGACGATGTTCTGCCGGACATGGCGCAGGGCGAGACCCTGAAACTGAACAAGATCGACCCGAGCCAGCACTTCACCAAGCCGCCTGCGCGTTACTCGGAAGCGAGTCTGGTGAAGGAGATGGAAAAACGTGGCATCGGCCGTCCGTCGACCTATGCAGCGATCATTTCGACCATCCAGGACCGTGGCTACGTGGCGTTGCATAACCGCCGCTTCTACTCGGAAAAGATGGGCGACATCGTCACCGGACGTCTGTCCGAAAGCTTTTCCAATCTGATGGACTATGGCTTTACTGCGGGGATGGAAGAGAACCTCGACGACGTGGCCCAGGGTGAGCGCGACTGGAAAAACGTGCTGGACGAGTTCTACGGCGATTTCCGCAAAAAGCTCGACGTGGCCGAGGCTGCCGATGGCGGCATGCGCGCCAACCAGCCGGTGATGACCGATATCCCGTGCAAGGTGTGCGGTCGTCCAATGCAGATCCGTACCGCCTCGACGGGCGTTTTCCTGGGTTGCTCCGGCTACAGCCTGCCACCCAAGGAACGCTGCAAGGCGACTGTCAATCTGACTCCTGGCGACGAAATTGCCGACGATGATGAGGGTGAGTCCGAGTCGCGGGTTCTGCGCGGCAAGCATCGTTGCCCGATCTGCAGCACGGCGATGGACGCCTACCTGCTGGACGAGAAGCACAAGCTGCATATCTGCGGCAACAACCCTGATTGCACAGGTTACGAGATCGAGGAAGGCACTTATCGCATCAAAGGCTATGAGGGTCCGAGCCTGGAATGTGACAAGTGTGGCAGCGAGATGCAGCTCAAGACCGGCCGTTTCGGCAAGTTCTTCGGCTGTACCAACCCGGATTGCAAGAACACCCGCAAACTGCTGAAAAGCGGTGACGCGGCGCCGCCGAAGATGGACCCGGTGAAAATGCCGGAGCTCAAGTGCGACAAGGTTGACGATACCTACATCCTGCGTGATGGTGCTTCGGGTCTGTTCCTGGCTGCCAGCCAGTTCCCGAAGAATCGCGAAACCCGCGCACCGCTGGTCATCGAAATCGCTCCGCACAAGGACGAAATCGATCCCAAGTATCACTTCCTTTGCGAAGCGCCGAAGAAGGATCCGGACGGTCGTCCAGCAGTGATCCGCTACAGCCGCAAGACCAAAGAGCAATACGTCCAGACCGAAGTAGAAGGCAAGCCTACCGGCTGGCGTGCGTTCTATGACGGCAGCGCCTGGAAGGTTGAAGACAAGCGTTGATCGCAAGCGCCCGGCTCAAGTGAGCCGGGCGCTGTTTTCGATAGGCATCCGCCTGTTTTGCCGGACGGCCCAAGTGCCGCAGGCTATGCTGTTCTCTATCCTATCGTTATGGAGAGTGTCGCCATGGCTCATGAGCTCTATACCCGTACCAACCAGAAAATCTATTTCGCAGGGCTCTCGCTCGAAGCGTTGGGGAGGGCGGAGAAGGGGCAGGCGGTGAACTCTCCTGCGTTGCTGCAGGCAGAACGCGAGTCCGCGCTGTTTCATCTGTATGGTGCGCTACTGGGCCTGTGTCATGAGATCGCAGGCTACTACCGTCTGCCGCAGGCCGGTGCGCGCCGTGCGGAAGAATTGTTGACGCAGGAAGTGCTGAACGCCATCGCCATTCCCGAAATGGCCGAGCTGGTAGAACTCGCCCAGAATCGCCAGACATGGCTTGCGCAATTGCTGGCGGCCTATAACGCCTTGTATGAACCACCGCGTGCGCCGAAAAAGCTCAAGGGTGATGTCACGCAGCCGATGATACAGGCAGTGAACCTGGACGCCGAGCCGGAGTCTGAACTCTCACGTGCAGAGCTTGAAAATTGGCGTCAACAACTCAAAGGGTTGGCCATCCGTTTTCGTGAAGGCCTGAGCGAGTGCTGAAAACCAATGAAGTAAGGGCTGGCAGGCTGTTACAATGCCGGCTTATCGCGGAGTAACTGTACCAATGCCTACCTCTTTCCTGGAAATTGTCGAACTACCTGACGGACGTATCGAGCTGCGTCGTGCCGATGACGAGGGCTCTCTGGTAACGCTTGATTTCTCTGCGGATGCCAAAGCGTTCATGCAAGGTCAGCATGTCGAAGTCGCCAAAGCCATGTTGAGTGTGGGTGTGCAGATGGCTGGCCGCCTGGCTGAAGGCGAAGTCGAAAAGGATGATGTGCCTCACGTTCTGCACTGATCGAGGGCTGGGTCTCATCCCAGCCGGATGTTCAGGCTTTGCGCTTCCCCGATTTTTGCTGCACTGATCAATTGCTGACGCGCTATGGCGCCCAGCGGGTTGATCCAGCTCACCACCGTATGGCTACGGCCCAGTCGAAGTGCTTCGCGAGTCAGCTCCAGTACGCTTTGCGTGCCGCGTGGCTGCAGAAGAAGAATCCGCTCCCTGTTCAGCCCGGCATCGCGCAGCCATGTCTGCGTCAGGCTGGATGGCGGTGCGATCAGTGTCAGCCAGCGCGCATCCAGTTCCTCGCTCAGTTCCCGAAGGATGGGCGCCAGAAGGTTGAGGCAGTTCCCGGCGGCACCGCGCAATGACAGTTCACTGAAGGGCTCTGGTTCACCGCCCCATGGCGTTTCGACTGCATCTGTGAGCAGCGGGGCGATGGGCTGAGCCAGAAACGCCTCGAACAGCGGCAATTGCGATTGCGGTGCTTGATGGAACTGCATAACGTCTCCTTAACGGCGAATGACGCCGACGCTCAAACCTTCGATCACCAGTTCCTGATCCTTGAGATCGACCTCGATGGGTGCGAAATCAGGGTTTTCCGCCAGCAGCCAGACCTTGCTGCCTTCACGCTTGAAACGCTTGACGGTCACTTCATCGCCTATCCGGGCAACCACGATCTGGCCGTTGCGGGCCTCGCGCGTGGTGTGCACGGCGAGCAGATCGCCATCCAGAATGCCGACGTCCTTCATACTCATGCCGTGAACGCGCAACAGGTAGTTGGCGCTCGGGTGGAAGAAGGAAGGATTGATGTTGCAGGACTCTTCAATGTGTTGCTGAGCCAGGATCGGTGCACCTGCTGCAACGCGGCCAATGACCGGCAGGCTGCTGTCATCCGGCCGCGCTTCGAAGCCGGGGATACGAATGCCGCGTGAAGCACCTGGAGTCATTTCGATGGCGCCTTTACGCGCCAGGGCTTTCAAGTGCTCTTCCGCCGCGTTGGGCGATTTGAAGCCCAGCTCCTGAGCGATTTCCGCACGTGTCGGCGGGAACCCGTTGTCTTCCAGGCAGCGTTTGATGAAACCCAGGATTTCAGCCTGGCGTGGCGTCAGTTTGATCATGAGGGGCGCTCTGGCTTTTTATACAGTGACTGGGATTATATACAGTGAAGGCGCGTTGGCAATCATCCATTTCATTTCCGCTGCCGAGCGGTGGCCAACCCACGCAGCACCTCCCGTCAAAAACCTCGGCAATACCTGAGGTTTGTCATTTAACATCCACTATCGTGACTGTTCGGCCACAAAATGAACGGGCCGACTTGACAACCGAGGCGTTTGATACGTATGTTTCAAACGTTCGTTTGTTAGGCAGAGAGCCATGGCCCAGTCGGAAACCGTTGAACGCATTCTTGATGCTGCAGAGCAATTATTTGCAGAGAAAGGCTTTGCCGAAACGTCCTTGCGTCTTATCACCAGCAAGGCGTCGGTCAATCTGGCTGCAGTGAATTATCACTTCGGCTCGAAGAAGGCGTTGATTCAGGCCGTGTTCTCGCGTTTTCTGGGACCGTTCTGCATCAGTCTCGATCGCGAGCTGGAACGTCGCCAGGCAAAACCCGAACACAAGCCAAGCCTTGAGGAACTGCTGGAGATTCTCGTCGAGCAGGCGCTTGTGGTGCAGCCGCGCAGCGGTAACGACCTGTCGATCTTCATGCGCCTGCTGGGGCTTGCCTTCAGTCAGAGCCAGGGCCACCTGCGCCGCTACCTCGAAGACATGTACGGCAAGGTGTTCCGTCGCTACATGACGCTGGTCAACGAAGCCGCGCCGCGCATTCCGCCCATCGAGCTGTTCTGGCGCGTGCACTTCATGCTCGGCGCTGCGGCGTTCAGCATGTCCGGCATCAAGGCGTTGCGCGCCATTGCCGAGACCGATTTCGGCGTCAATACTTCCATCGAGCAGGTCATGCGCCTGATGGTGCCGTTTCTGGCCGCCGGCATGCGCGCCGACACCGGGGTCAGCGACCCTGCGATGATCGCCGCCCAGCTCAGGCCGCGGACCAAGAGCAGCGTCAGCACACCTGCGGTCGCCAAGGCCTGAAGCCTCTGTATTGAGTCAGCCTCTGCCCTGAATCAAGCTGTACCGGCGTGTCGGATTGCGTCGGGCTTCAGGATCAAGCACCATGCCCGGATTGTGAACGAGCACTGGTGTGTAAGGGTTTTTCTATGAGTTCTGGCCTGCAAGGCTCCTTGATGGTCGATGTCGCCGGCACCTGGCTGACCAGCGAAGACCGTCAGTTTTTGCGTCAGCCCGAAGTGGGCGGTTTGATCATCTTTGCCCGAAACATCGAGCATCCCCGTCAGGTTCGTGAGTTGAGCGCCGCGATTCGTGCCGTGCGCCCGGACCTGCTGCTGGCCGTCGATCAGGAGGGCGGCAGGGTGCAGCGCCTGCGTGAGGGCTTCGTGCGCCTGCCGCCGATGCGCGCCATCGCTGACAAGCCTGACGCCGAGCATCTGGCTGAGCAGTGTGGCTGGCTGATGGCGACCGAAGTGCTGGCAGTCGGACTGGACCTGAGCTTCGCTCCGGTACTGGACCTCGACTATCAGCGCAGCGCTGTGGTCGGCACGCGTTCGTTCGAAGGCGATCCGCAGCGTGCGGCGTTGCTGGCGGGGGCGTTCATTCGTGGGATGAACGCTGCGGGCATGGCTGCCACCGGCAAGCATTTCCCCGGCCACGGCTGGGCTGAAGCCGATTCTCATGTGGCTATCCCGAATGACGAGCGTAGCCTGGAAGAGATTCGCGCCAGTGATCTGGTGCCGTTTGCTCGTCTGAGTCAGCAGCTGGCTGCAGTGATGCCGGCGCATGTCATCTACCCGAAGGTCGATTCGCAGCCTGCCGGTTTTTCAAAGCGCTGGTTGCAGGACATTCTGCGCGACGAACTGCAATTTGACGGTGTTATTTTCAGCGACGACCTGTCGATGGCCGGCGCTCATGTCGTCGGTGATGCGGCCAGCCGTATCGAGGCAGCGCTGACAGCCGGATGCGACATGGGCCTGGTGTGTAACGACCGCGCGGCCGCAGAGCTTGCGCTGGGCGCTGCGCAGCGTCTGAAGGTCAAGCCTTCGCCACGTATCGCGCGTATGCGCGGTCAGGCGTCGGCCAGCACCGACTACCGGCAACACCCACGCTGGCAGGCCGCGCTCCAGGCTTTGCGCGCTGCTCAACTGATCGATTAAGGATTTGCGATGACTGTTTACGCGATTATTGGCGGTACTGGCCTGACCCAGCTCGAGGGCCTGAACATTCGGCAATCCCTGCCAATGAACACCCCTTATGGTGCACCGTCCGGCGAAATCCAGATCGGCGACTATGCCGGTCGCGAAGTGATGTTTCTGGCGCGCCATGGCCACCCGCACCGCTTGCCGCCGCATCAGGTCAACTACCGGGCCAATATCTGGGCGCTCAAGCAGGCGGGTGCCGAAGCGATTCTTGCGGTCAACGCAGTCGGTGGCATTCATCCGGCCATGGGCACCGGGCATTTCTGTGTGCCGCATGATCTGGTCGACTACACCAGCGGTCGCCAGCACACGTTTTTTGCCGATGACCTGGAAGAGGTCACCCACATCGACTTCAGCTATCCGTACAGCGAAGCGCTGCGTGCCCGGCTGATTGCGGCGTTGGCGGCCGAGGGATGCGCGTTCTCCGACCGGGGCGTCTATGCCTGCACCCAGGGACCGCGTCTGGAGACTGTTGCCGAAATCATTCGCCTGGAACGTGATGGTTGCGACATCGTCGGCATGACCGGCATGCCCGAAGCCGCGCTGGCGCGTGAACTGGAGCTTGAATACGCCTGCCTTGCGCTGGTGGTCAATCCGGCAGCGGGCAAATCGACGACCGTCATTACCATGGCGGAAATCGAACAGGCCCTGCGCGACGGGATGGGCAAGGTGAAAGCCACGCTTGCCCGGGTCCTGTCGGCGTCCTGAGTTACAGCATGCGCTTGAGGGTATTGTCCTTGCGCACCAAGTGATGCCAGAGCGCAGCGATCACATGCAGACCGATGACATAGTAGAAGATCGAGCCCAGCAACTTGTGCACGTCTTCGAACGTTTCGGCCAGGTGGTCCGAGGTAGCCAGCGGCCAGGGAATCTGCAGGTCGGTGAGGGGGATGGGCAGTGCGCCTTTTTCCACCATCACCGTCAGCAGGCCCAGTAACGGCTGGGCAAACAGGAATGCATACAGCGCGTAATGGGTCAGGGTTGCGACGATGCGCAACGCCCCTTCAAGCGGCGGTGTAATGCCGGGCGGACGATGACGTCGACGCTCGGCGGCACGGAAAAACGCCATGATCAGAATCACAATGCCGACCCAGTAGTGGCTCTGCACGACCAGCAAGCGGTATTCCGAGCCCTTGCTGAACTGAGTGCGGCTCAGAATCAGGGTATAGGCCAGCACGATCAGAATGGCCATGACCCAGTGCAGCCATCTGGCCCGGGCGGTGTAGCGTTGAGAAGTCGATGCATCCACGGTTGGATTCCTTGTCTCTTTTTTTGCAGGGCTGGTAGACAGCTTAGGCTGTCGATCGGGCGCCTGCGTTTCATGTCGGCCTGATTTTTTTCACGTGCCTCTCCGGCCACTAAATATGGCAAATACACAGCACGTGAAATACGCGACGGAACCTGTGCCCACGGGTGGCTTCATATGCCGTGAATATTCACCCGGGAGCAAGTCTTGACCAGTGCCAATCCGCCTGTCGGCCCAGCGACACCAGTGTCCGCCAGTGTTTCATTGAATGTACTGACCATGAACATGCACATGGGCTTTGGCATTTTCAATCGCCGCTTCATTCTGCCGGAGTTGCGTGAAGCTGTGCGCACGGTATCGGCTGATATCGTGTTTCTTCAGGAAGTGCACGGCGAACACCAGAGCCACGCGCGCAGGGTCAAGGACTGGCCGACGATTTCGCAGTACGAGTTTCTGGCCGACAGCATGTGGAGTGATTTTGCCTACGGCCGCAACGCGGTGTACCCGGATGGCGATCATGGCAACGCGTTGCTGTCCAAATACCCGATCATCCAGCATGAAAACCTCGATATTTCCATTCATGGCACCGAGCAGCGCGGCTTGTTGCACTGCATCCTCGAGGTGCCACACGCGGGCCGGGTGCATGCGGTCTGTGTGCATCTGGGGCTGCGTGAAAGCCATCGGCGTCAGCAGCTCAAACTGCTTAACGAGCTGATGGCACGTATCCCCGAGGGCGAGCCGGTGATCGTTGCCGGTGACTTCAATGACTGGCGCCAGCGCGCCGATGCATCGCTGCAGGGCAGTGGGCTGCACGAGGTTTTTGTCGAGCGCTTCGGCGCACCGGCCAAAAGCTTTCCGGCCCGTTGGCCCTTGCTCTGCCTGGACCGGATCTATGTCCGCAATGCAACGTCGCACCGGCCGAAAGTGCTGTCCAGCCGACCGTGGTCCCACCTTTCCGATCATGCACCGCTCGCGGTGGAGTTGACCTTATGAGCAATACGACAGGGCAGTGGCGCGACGGCAACTCGGTAGAGTTGCTGATCAATGGCGAGGATTTCTACGCCCGGGTATTCGAGTGCATACGTGCTGCGCGCAAAGAAGTGCTGATCGAAACCTTCATCATTTTTGAAGACCGGATCGGCGAGAGTCTGCAACAGGCGTTGCTCGAAGCCGCCGCGAACGGCGCGAAGGTGGTCGTCACGGTGGATGACTATGGCACTTCGGACCTGAGTTCGACGTTTGTCAAAACCATGATCGACGCCGGTATCCAGATCCAGTTGTTCGATCCGCGCCCGCGGTTCATGGGCATGCGCACCAACCTGTTTCGCCGCCTGCACCGCAAGGTGGTGGTGATCGACGGCAAACTGGGTTTCATCGGCGGCATCAACTACAGCGTCGATCATATGACCGACACCGGGGTGACGGCCAAGCAGGACTATGCCGTTCTGGTGCGCGGACCGATTGTTGGCGATATTCACCACAGCGCGTTGAATATGCTCAGCAAGGTCGTTCGTGACAAGTTGCCGCCCGTTGCACTCAAGCTGGACCGCGCCGGTGATGCCAGCATGCTGCTCGCCGAGCGTGACAATGACGAGCACAGCACCGATATCGAAGAGCAGTACCTGGAGGCGATTCGTGCTGCGAAGCAACGCATCACTCTGGCCAATGCGTATTTTTACCCCAGCTACCGCTTTCTGCGTGAACTGCGCAATGCCTCACGGCGGGGCGTCAAGGTCACCCTGATTCTGCAAGGTCAGCCTGACATGCCGTTCGTGCGGGTCTGCTCGCGACTGACCTACACCTACCTGCTGCGCGATGGCGTGGCGATTCACGAATACAAGCAACGTGCATTGCACGGCAAGGTCGCGCTGATCGACCAGGACTGGTCCACCGTGGGCTCCAGCAATCTCGACCCGCTGAGCCTCGCGCTGAACCTGGAAGCCAACCTGTTCATTCGTGATCGCGCGCTCAATGAGCATCTGCAGAACCATCTGATGGAGCTTGCCGCTGCGCACAGCAAGCAGATGAGCCTCAAGGGGGCGGCGCGTGGCCAGTGGTGGCGTGCGCCGATGATTGTATTGAGTTTCTTTTTCCTGCGCCGTTTCCCGGCCATTGCCGGTTTGTTCCCGGTTCACGGAGTGCGCCTCAAGCCCCTGCGTGCGGGTGATGTAGTGCCCGAAGCGAAAGTGATCGAACAGCAGCAGAACAACCATCCGATGGACCAGGAGAAAACCCTATGACCCAAGCCACGCAGGCAGCGCCGCACAGTGCGCAGGGAACCAAGTGGAAGTGGGCAAAGCGGGCGTTCAATCTGTTTTTCTTCATCGCCGTCCCGGTTCTGCTGTTTATGCTGGTCAAGAAGCTTGACTGGCAAGAGGTGAAACAGGCGTTGGCGTCCTACAAGGCCAGCACCTTGGCCATCGCGGCGGCGGTGGCTTTTGCCAGCTACGCGACCTACTGTGGCTTTGACGTGTTGGCGCGTTATTACACCCGGCACACGTTGTCGATCAAGCAGATCGTGCCGGTGACGTTTGTCTGCTATGCGTTCAACCTCAACCTCAGTTCCTGGGTCGGCGGCATCGCCTTGCGTTACCGCCTGTATTCGCGACTCGGGCTGGACGTTTCGACCATCACGCGGATTCTCAGCCTGAGCCTGATTACCAACTGGCTGGGCTACATGCTGCTGGCCGGTTTTGTATTTTCGATGCGTTTTCTGGAGTTGCCCAAAGAGTGGTCGATTGGCACCACAACCCTGCAACTGATCGGCTTCGGACTGTTGGCGGTCTGTTTCGCCTATCTGTTGGCCTGCCGGTTTTCGAAGAAACGCTCATGGACCATCCGTGATCAGGAATTCAATCTGCCGTCGATGAAGCAGGCCTTGATGCAGGCCAGTCTGGGCGCACTGAACTGGTCGTTGATGGCCGCGGTGATTTACACCCTGCTGCCGGACAAGGCGTTTTATCCGGCGATTCTCGGTGTGTTGCTGATCAGCAGCATCGCCGGGGTGATCACTCACATTCCAGCAGGCCTCGGCGTGCTCGAGACCGTGTTCATCACCTTGCTGGCGCACCAGTTTTCCAAGGGCAGCCTGCTCGCAGCGTTGATCGGTTACCGCGCGATCTACTTCCTGCTGCCGCTGCTGCTGGCACTGGTGGTGTATCTGGTGCTGGAAAAACGCGCGAAGAAAATGGGCGAGAAGAACCAGCAGCGCATGGGCGAGGAAGCCAAATCCTGAGGGCTCAGCCCTCAGTCATCAAAGCCGACCTGCTCGTGTATTTCATCGACTTTGAGTTCCAGGCGATAGGCCACGGCAATGAACAGCGCCTGGCACAGGCATAGCGTGGCGCTCAGCGAGCGGAAGGCGAACGAGCTACCCTCGTTGACCAGCAACACAGAGTTGGCGCGCTTGGCCAGCGGCGACAGGTTGCTGTCGGTGATGATCAGCGTCTTGGCCTGATGGTGCTGGGCGATGCGCAGGCAGTGCTGGGTCTCCTTGCCATAGGGCGTGAAGCTGATGGCAATCACCAGGTCATTGGCGCGCACACTGCGCATTTGCTCGCGATAGCTGCCGCCCAGGCCGGAGATCAGGTGAATGCGCTTGTTGGTGTGTTGCAGGTTGTAGACCAGATAATCAGCCACCGCGAACGAGCGGCGCACGCCCACCACATAGATATTGTCGGCGTTGACCACCAGGTCCACGGCTTTTTCGAATTCATCGTCATCCAGCTCGACACTCAGGCGTTCCAGGCCGGAGAGGGTGGCGCTGACGCATTCTCGTGCCAGATCGCCTGCATTGGCCTTCTGTGACTTGTTGGCGATCAGGCTGCGGATACGCTGCTGGTAATTCTGCACCGGCGTGGTCTTGTGCGTATAAGCCTCGCGAAACAACGCCTGCATCTCGCTGAAACCGCTGAAGCCGAAGCGCTGGGAAAATCGCACGATGGCCGAAGGGTGGACTTCGCACTCGCGGGCGATGTCACTGATCCGGTCAACCATGATCCGGTCGCTCTGCTGGCTCATATAGCTGGCAATCCGTTTGAGCTGGCGCGGCAGTCCCTCGTATTCATCAGTGATCAGCCGCAACAAGCCTTCGGCACTGTTCGGCGGCATGTCGACGCTCGTCCCGGGCAGAGTGGGCTGATCGGCGCTGGTCATATTCAAATCCTTTCTGCTTGTTCTTTTTCAGGGCAACGGCGTGCACAGCACGATCGTTGTGGGCCTGACGGTGGAGGCTGCCTTGGGGCAGGAACGACGACTATATCCTACCCGCCTGCGCAGTGTGCCAGCACTTGAGTGGTGGTATGGAAAAAATATTCCACTAAAAATAATTATAGAAAAAATATTGATTGATGTGTCTTGACGTTTTACGCTGCATTCACAAAGCAGCGTGTACACATGATGCAAGCGCTGCAGGCTGATAAAAATAACAGGAGCCACCATGGGCCAGACACGCTTTGCCACTGGGCGTCAGTTGGATCTGATTTGCCTCGGACGCCTGGGCGTCGACCTTTATGCGCAACAAGTGGGGGCGCGACTCGAAGACGTTTCCAGTTTCGCCAAGTACCTGGGCGGCTCGTCGGCCAATATCGCCTTCGGCACGGCCAGGCTCGGGCTCAGGTCAGCCATGCTCAGCAGGGTCGGCGATGATCACATGGGTCGCTTTCTGGTCGAGTCCCTGGCCCGCGAAGGCTGTGATGTCAGTGCGATCAAGCGCGACCCCGAGCGCCTGACGGCGATGGTGCTGCTGGGGCTGAAGGATCGTGAAACCTTTCCTCTGGTGTTCTACCGTGAAAACTGCGCTGACATGGCGCTGCGTGCCGAGGACATCGACGAGCAGCAGATTGCCTCGAGCAAGGCGCTGCTGATCACCGGCACGCATTTCTCTACTGATCAAGTGTTCAAGGCCAGCAGCCAGGCGCTCGACTATGCCGAGAAGCATGACGTCAAACGCGTGCTGGATATCGACTACCGTCCGGTGCTCTGGGGGCTGGCAGGCAAGGCCGATGGCGAGACCCGGTTCGTTGCCGATCAGAAGGTCAGCCAGCATGTGCAGCGCATCCTGCCGCGTTTCGACCTGATCGTCGGCACTGAAGAAGAATTTCAGATTGCCGGCGGTTCGACCGATTTGCTCGCTGCCCTGCGCAAGGTGCGTGAACTGACGGCCGCAACGCTGGTGGTCAAGCTCGGCCCGCAAGGCTGCACGGTGATTCACGGGGCCATTCCTGCGCGGCTGGAAGAGGGCGCCATCTACCCCGGCGTGCAGGTCGAAGTGCTCAACGTGCTCGGTGCGGGCGATGCGTTCATGTCCGGTTTTCTCAGCGGCTGGCTCAAGGAGGCCAGCGACGAACGCTGTTGCCAGCTGGCCAATGCCTGTGGCGGGCTGGTGGTGTCGCGGCACGCCTGTGCGCCCGCCATGCCGACCCCGGCCGAACTCGATTACCTGTTCAACAGCCCTGAACCCATTACTCGCCCTGATCAGGATGTCGCCCTGCAACGGCTGCATCAGGTCAGCGTGCCGCGCAAGCAGTGGCGGCAGTTGTTCATCTTTGCCTTCGATCATCGCGGCCAGTTGGTCGAACTGGCGCAACAGGCCGGGCGTGATCTTCGCAGCATCAGCCAGCTCAAGCAGCTGTTCGTGCAGGCGGTCGAGCGGGTCGAAGCCGACCTGCGCAAGCGCGGCATCGAAGCCGATGTCGGTCTGCTTGCCGACCAGCGCTTCGGTCAGGATTCACTCAACGCGGCGACCGGTCGCGGCTGGTGGGTAGCGCGTCCGGTGGAAGTGCAGGGCTCAAGGCCGCTGGCCTTCGAGCACGGTCGCTCCATCGGCAGCAATCTGCTCGCCTGGCCGCAAGAGCAGATCATCAAGTGCCTGGTGCAATATCACCCCGATGACGAGCCGATGTTGCGCCTGGAGCAGGAAGCGCAGATCAAGGCGCTCTACGACGCTTCGAAAGTCAGCGGCCATGAGTTGCTGCTGGAAATCATTCCGCCCAAGGATCATCCGTCGCCTTATCCTGACGTGATGCTTCGCTCGCTGAAGCGCTTGTACAACCTGGGCATCTACCCGGCGTGGTGGAAGATCGAGGCCCAGAGCGCGCAGGTCTGGCAGCAACTGGATGAACTGATCCAGCAACGCGATCCGTATTGCCGCGGCGTGGTGCTGCTCGGGCTCAATGCGCCGGTCGAGGACCTCGCCGCCGGCTTTGCCGAAGCACGCCACAGTCGGGTCTGCCAGGGCTTTGCCGTCGGCCGGACAATATTCCGTGAGCCAAGCCGGGCATGGATGGCCGGCGAAATAGACGATGCGACACTGATCAGTCGGGTGCAGAGCACCTTCAACTGGTTGATCGAGTCCTGGCGTGAAAGCCGCGCCTGATCGGTTTCGGGTTTCGACGTCACGACAACAACGTCGCGATAACAACAAAAAAGGTGCAGCCATGCCCGTTTCGACTTCCACACCCAGGATCCGCATCGGCATCAATCCGATCTCCTGGAGCAACGATGATTTGCCGGCCCTCGGCGGAGAAACCTCGCTGAGCACGGCGCTGAGCGAAGGCAAAGCCATTGGCTATGAAGGCTTCGAGCTCAACGGCAAGTTTCCGAAAGATGCCAAGGGCGTCGGTGATGTGTTGCGGCCCCATGATCTGGCGCTGGTGTCCGGCTGGTACTCCAGCCGCCTGTCGCGGCGTTCGGTGGCCGAGGAGATCGAAGCCATCACTGGTCATGTGCAACTGCTCGCCGAAAATGGCGCTTCGGTGCTGGTGTATGGCGAAGTGGCCGACTCGATTCAGGGGCAGCGTATCCCGCTGGTCGAACGACCGCGTTTTCACACCGATGCCGCCTGGCATGAATACGCCGAAAAATTGACCGAGCTGGCGCGTTTTACCCTGTCTCGAGGCGTGCGCCTGGCGTATCACCACCACATGGGCGCCTACGTCGAGTCGCCGCAGGATATCGACCGGCTGATGGCGCTGACCGGCGAGGAAGTCGGACTGCTGTTCGATTCCGGGCATTGCTACATGGGCGGTGGCGAACCTCTTCAGGTGTTGAGCAAGCACATCCAGCGTATCTGTCATGTGCATTTCAAGGACGTGCGCAAACCGGTGGTGCAACTGGCACGCAACAATCTGTGGAGCTTTCCGGACTGCATCATCAACGGCACTTTCACGGTGCCGGGCGACGGCGACATCGACTTCTCGGCGCTGCTCAAGGTCTTGTTGCAGGCCGATTACAGCGGCTGGCTGGTGGTCGAGGCCGAACAGGACCCCGCCGTAGCGCCGAGCTATGTGTACGCCAAAAAGGGCTATGACATGTTGCGCCAGCTGCTGGCCGATGCACGATAAGGAGGAATGAATCATGAACCTGCTGACCAAGAGCAAATCCACTGGCCGCGACGTCGTAGCGCTGGCACCCGGTTCACTGGAATACGTGAACTTCGCCGCCTACCGCCTGGAGTCCGGAGAAACCCTGCCACTGAGCGCAGGAGAAAACGAGCTGTGCGTGGTCCTGCTGACCGGGCACGCCAGCGTCAGTGGCGAAGCGCCGGGGCAGGGCGCTTTCAACTGGGAAAACATCGGCGACCGGCAATCGGTGTTCGAAGAGAAATCGCCATTCGCGGTCTACCTGCCGCCGCATAGCCAGGCACAGTTTGTCGCGCGCGGCGCGGTGCAGCTTGCCGTATGCACGGCGCCGGGCGATGCCGGCAAACATTTTCCGGCACGCCTGATCATGCCGGGCAGCATGAAGCGCAGCGTACGCGGCAAGGGCGCCAATACCCGCTATGTGTGCGACATATTGCCGGACAGTGAAGCGGCGCATTCGCTGCTGGTGGTCGAGGTGCGTACACCTTCCGGGCATTCCTCCAGTTACCCGCCGCACAAGCATGACCGGGACAACCTGCCGCACGAGAGCTTCCTCGAAGAAACCTACTACCACCAGGTCAACCCGCCGCAGGGCTTCGTTTTTCAGCGGGTCTACACCGACGACCGCAGCATCGATCAGGCCATGGCCGTGGAAAACAACGATCTGGTGACCGTGCCCAAGGGCTACCACCCGGTCTCCGTCCCTTATGGCTATGAATCCTGGTACCTGAACGTAATGGCCGGTCCGACGCGCGCCTGGCAGTTCCACAACGATCCGCAGCACAGCTGGCTGCTGGATCTCTGATTTCCCATTTTTGTTCTGGAGGCATGAGATGAACGAGTCACCGGTGATCGGCCACTACATCAACGGACACCTGAGCAATGGCGAAGGTGAGCGTTACAGCGAGGTCTTCAACCCGGCAATCGGCACGGTTCAGGCGCGTGTTGCGCTGGCCAGCGTCAAGACCGTGGATGAAGCGGTTGCGGCGGCCAAAGCTGCGTTTCCGGCCTGGGCCGAGCAGTCCTCGTTGCGCCGGGCGCGGGTGATGTTCAAGTTCAAGGAGCTGCTGGACCAGCACCACGATGAACTGGCGCAGATCATTTGCCGCGAGCACGGCAAGGTGTTGTCCGACGCACGCGGCGAGGTGGTGCGCGGTATCGAGATCGTCGAATTTGCCTGCGGTGCGCCCAGCCTGTTGAAGAGCGATTTCAGCGACAACATCGGCGGCGGTATCGATAACTGGAACCTGCGTCAGCCACTGGGCGTCTGCGCCGGGGTCACGCCCTTCAACTTTCCGGTCATGGTGCCCTTGTGGATGATTCCCATGGCGCTGGTGACGGGCAACTGCTTCATCCTCAAACCTTCCGAACGCGATCCGTCGGCCAGCCTGCTGATGGCGCGCCTGCTCAAGGAAGCCGGTCTGCCCGATGGCGTCTTCAATGTGGTGCAGGGTGACAAGGTAGCGGTCGATGCGTTGCTGCAGCACCCTGACATCGAGGCTATTTCCTTCGTCGGCTCGACCCCGATCGCTGAATACATCCATCAGCAAGGCACTGCCCACGGCAAGCGCGTGCAGGCGCTGGGCGGGGCCAAGAACCATATGATCGTGATGCCCGACGCTGATCTGGATCAGGCCGCCGACGCCTTGATCGGGGCGGCTTATGGCTCGGCAGGGGAGCGCTGCATGGCGATCTCGATTGCCGTGGTGGTTGGCGATGTCGGCCAGCGCCTCATCGACAAGCTGCTGCCGCGCATCGACCAGCTCAAGGTCGGCAACGGCATGCAGGCCGATTCGGACATGGGGCCGCTGGTCACCGCTGTGCACAAGGCCAAGGTCGAGGGCTTCATCGATCAGGGCGTCAAAGAGGGCGCGAGGCTGCTCGTCGATGGGCGCAACTTCAAGGTGCCGGGTGCCGAGCAGGGCTTTTTCGTCGGCGCGACGCTGTTCGACCACGTCACGCCGCAGATGCAGATCTACAAGGAAGAAATCTTCGGCCCGGTGCTGGGCATCGTCCACGTCACGGATTTTGCCAGTGCCGTGGCGCTGATCAATGCCCACGAGTTCGGCAATGGCGTGTCGTGCTTCACCAGCGATGGCGGCGTGGCGCGTGCATTCGCTCGCAACATCAAGGTCGGCATGGTCGGCATCAACGTGCCGATCCCGGTGCCCATGGCCTGGCATTCGTTTGGTGGCTGGAAGCGTTCGCTGTTTGGCGATCACCATGCCTATGGCGAAGAAGGCCTGCGTTTTTACAGCCGCTACAAAAGCGTCATGCAGCGCTGGCCGGACAGCATCGCCAAAGGCCCCGAGTTCAGTATGCCGACTGCCAAATAATTCGCGGCAAC
Organism: Pseudomonas sp. SZ57; assembly: GCF_009495975.1. NCBI lineage: Bacteria > Pseudomonadati > Pseudomonadota > Gammaproteobacteria > Pseudomonadales > Pseudomonadaceae > Pseudomonas > Pseudomonas sp. SZ57. Next base: position 62,676 of record NZ_WIBD01000020.1, on the reverse strand, counting down.
GCATCGCAACGCTTTCCACCTCAAACAACAACAAGGTGTGAACATGAGTACAACCCGACTGACCATGGCCCAGGCCCTGGTGAAGTTTCTCGATAACCAGTACGTCGAAGTCGACGGCGTACAAAGCAAATTCGTCGCGGGTGTCTTCACCATTTTCGGGCATGGCAACGTATTGGGCCTTGGTCAGGCGCTGGAGCAGGACAGCGGCGACCTGGTGGTCCATCAGGGCCGCAACGAGCAGGGCATGTGCCACGCCGCCATCGGTTTTGCCAAGCAGCACCTGCGGCGCAAAATCTACGCGTGCAGTTCATCGGTCGGCCCTGGCGCGGCGAACATGGTCACCGCTGCCGCAACGGCCACGGCCAACCGCATCCCGCTGCTGTTGTTGCCGGGTGATGTCTACGCCAGCCGCCAGCCCGATCCGGTGCTGCAGCAGATCGAGCAGTTCCACGACCTGAGCATCAGCACCAACGATGCGTTCAAGGCGGTGAGCAAATACTGGGACCGCATCAACCGGCCCGAGCAGTTGATGAGCGCAGCGCTCAATGCCATGCGCGTATTGACCGATCCGGCCGATACGGGCGCCGTCACCCTGGCGCTGCCTCAGGATGTGCAGGCCGAAGCCTACGACTACCCGGACAGCTTCCTGCAAAAGCGCGTGCACCGCATCGACCGTCGCCCGCCGAGCCAGGCCATGCTCGACGACGCGTTGCAGCTGCTGGCCGGCAAGCGCAAGCCGCTACTGATCTGTGGCGGCGGGGTGCGTTACTCAGGTGCAGCCGATGCCTTGCAAGCCTTTGCCGAGCGCTTCGATATCCCGTTCGCCGAAACCCAGGCCGGCAAGAGCGCCATCGTTTCGGCGCACCCGTTGAACATGGGCGGCATTGGCGAAACCGGCACGCTGGCGGCCAATCGGCTGGCAAAAGAAGCGGACCTGATCATCGGCGTAGGCACCCGCTACAGCGATTTCACCACTGCGTCGAAATGGTTGTTCCAGAACCCGGATGTGCAGTTTCTCAACCTCAATGTCGGCGCTTTCGATGTGCAGAAGCTGGACGGCGTGCAGTTGCTGGCCGATGCACAGGTAGCATTGCAGGCATTGAGCGAAAGCCTGCAAGCCAGCGGCTATCGTGCGGCCTGGGGCGATGCGCCAAAGACCGCGCGTGCCGAGCTGGAGGCCGAGGTCGATCGCCTGTATGCGGTCGAGTACCAAGGCGAGGATTTTGCTCCGGAAATCAACGATCACCTGGACCCGGCCGTATTGCGCGAGTTCATCGAGCTGACCGGTTCGTGCCTGACCCAGAGCGGCGTGCTGGGCATCCTCAATCAGAGCGTGCCTGAAGACGCGGTGATCGTCGCGGCGGCAGGCAGCCTGCCGGGTGACCTGCAGCGCGCCTGGCGCAGCACCGGGGTCGACACCTATCACGTCGAATACGGCTATTCATGCATGGGCTATGAGGTCAACGCCGCACTGGGCGTGAAACTCGCAGCGCCGCACCGCGAAGTCTTTGCGCTGGTCGGCGATGGCTCTTACATGATGCTCCATTCGGAGCTGGCCACCTCGATCCAGGAACGGCGCAAGATCAACGTGGTGTTGCTCGACAACATGACCTTTGGCTGCATCAACAACCTGCAAATGGGCAACGGCATGAACAGCTTCGGTACCGAGTTCCGTTTCCGTAACCCGCAAACCGGCAAGCTCGATGGCGACTTTGTGCCGGTGGATTTCGCCATGAGCGCTGCCGCCTACGGCTGCAAGACCTACAAGGTCAGCACCGCCGAGCAGTTGCGCGACGCACTGGCCGATGCGCAGCAGCAGACAGTCTCGACCCTGATCGACATCAAGGTCCTGCCCAAGACCATGATCCACAACTACCTGTCCTGGTGGCGTGTCGGGGTTGCCGAAGTGTCGACCACCGGCACCACGGCGCAGGTGTACGACAGGCTCAGTCGCGAGCTGACCAAGGCGCGTCAGTACTGATCGTTTTCTCGTTCGGACTCCATGACTCCCTTCCCGGGAATACCTAATAAAAAAAGGAACATGAACATGGCATTGAAACTCGGCGTGATCGGCACAGGCGCAATCGGTCAGGATCATATCCGGCGGTGCAGCAAGACGCTGGTTGGCAGTCAGGTGGTGGCTGTCACCGACATCAATCTCGAACAAGCAGCGAAGGTCGTGCGCGAGCTGGACATCAGCGCCGAAGTGTATGCCGACGGGCACGCACTGATCGCCGCGCCGGACGTCGAGGCGGTTCTGGTCTGTTCCTGGGGGCCCAGTCACGAAGAGTACGTGCTGGCGGCCATCGCTGCGGGCAAGCCGGTGTTCTGCGAGAAGCCGCTGGCAGTGACTGCCGAAGGCTGCCGGCACATTGTCGAAGCCGAGATTGCCAGTGGCAGGCGTCTGGTGCAGGTGGGGTTCATGCGCCCTTATGATCAAGGCTATCGCGCGCTCAAGGCAGTGATCGACAGCGGCCGGATAGGTGAGCCGCTGATGCTGCATTGCGCGCACCGCAACCCGCGTGTGGGCGAGAACTACAAGACCGACATGGCCATCACCGACACGCTGATTCACGAACTCAATGTGCTGCGCTGGTTGCTCAACGACGACTACGTGTCGGTGCAGGTAGTCTTCCCGCGCAAGACCAGCAAGGCCCTGGCACACATGAAAGACCCGCAGATCGTGATGCTGGAAACGGCGCGCGGTACACGCATCGACGTTGAGGTCTTCGTCAACTGTCAGTACGGTTACGACATCCAGTGTGAAGTGGTGGGCGAGAGCGGCATCGCCAGATTACCCGAGCCGTCACAGGTACAGCTGCGCAGCGAAGCCAAGCTGTCGAACGAAATCCTGATGGACTGGAAGGACCGTTTCATCGCCGCCTATGACGTTGAACTGCAGGATTTCATCGACGGAGTGAAGGCCGGGACGATCTTCGGGCCTTCCGCGTGGGATGGCTATGCCGCCGCCGTGGCCGCCGATGCCTGTATTCTGGCGCAGAACAGCGGGGCAATCGTCCCTGTCACACTGGCGATGCGTCCGGCTTTCTACGGCTGACGCCTGACACATAAAGGAGGGATGCATGCGAGCAGGATTGGTAGGCTACGGAAAGGGCGGGCGTTACTTTCATGCGACGCTGATTTCAAGTTTGCCGGGTGCCACGTTTGTGGGGGTGGTGACCCGTTCACCCGAGCGCAAGCAGGAAGTGGCCATAGACCATCCCGGTGTGGCGACCTTCGACACACTGGCCGAGCTGGTCGCTGCCGGGGTTGATGTGGTGGTGATTTCCACGCCGCTGGCCTCGCGCCGAGCGTTGATCCTCGAAGCGATAGAACTGGGTGTCGGGGTGGTCAGCGACAAGCCTTTCGCCAGTGATGCCGCGCAGGCGCGCGAGCTGGTGGACGCGGCCGAGCGCCGTGGCGTACTGCTCAGCGTTTATCAGAACCGCCGCTGGGATTCGGACTTCCTCACCGTACGCAAATTGCTCGACAGTGAGGCGCTGGGCGCGGTCAGCCGGTTCGAGTCCAGCATCGAGCGTTATTCGCCACGGTCTGTCGGCAAGGCCAGCGGCGGAGGTGTGCTGCGTGACCTGGGCAGTCATCTGGTGGATCAGGCGCTGGTGCTGTTCGGCCCGGTCGAACGGGTGTATGCGGAACTGCAATTCGCTGCGCCGCACGACGAACTGGATCACACGTTCTTCGTTTCCCTGCGCCATGCCTGCGGCGTGACTTCACACTTGTCCGGCAGCTGCCTGCAAAACAGTGCCAAGCCGCGTTTCAGGGTCAGTGGGGCGAAGGGTTGTTACAGCGTCGACGGGCTGGACGGCCAGGAAGAGGCCGCCTTTGCCGGGCTCACGCCAAAGTCCGAGGGCGAGCGCTGGGGTGTCGAGGAGCATCGGCGCTGGGGCTGGTTCGAGCAGGGCGAGCATCGTGAGCGCGTGCCGTCGGAGCGCGGTTGCTGGCTGGAGTTCTACCGCCAGCTGCAAAGCGCCGTCGACGAGCAGGGCAGTAATCCGGTCAATCCACACGATGCGATAGCCTCTGCGCAGGTCATGGATGCCGCGCGCCTGAGCGCTAGAGAAGGGCGCGTTTTGGTGCTGTAGCCATTGCGCGCTGCAGCGCATCCAGCCGCCCGTTATCGAAGAGAGCCTGACGCTTGCCATGCGTCGGGCTTTGTCGTCTCTGTAAGCGAATAAAATGAAATGGAATAAAATTCTAAAATCAGTTGAATTGGAAAATATTTTCCAATAGAGTCGTTTTCAGGTTACCGACTATCGAATCACTCGCGTTTTGAAGGTTTTTCAGATCACGAGAAGCAAGCCCTACAAAAACAAAACAAAAGATAGGTACTGTCGATGAAAACCCCTACCTCTGGCCTCACCGCCAAGCGTTCTGCCACCTCGTCATTCTGGATCCGGACCCTGGAGCGATTTCTCACCGTCGTCGCCCAAGGCCTGCGCGTGCGCCACAAGGATGCGCAATTGTTCTGCATTCCCGGTGCTACCGGGATCCGCCTGTCACGCTGATTCGCTGCATCCACACAACAACAAGAATTTGGAGACAGATCCTCATGAAGACCAAGATTGCTTTGACCTCGTTGGCGATGGCGCTGATGTTGGGCAGCGGTGCAGCTTTGGCCGATATCAAGATCGGTGTGGCCATGTCGCAGTTCGATGACACCTGGCTGACCTACCTGCGTGACGACATGAATGCCAAGGCCAAAATCATGTCCACGAGCGAGAAAGTGGACCTGCAATTCGTCGATGCCCGCGCGGACGTCAACAAGCAGCTTGATCAGGTCAAGGACCTGATCAACAAGAAAGTCGACGCGCTGATCGTCAATCCGGTCGACACCGCTGCTACCGCGCGTATCACCAAGGAAGCGGTCGCCGCAGGTATCCCGCTGGTCTACGTCAACCGCCGTCCGGACGATCCGAAGCTGCCAGCAGGCGTCGCCACCGTGACGTCGGATGACATGGAGGCCGGTCGACTTCAGGCGCAATACATCGCCGACAAAATGAAAGACAAGGGCAATGTCATGATTCTCCTGGGTGACCTGGCCAACAACTCCACGCTAAACCGCACCAAGGGCATCAAGGAAGTCTTGGCCAAGTACCCGGACATCAAGATAGAAGAGGAACAGACCGGTACCTGGCTGCGCCAGAAGGGCATGGACCTGACCAACGACTGGCTCACGCAAGGGCGCAAATTCAACGCGGTGCTGGCCAACAACGATGAAATGGCCATTGGTGCAGCGATGGCGCTGAAGCAGGCAGGCGTCGGCAAGGGCAGCGTTTTCGTCGCCGGTGTCGACGGTACGCCGGACGGGCTCAACGCCGTGACCAAGGGCGATCTGGCCGTATCGGTCTATCAGGACGCGAAAGGGCAGGCCGACGGGGCGATCGATGCCGCGGTGAAACTGGCCAGGAAGGAAAAGGTCGAGCCCCAGGCGATCATCATTCCTTATCGCCTGATCACCCCTGAAAACGTCGCCACCTTCAAATAACAACGATCGCCAGGCCCGGGAGGGCCCGCAAATGCTCTCCCGCAGCCTGCCGCTTGAGGAGTTGTGATCATGTTCGGTTCTGCTACTGCCAATCCGCCCGCGCAACGCGATCTGCCGTCCGGCGACGGGGGTGGTGAGGCGCCTGATGTCCAGGCCCCGTATCTGCTGGAAATCAGCCATGTCAGCAAGGGCTTCCCTGGCGTCATTGCGCTCAACGATGTGCAGCTGCGCGTTCGCCCTGGCAGCGTGCTGGCGCTGATGGGCGAGAACGGAGCCGGAAAATCGACCCTGATGAAAATCATTGCGGGCATCTATCAGCCGGATTTGGGCGAAATCCGCCTGCGTGGCAAGCCGGTCCGCTTCGATACGCCTCTTTCAGCGTTGCAGGCGGGTATCGCCATGATCCATCAGGAACTGAACCTGATGCCGTTCATGAGCATTGCCGAGAACATCTGGATCGGTCGCGAGCAGCTCAACGGCCTGCACATGGTCGATCACCGCGAGATGCACCGCTGCACTGCCGAGCTGCTGGAGCGCCTGCGCATCAAGCTCGACCCCGAGGAACTGGTCGGCACGCTGAGCATTGCCGAGCGGCAGATGGTGGAAATCGCCAAGGCCGTGTCATACGACTCGGACGTGCTGATCATGGACGAACCGACCTCGGCGATCACCGAAACCGAAGTCGCTCACCTGTTCTCGATCATCAGCGACCTGCGTGCCCAGGGCAAAGGCATCATTTACATCACCCACAAGATGAACGAAGTCTTCGAAATCGCCGACGAAGTGGCGGTGTTTCGCGACGGCGCCTACATCGGCCTGCAGCGCGCCGACAGCATGGACGGCGACAGCCTGATCACCATGATGGTGGGCCGTGAACTGACCCAACTGTTCCCCGAGCGGGAGAAACCGGCAGGCGACGTGCTGCTGTCCGTCAACCGGCTGAGCCTGAACGGCATTTTCAAGGATGTGAGCTTCGACCTGCGTGCCGGGGAGGTGCTTGGCATTGCCGGGCTGATGGGTTCCGGGCGCACCAATGTGGCCGAGACCCTGTTCGGCATAACCCCCAGCGACAGCGGCGAGGTGCGCTTCGATGGCAAGACGGTGCACATCGGCGATCCACATCAGGCCATCGAACTGGGTTTTGCGCTGCTTACGGAGGACCGCAAATTGACCGGCCTGTTTCCATGCCTGTCGGTGATGGAAAACATGGAGATGGCCGTGCTGGCCAACTATGCCGGTAGCGGTTTCGTGCAACAGAAGGCCTTGCGCGCATTGTGCGAAGACATGTGTAAAAAGCTTCGGGTCAAGACGCCGTCGCTGGAACAGTGCATCGACACATTATCCGGCGGTAACCAGCAGAAGGCACTGCTCGCGCGCTGGCTGATGACCAACCCCAGGGTGCTGATTCTGGATGAACCCACACGCGGTATCGACGTGGGGGCCAAGGTGGAAATCTACCGCCTGATCTCCCTGCTGGCCAGTGAAGGCATGGCGGTCATCATGATTTCCTCGGAGCTGCCGGAAGTGCTTGGCATGAGTGACCGGGTCATGGTCATGCACGAAGGCGAAATGATGGGCATCCTCGATCGTGGCGAAGCGACCCAGGAAAAAGTCATGCATCTGGCCTCCGGCCACAAGGTTCATTGAGTTCGCACTACAGGGCTCGGTAGAAGAAGAACAAGAGGAAAACGAACATGAGCGACGCGATTCTGCAAAATAAACCGGCCATGACGCCGACCAGAAGCAAACGGCGGCTGCCCACCGAACTGAGCATCTTTCTGGTGCTGATCGGCATCGGCCTGATCTTTGAACTGTTCGGCTGGATCGTCCGTGATCAGAGCTTCCTGCTCAATTCCCAGCGTCTGGTATTGATGATCCTGCAAGTGTCGATCATCGGCTTGCTGGCCATCGGCGTGACTCAGGTGATCATTACTACAGGCATCGATCTCTCGTCCGGCTCGGTACTTGCGCTTTCAGCGATGATTGCCGCGAGCCTGGCACAGACCTCCGACTTCTCCCGGGCGGTGTTCCCGTCGCTGACCGACCTGCCGGTGTGGATTCCGGTCGTCGTCGGGCTCGGGGTCGGGCTGCTGGCAGGCGCCATTAACGGCAGCATCATTGCCATAACCGGCATTCCACCGTTCATTGCCACGCTGGGCATGATGGTCTCTGCGCGCGGTCTGGCACGCTTCTATACCGAAGGTCAGCCGGTGAGCATGCTCTCCGACTCGTACACGGCCATCGGCCAGGGCGCGATGCCGGTGATCATCTTTCTGGTGGTGGCGGTCATCTTTCACATAGCCCTGCGTTACACCAAGTACGGTAAATACACCTACGCCATTGGCGGCAACATGCAGGCGGCACGTACTTCAGGCATCAACGTCAAGCGTCATCTGGTGATTGTCTACAGCATCGCAGGGCTGCTGGCCGGGCTGGCAGGGGTGGTTGCCTCGGCGCGCGCGGCAACCGGGCAGGCCGGGATGGGCATGTCCTACGAGCTGGACGCCATCGCCGCTGCGGTCATCGGTGGCACCAGCCTTTCCGGAGGGGTTGGGCGGATCACCGGGACGGTGATCGGTGCGCTGATCCTCGGCGTGATGGCCAGCGGCTTCACCTTTGTCGGGGTGGACGCCTATGTTCAGGACATTATCAAAGGCTTGATCATTGTCGTGGCCGTGGTAATCGATCAATATCGCAACAAGCGCAAGACCAAGCGCTGATTCAATCACCTGCAGCAAAGGGCCTTTCAAGGCCCTTTTGTGCGTTGGAGTTTGCAGGAACCGATTGGTTGTCAGTGGGTCAGAGCCTCATCAAGCAACCTGCTGGCCAGGTCTTTCGCCCGCATTTCAAGGGTTTTACGGTAATTGCTGTACAAAAATCCTTCAATTGTGTTGCCGAGCCCGCTAGCCGGCCTTAGACTGCCGCCCCTCGTAAATTGAGTGCCAGGTGGCGCTTGGAGATTATTGGTTTGAACGGCAACGTCAGGCCGCTCCTCAATGCACGTTTTTTTATAGAGAAATAAATGACAAAGGAAAAGTTGCTGGCCATGCCGGCCGATGACTACATGAACGCCGAGCAGCACGCTTTCTTCGTCGAGCTGTTGCAGGGCATGAAGGTCGAGATCCATGAGCGTATCGAGCAGAGCCGCATTGCGATCGAGAGCCTGGACACGCCTGCCGACCCGGCTGACGCCGCTTCGGTCGAAGAAGAGCGTCACTGGCTGGTCAACGTGATCGATCGCGACCAGCGCATGCTGCCACAGTTGGAAATGGCCCTTTCGCGTATTGCCGACGACACCTTCGGCTGGTGCGACGACAGCGGCGAGCCAATCGGCCTCAAGCGCTTGCTGATCAGCCCGACCACCAAGTATTGCATCGAAGCGCAAGAGCGCCACGAGCAGATCGACAAGCACCAGCGCCAGGCCTGATACGCAGGTAACCGCGACTGAGTGACCAGACCGGGAGGCAAGCAATTGCCTCCCGGTTTTGTTGTGCCCGGAATTTGTCGAAAACGCGTTGATCGCCATCGCTCGGGCGCTACGACCAACAGCGCATGGCACAAGGCCGTTATCTGGCGTTTAATAGCGCCATAACGACAATGACAGACGGGGTGACGCAACATGGCCGAGAACCTATCCATGGCAGCCGGATTAACGCTGGCCGATACGCCCGACGCTGCATCGAGGTGGTGGGTGCCGGCGGTGCAAAGCGTTGGTCTGTGCTTGCTGTTCGCCGCCATGAGTGTTGCGGGCCTGTCGCTATATGTCGTCATTCCTCTGGCGTTGCTGGTGGTCTGGTTGCCGCGCCTGGTGCGCAGCAGGCAAGCGCTGCCAGGCGGCGCGGTGGGCGACAGCGATATCGCCTTGCTGACTCGCGACCTGTCGCGCACCACCAGTCATAACGCGCTGTCCGCGGCCCAGGTGGCCTTTTCCGTTGGTCAACTGGCTGGCAAGGTGCAGTCGCAACTGGGGGCTGCCGAACAGATCGTCAGCAGTGCCGAGCAGATGATCGCCACCGAGCAACAGACGGCCCAGTTGAGCCAGCAGGCATTGGTTGCTGCCAGCGAGGCGCGGCAGCGCAGCGAATCGGGCAGTGGCGTGCTGAATGAGTCCATCGAACGCATGCACCGCCTGAGCAAGCGTGCCGTCGGCAGCCGTGAGCTGATCGAGGCACTCAGCCAGCGCAGCGAAGAGATCCAGCGTGTGACGCTGGTCATTCAGTCGATTGCCAGCCAGACCAACCTGTTGGCGCTCAACGCCGCCATCGAAGCGGCGCGGGCTGGCGAGCACGGACGCGGTTTTGCGGTGGTTGCCGACGAAGTCCGTGGTCTCGCCGGCCGCACTGCCAGTGCCACGGGCGAGGTCGGGCAGATGGTGGCGGATATCCAGCAGCGCACCGCTCAGGTCGTGGAGCAGATTCGCGAGCTGTCGTCCGATCTGGATGTGGGGGTCGAGCAGGTCGAGCTGACCGGCGAGCACTTGGGCAATATCGCCCGGCTTGCGGTTGAGCTGGAAAGCCAGGTCGGCGAAATCGCGCAGGGCGCGAGGAGCAATCAGGATCAGTTGGCAAGCCTGTTCGACGCTGTCGAGCACATGCGCAGTGATCTTGCCGTCAGCGATGAGCAGACCCGGCAACTGGCCAAGTCCGCAGTGCAGATGGAGGGGCAGGCCGAGACTATCAGCCAGCGCCTGGCGCAGGTCGGTCTGGATGAATACCACCAGCGCATTTACGACCTGGCTCGTGAAGGCGCGCGAATGATCAGCGAAAAGTTCGAGGCCGATATCGAACAGGGCCGGGTCAGCCTTGATGACCTGTTCGACCGCAATTACAAATCCGTCGCCAATACGTCGCCCACCCGCTTTACGACGCGTTTCGACCGTTACACCGATCAGGTACTGCCAGCACTGCAGGAACCGCTGCTGTCGCGTCATGAAGGTCTGGTATTTGCCATCGCCTGTACGCAACAGGGCTATGTGCCGACGCACAACAATGCCTTCAGCCAGCCCTTGACCGGCGATGCCACGCTGGATAACGCGCGCAATCGAAGCAAGCGCAAGTTCGATGACCGTACCGGCATTCGCTGTGGCAGCCACCAACAGCCGGTCCTGCTGCAAACCTACACGCGAGACACCGGCGAACTGATGCACGACCTGTCCGTGCCGATCATGATCAACGGCCGACACTGGGGTGGTCTGCGCCTGGGGTACAGGCCGCAAGGCCGTTGATACGGGTAAACGCTCATTCAGGTCGGCAAGAGGGCTGGCCTGTTAGTTGGTTTTTCAATGAAAGAGTGCATCAGAAAAGTTATCGGTGCGTGTGTGTAGGGTTTTATTTATAAGTAATAAAGTCATGACTATAGAAGTCGTAGGAACGGTCTGAAAAGGCGCAACATGGCTTGACTGCTCACTGTCTTTAAGCAAGCTGTTTAAATCAACGTTATTTACGTTTTGATTTAAGTGCGGCCTTTTCTTGGCTTGCCTCTAGGGACGGAAAAGTTATGAGCGATAAATGGAGTTTCCAACAGTCAGCAGTCCTTTCAGATGTGGTGACCCGCCGCGTCACGGCGCGGGTAGGCATTTTCTTCGATGGGACGGGAAATAACCGCGTCAACAGTCAGATCGGTGCCGACTGCCAGGCATTGATCGATATCAATGCGGGGCAGCACATTAAAGCGTGTGCGGGTCGTCATGTTCAGCCTGGCAGTAGTTACAGTAATGATCCGAGCAATATAGCCAGACTGGTCGATATCTACCGCCTGCAACCTGTTGCCGAAAATGACGGTGAAGGCCTGAAGGTGTATTACCCGATCTATGTAAGCGGTGCCGGCACTACTTCCGGTGGCCGTGATTCGGTATGGCCGGGGCAGAGTTTTGGCCGCGGGGCCACCGGCGTGATATCCAAGGTGGAAAACGCATTCAAAAAGCTGAAGTCGGTATTGAAGGCGTTCCCCCGCGACAACCCCGATTGTGTGCTGGATGCGCTGGAACTGGACGTGTTCGGCTTCAGCCGAGGTGCAGCGTCGGCCAGGCATCTGGTCAATGAAATCCTAAAGCAGCGTTCGGGCATGCTCGAGCCGATACTCGAAAGCCGCAAGGTCAGGTTGAGCGACAGTTTCAGCTGGAGCAACGGCAGCGTACGGCTCAAGGTTATCGGTCTGTTCGACACCGTGGCGGCCATAGGCAGCTTCAAGGACATGGGCAATACCCGCGATGCGAGCAACAGGAGGGTCAATCTGTACCTGCCTCCGGGGTGCGCGCAGCAGGTGCTGCATCTGGTGGCTCGCGATGAATCACGGCGCAACTTTGCGTTGAATAGCGTCCTGCCCGTGTGGCCCAGGGAAATCGTTCTGCCTGGTGCCCATTCCGATATCGGCGGGGGATATCCTCCGCAAATGGAAGAAAGCGTACTGCTCACGCGCCCCCGCGGCAGTGTGGTCAGCCGTGGCAGCCCGTACGAGGCGGCATCGAGCTGGAAGGAGGCACAGGCTGAGTTAAACCGGATGAACCGCGATTACTGGATCGACCCGCTCGATAGCCAGGCCTGGCTTCGGGTTCAGGCATGCGAGAGCAAATGTTATCGGTGCAGGAAAAGCTTGAATGGCATGAGTACGGTCGTTGCCGCGGTGGGCATGAGCCGCCAGGTATTTGGCCACTTGTCGAGGGTATCGTTGCTGGTCATGCACACACTGGCGTGTGATGAGGGCGTGCCTTTCAATCCGGTGCCACTGACACCTGAATTCCAGCTGCCTCCCGAACTCGAGAATATCTCTACCCGGTTGATCGACTATGCGCGAGGCGGGCCTTACCTGCTTGACAGTCATGAAGAGGCCTTACTGCGCTGGCGCTACATTCATCAGTCCGCGCACTGGAATGCAGTGGTCGGCAGAGTAGGTACATTAGGCGACGCTGTTTTCGTCCACGCACCCCAGCCAGGCGGCCGGATATTGCATCCCAATATCGGCCAGCCCGGTTATCCGCAATAGGCCTCAACGCCCGAGTGGCTCACTCGGGCTTTTTGTGAAGACGCACGTTCAGTTCGTCGACCACCATCGCCCATTCGGCATCACCGCGCAGCTGTTCCTTGAGAAAGTCAGACTGACGCGGCGTCCAGAACTCTGCGTCGATCAGTTTGACGTCGTCGGGCAGAGGATGGCTGGCGATAAACTTTTCGATGCTCTCATCATCGGAGTCCAGCCCCAATTGATCGAACAAGTCTCCAATGGCGTATGTAGTCTGTTCCATGTCATCTCCTCGCCGGGGGTTATCCCCGTATTCATCAGTTCTTATGGGAGTGGTGGGCACAGGCAAGAGTTCGATGCATTTGGCTGTGCAGGAAAAGATGGCTTTTTCTACAGCGGCTATAAATGATATGTTTCTGCTATCGCAGGATGCACACCATGCAGGCTGGAACCCGTCCAGCCTTTGCGCCGTGCCTGGGGCTGACCGCTATTTTCGGGGCGCCAGCGCTTGCGCGACACTGCTGTGTACAAAAGGTATATATCCCGTAGCGGCCATGAGCCGGTAGAATCCGCCACCCGCCTGCACAAGGTTTGCGGCGGCGCTGTCTGCGCTTCTGCGTGCAGCATGCCGGACAATCTCCGGCCACATGAAGCGGTCTATGGATGAATCACTTTCTCGACTGCCCTGACATCAGGCAGCCTCATTTCATGTTTGAGGGTTTGTACTTTGGCTGTAAGTAATCTGGATACCCATGCCTTGTTCGTGCTCGGCGATCTCCGCGCACAATTGGTCAAGCAGTTCCAATCCCGTTTTGTCTACATCACCGAGCAATCAGCCGAAGGCATTTATATCGCCGAAATCGACACCGAAAGCGCATTGGTCGTCGACGACAAACCTCGCCTTGAACTCAAGGTGGGCGATCATTTCCGTGCTTCTGTTCTGCCCAGTCGCGAGGGCGGCAAGCTCGAATTGAAATTCCGCGAAATCAAGACCACCGTGTACGGGCTGGGCGAATATGCCTTCGTCCACGTCCCCGAAGGTAACGGTATCGTGTTCAAGGAAGGTCAGACCGTGTTCATGGTTTTCGCTGCGAAAGAGCAATTGCAGATCGGCATGAGCAAGCTTCTCAAAGGCGCCGTCGGCAAGGCTGCCAAATGGCGCAAGGGCGAGTTGACGTTCAAGGCCAGCGAGTAACACTGGCCAGACGTTGATTCAGCCGCCTGCCGATTCTCCGTTGCCGGTACCGCTGCTGACCTCCGCGGGCACGTCGTCACCGGCCATGCGCTTGCGGAACAGCGCCGTTCGCGCCAGCAACAGCGTAGTCACCGGAACCGTGATCGCCAGCAATACCGGGATCAGCCAGGCGTGAATCACCGGCTCCGCCTTCAGCGCCGAAAAGTAGATGATCGACGCCAGCGCAACGCACCAGGCGCCCAGCGTCGACGCGAGGGCGGGCGGGTGCATGCGCTGGAAAAAGTCCTTGAGGCGCAGCAGCCCCAGAGCGCCGGTCAAGGCGAACAGGCTGCTGGCGATCAGCAGCCCGGCGGTCAGTATTTCTACCCAGAAAGGCACTGTATTCGGCAGTCCGCTCATTCGATCACTTCTCCGCGCAGCAGGAACTTGGCCAGAGCGAACGAGCCGACGAAGCCGAACAGGGCAATCAGCATGGCCGCTTCGAAATACGTGTCACTGGCGTAGCGAATGCCAAGCACCAGCATCATCAGCATGGCAATGATGTACAGATAATCCAGCGCCAGTACCCGGTCCTGGGCCGAAGGCCCCTTGAGCAGGCGCAGCAGGGTGATCACCATCGCCAGGGCGAAGATCAGCAGGCTGATCAGGATGGCGTTGTCGAGCAGTGCACTCATTGAAAGATCTCCATCAACGGTCGCTCATAGGTGGTTTTGAAGTGCTCGATGAATTGCGCTTCGTCCTCCAGATCGAAGACATGCATCAGCAGCACGCTGCGATCCAGTGCCAGCTCCGACCACACCGTTCCGGGCACTACTGTGGTGACCATCGCCAGCGCGGCGAGGCCGTGGGCGTTGTGCAGGTCCAGTGGAATGCGCACGAAGGCCGAGCGTGGCGGACGGCTTTCGAGCCGCCAGACGCTCAGGCCGACCTGCACGTTGGAGACCACCACGTCGCGTCCCACCTGCCATAGGAACTTCAGGATCGTGCCGGGTTTGCGAATACGTACCGGCAGCGGGCGCAACGGAGCCATCAACACGGGTGCGAGAAAACCCAGCACCGCGCCCAGCAGCAGGTGACCGGGGCTGATCGACAGGTTCAATACCAGCCACAGCAGCCAGAGTGCCAACGAGAGAAGAGGGGCGGGAAACAGGCGTTTCATGGCTGTCCCTCCGCATCGACTTCCCGACTGGTGGGGCCCGGTATCGGGCGTGTGGCGAGCACTGACTGCACATACTGTTTGGGCTCATGCAGCGCTGCAGCGGTGTCCTGGGTGTAGCGCAACAAGGGTTCGGCCTTGAAGGTCAGCGCGATACACAGACTCAGAAGAATGATGATCGGCAGGCATTCGTTGCGGCGCAGCATCGGCGAAGGACGCTCGTGTGGCGTCCAGAAACGTTGCGTGCCGAGCCTTGAAAAAGCGATCAGCGACGCCAGCCCGGAAAAGATCAGCAGGCCGATCAGCATCCACGCCTGAGTGGAAAGCGCCTCATCCTTCGCGACGTCCAGGCCCAGCGGGTTCATCAAGGCACTGATCAAGGTGAGCTTGCCGATGAACCCCGAGAGCGGCGGCATGCCGATGATCAGCAAGGCGCAGGCAATGAAACTCAGACCCAGAAAAGCCATGGTTATGGGAATGACCTGACCCACCACGACCTTCTGTTCGTCGTCCAGGTTGGCACCGGGCGGCGGATGCAGAGATTCCAGGGTACGAGGCAATTGATCCACGTCGTATTCCAGAGGGATCTCGTTGGCCGAGCGGGAGCGTTCGATCAGTTCGCCCAGCAGGAACATGGCGCTCAATGCCAGCGTCGAGCTGACCATATAGAACAGCGCGCCCGAGGTCAGGCTCGGCTGGGCGAAGCCAACGGCGGACAGCAGAATGCCCGCTGACACCAATATGCTAAGGCTGGCGAGGCGTTCCAGGCGCTGGGCGGCGATGATGGCGATGGCCGCGGTGAAAATCGTCGCCATGCCGCCGTAGATCAGCCAGTCGCCGCCGAAGAAGGCCGAGGCACCGGCCTGGCCGGAAAACAGCAGGGTCCACAGGCGCAGCAGGGTGTAGACCCCCACTTTGGTCATGATCGCAAACATCGCCGCCACCGGCGCGCTGGCTGCCGAGTAGGCGGGGACCAGCCAGAAGTTCAGCGGCCACATGCCAGCCTTGGCCAGGAACGCCGTGGCCAGAATTGCAGCCCCCGCATGCAGCAGGCCCAGATCGGACTCCGCCACTTGCGGGATCTTGATGGCCAGGTCGGCGAAGTTCAGCGTGCCGGTCACCCCGTAAATCAACGCAGCGCCGATCAGAAACAGCGACGACGCCAGCAGGTTGATCGAGATGTAATGCAGGCCCGTCGACACCCGTGCCCGGCCAGAGCCGTGCAACATCAAGCCGTAGGACGCTGCGAGCAGTACTTCGAAGAACACGAACAGGTTGAACAGATCCGCAGTCAGGAACGCGCCGTACAGCCCCATGAGCTGGATCTGGAACAGCGCGTGGAAGCTGGCACCGGCCCTGTCCCAGCGAGCCAGCGCGAACAGCAGAGCGCAGACCCCGACAATCCCGGTCAGCACCAGCATCATCGCTGACAGGTGATCCACCACCAGCACGATGCCGAACGGCACACCCCAGTTGCCCGGCAGATAGACACCGATCGAGCCGCTGCTGCCACTGTGCTGCACCCAGAGAAACAGCACCACGGAAATGCCCAGCCCGAGGATGCTGGAAAACAGATTGATACGGCCCTTGAGCGGCCGGTGCTTTTCGCCCAGCCAGAGCATCAGCCCGGCGGTCAGCAGCGGCAGCAGGATGGGCGCGATGATCAGTTGGTTCATCCAGCTCATGCCTTGGGCTCCCGGCCATCTACGTGGTCGGTACCGGTCAGGCCTCTGGAGGCGAGCAAGACCACCAGAAACAGCGCGGTCATGGCGAAGCTGATGACAATCGCGGTCAGCACCAGCGCCTGTGGCAACGGGTCAGTGTAATTGAGCAGGTCCTGAGGAATGCCGTCCTTGATGATCGGTTCTCTGCCGATGAACAGGCTGCCCATGCTGAAAATGAACAGGTTGACCCCGTACGACAACAGGCACAGCCCCATCACTACCTGGAAGGTACGTGGCCGCAGGATCAGCCAGACGCCCGAGGCGGCCAGTACACCGATGGCGATTGCAATGACTTCTTCCATCAGAGGATTCCTTGCGGGTTGGCGACAGGCTTGGGCAACTGCGTCGGCCGATGACTGCGCACCGATTGGTGAGCCAGTGCGGTGAGAATCAACAGCGTCGAGCCGACCACCACGGCGTACACGCCGACATCGAAGAACAGCGCGCTGGCAATGTGAATATCACCCAGGATCGGCAAATCGACATGGGCGGTGTGGGTGGTCATGAACGGATAACCCAGCGCCATCGAGCCCGCGCCGGTCAGCACTGCGCATAGCAGGCCTGTGCCCATCCAGCGTAGCGGGCGCAGGCTCATTTGCGCCTCGACCCATTGGGTGCCCGCCACCATGTATTGCAGGATGAACGCCACCGACATCACCAGCCCGGCAACAAACCCGCCGCCAGGCTGGTTGTGGCCGCGAACGAACAGGTACATCGAGATGATGAAGGCAATCGGCAGCAGCAATCGAACCAGCGCTGCCGGCACCATCATGAAGCCGAGCGCGGTATCGCTGGCGCTGCGCGGGTTGACCAAGTCCGTTACCACGTCACGCGCCAGCAGGCGCTGCTGGGCGGGCAGCAGAATGCTTTCCTTCGGTGGGCGGAAGCGTCGCAACAGGGCGAACACTGTCATGGCGACGGCCGCCAGCACAGTGATCTCGCCAAACGTATCGAAGCCGCGGAAATCCACCAGCATCACGTTGACCACGTTGGTGCCGCCGCCCTGGGGCAGCGCGCGACTCAGGTAGAAGGACGAGATGGCGTTGGGCGTCTGGCGGGTCAGCATGGCGTAGGAGAGTATCGCCATGCCCAGCCCTACGAGCACCGCCAGGCCGAAGTCGCGTATGCGTCGGGTGCGGGCACGCAGGCGTGCGCTGAGCGGGGCGACGTCTTCATTGCGTCGCGGCAGCCAGCGCAAACCGAGCAGGATCAGCACGGTGGTCACCACCTCCACGACCAGTTGCGTCAGTGCCAGATCAGGGGCCGAGAACCAGACGAAGGTAATGCAGGTCATCAGCCCGCAGACGCTGACCATGACCAGTGCCGCCAGCCGGTGATATTTACCCTGCCAGGCCGCGCCTATGGCGCAGGCAATCGCGATGAGCCACAGCGTGACAAACACCCCGGAACCCGGAATCTTCGGTCTGTCGCCCCAGGTCAGGCCGCTGAAATACATCGGAATGAAACCGCCCAGTACCGCCGCGAGCACCAGCAGAAACAGTTGTGGCTGCAGGCGGCGAGTGCTGACCTTGCGTTCGAAACGACGCGCCCAGTGCATCATCACCACCTGACTGCGCTCGAAAAAGCGCTTGCCATTGAGGCGTCCCACCAGTGGCGGGGCGGTGATGCGCTCGTGCTTGAGCGGCTTGCGCAGCAACAGATACAGAATGATACCGCCGGCCATTGCCACCAGACTCATGACCATTGGCAGGTTCCAGCCGTGCCAGATCGCCAGGCTGTATTCGGGCAGTGTTCCGCCGACCACCGGACGCGCAGCGGCGGCGAGCAGGGGCGCGACCGATTGCGCCGGGAAAATCCCCACCACCAGACACGTCAGCACCAGCAGTTCGACCGGTGCACGCATCCAGCGTGGTGGCTCATGGGGCAAGTGCGGCAGGTCCTTGGCCGCCGGACCGAAAAACACATCGACGGTGAAGCGCAGCGAATAGGCAACGCTGAAGATCCCGGCGATGGTCGCGATCACCGGTAAGGCAATCTCGACCCAGGCAGTGGCGGAAATAAACACGGTTTCGGCAAAGAACATTTCCTTGGACAGAAAACCGTTGAGCAGCGGCACGCCGGCCATCGACGCGCTGGCGACCATCGCCAGTGTCGCGGTGTAGGGCAGCAGCCTTACCAGACCACTGAGACGCCGGATATCGCGGGTTCCGCTCTCGTGGTCGATGATACCGGCGGCCATGAACAGCGACGCCTTGAAGGTCGCGTGGTTGAGAATATGGAACACCGCAGCCACCGCAGCCAGCGGGCTGTTGAGGCCGAGCAGCAGGGTGATCAGGCCCAGATGGCTGATGGTCGAATAGGCCAGCAGGCCCTTGAGATCATTCTGGAAGATGGCGGCGTAGGCGCCGAGAATCAGTGTGCAAGCCCCCGCGCCACTGACGATCCAGAACCATTGCTCGGTGCCGGACAGCGCCGGCCACATGCGCGCCATGAGAAACACCCCGGCCTTGACCATGGTCGCCGAGTGCAGATACGCCGACACCGGCGTGGGCGCGGCCATCGCGTGCGGCAGCCAGAAATGGAACGGGAACTGGGCGCTTTTGGTCAGTGCGCCGATCAGAATCAGGGTCAGTAACACCGGGTACAGGGCGTGCGCACGAATCGCGTCACCGGCGGCCAGAACACGGTCCAGGTCGTAACTGCCGGCCACATGGCCGAGGATCATCATGCCGGCCAGCAGCGCCAGACCGCCCGCACCGGTGACCATCAGCGCCATGTAAGCGCCGCGTCGGGCATCGGCCCGATGGTGCCAGTAGCCGATCAGCAGGAACGAGAACAGGCTGGTCAGCTCCCAGAAAAACACGATCTGAATCAGATTGCCTGACATCACCAGTCCGAGCATGGCGCCCATGAAGGCCAGGAAAAACGCAAAGAAGCGCGGCACCGGATCGTCCGGCGACATGTAATAACGCGCGTACAGCGAGACCAGCGCACCGATGCCCAGCACCAGCATCGAGAACAGCCAGGCGAAGCCGTCGATGCGCAGAACGAAGTTCATGCCCAGGCTTGGCAGCCAGAAATACTCTTCACGAATCACGCCGCCGTCGGCGATCTGCGGGAACCACAAGGCCATCTGCACTGCGCCGATGAGGGCGATCAGACCGGCCAGAAACGATTCCGCGTTACGCGCGTTGTGCGGCAAAAAGGCCGCCAGACAGCTGCCGATGAAAGGCAGAAGCAGTAGAACTATCAGGGACATAGGCTTCTAATCTGCAGGGGAATGTCAAGCATCATACGTGCCAGACACTCCGATATCAAAGGGACGGTTTCCGAAATTTCCTACAAAAAGTGTCTGCTTTTTTAATTCGGTAAATAATTGCTTCTGATGCAGCGATATGTATTTGAAATAGCTTTGAAGAAGCAAGGTGTTTCATGGCCGGCAACGCCCGCTGTTCACTCAGCTTTGCGCACGCCCTGTTCATTTTCCTCTTCGTCTACAATGGTCTGCTCATCAGGCGCAGAACGCCGCTTCATTTCGCTGACGATCACCCCGGCCACAATCAGTGCCGCGCCCAGCAGGGCGATGCCCGGCAAACGCTCGCCGGCGAGTCTTCCGACAATGCCGGCCCAGACCGGTTCACCGGCATAAATCACCGTGGCGCGGGTCGGCGAAACACTTTTCTGTGCCCAGTTCATGGCAATCTGGATCGCCGCACTCATGGTCCCAAGGCCCACAGCACTGAACACCAGCAACCAGGAAAAATCCGGCAGGTGTTCCTGGGTCGGGACGATCATCAGAAATGCCAGCGCCGATGCGGTCGCCAGTTGCACCACGGTGACTCGACGCACATCGACCTCACCGGCATAGGCACTGATCATGATGATCTCGGCGGCAATGGCCACTGTGCTGATCAGCGTCACGATCTCGCCGGAACTGAGTTGCAGGGAAGCGCCCTGCGGACCGGCTACCAGCATCAGCCCGGTGAAGGCGAGGATGATGCCCAGTGTCGGCATCAACCCTGGTCGCCGGCCCAGTACCAGCCATTGCAACAAAGGTACGCAGGGTACGTAGAGCGCCGTGATGAACGCGGACTGACTGCTGGGGATGGTCTGCAGTCCGATCGTCTGCAGGCCGTAGCCGAGCATGATCGCGATGCCGATGAAGACGCCGGCCTTGAGTTCAAGAAAGGTAAGACCGCGCAGCACCTTCATTGAAAACAGCGCTACGATAAGCGCTGCGGCGGCAAAGCGCAGGCCGACGAAGAACATCGGCCCGCTGACGGTCATCGCATGCTGGACCAGCAGAAAGGTGCCTCCCCAGAGCATGGTGATCAGAATCAGTACGGCTTCTGCCTTGTTGATGCGGGGTATGCGGCTGATAGACTTCATGTCAGCTCCGGAATCCTGTTAATTGCCATGCGCGTTGTGTGAGGCTGAACACCCTGACAGTGTCCTTGGGCTGGGCAGTATAATGCGCAACGGTTTGATGTGAGCACCTGCATGCACAAAGAAAATTCCCAGCGCCCTCCGGTGCTGCAGCACGTCAGCCAGAACGTACGGCGTCTGCGCAACAGTGCGGACCTCAGCCAGACGGCGCTGGCGGAAAAGTCCGGGGTCAGCCGACGCATGCTGGTCGCTATCGAGGCCGGCGAGAAAAACGTCAGCCTTGCGACTCTGGACCGCGTGGCCGAAGCCCTGGAAGTGGCGTTCAGCGATCTGATCCAGGCACCCGAAAATCGCGATTACAGCCGCATCAACGAGCTGGCTTGGGCCGGTACGATCGCGGGCAGCAAGGCGGTGCTGCTGGCCAGGGCCGTTGCCCGGCGCGAGGTGGAATTGTGGGAGTTCTGTCTGCAACCCGGGGACGCCTATGTCTCGGAGGCCGATCCTGATGGCTGGAGTGAACAGGTCTACGTCGTCGAAGGGCATCTGACGCTGCGCTTTGCCGACCCTGCGGCCATCCAGCAGATAGGGGCGGGCGAGTTCTTCATGTTCCCCAGCAATCAGCCGCACCGCTATTGCAACGATGCCGATGTGCCCCTGCGCTTCGTGCGTAACGTTGTGCTCTGACCTTCCGATTCTTTATCGCAACCCGACCGAGGCACTGTTCGATGACCGAAGATTCCCACCAGACGGCTGACATTCTGATCATCGGCGGCGGTCTGAGCGGGACCATGCTGGCGGCGCAACTGCTGAGCAGACCAGGCCGGCGCCGAATCCTGATCATCGAAACCCGCAGCGAACTCGGCAGGGGCGAGGCCTACAGTGCGACGGAGCCGGGCCATACGCTCAATGGCAACGCTGCGCGGATGAGCGTCGATCCGGATAACCCGGATGACCTTACCCAATGGCTGACTGATTATCTGGCCGCTGGTGGCTGGCCTGAAGCCGCTGAGCAGAGGGTCCCGGTCGCCGAACTGTTTCCGCCGCGCGGGGTGTTCGGGCTTTACGTCCAGCAGCGGCTGCGTGAAGCCCGAAGCGCTGGCGAAGCCTTTGGCTCGACCGCCGTGCATGTGCCCGGCGAGGCAGTGGACCTGCAGGTCCATGACGGTGGCGTCAGTGTCTCGCTGGCTGACGGTCGTATGCTGCGCGGCAGCCGCGCCGTGCTGGCGACCGGTATGTACGCGGCGTCACGCACCCCGCGACGTGATTCGAACGAGCTGAACACGGCAGCCCTGGACCCGTGGGATGTGGCGGTGATGAGAAAGCTCGATCCGCAGTCGAGGGTGCTGATCATCGGCTCGGGGCTGACCATGGTCGATGCGCTGGTCTCGCTGGAAACGGCCGGGCATCGTGGGCCCATCCAGATCTTTTCCCGGCACGGTCTGCTGCCGCATGTTCGGCGTCAGCCGCCGGAATGGTCTGATTTTCTCGCTCAGGACCCGAGTATCCGCAGCACTCGGCAACTGCTGCGCAAAGTACGTGAACAGTGCGAGCTGGCCATCGAGAGCGGTATTGACTGGCAGGCACCGCTGGACACCGTGCGCGCCAATGTGGGCAGGCTGTGGAATCAGGCCAGCGATCAGCAGCGCCGCCAGTTCGTCCGTCATGTACGGCCTTGGTGGGAAAGTCACCACCATCGCTCCCCGCCACCGAGCGCTGCGCTGCTGGCGCGGCTGATCAGGCAAGGGCGGTTGAGTATTGACGCGGCCTCGTTGCAGGGCGTGGCCAGTCTGCCGTCAGGTCAGGTACAGATCAGTGTGCGCCGGCGCGGCGAGAGTCAGCCGACGCAGATCACGGGTGATGCGTTGATCAACTCCACCGGCATTGAATACGACTGGCGACGCGTGGATCGCCCGTTGCCCCGGCAGTTGCTGGCTCGCGGTCTGATACAGCCCGGCCCGCTGGCACTCGGCATCGCCGCCGACGCCGCTGGCGCAGTGCTCGACGCAAACGGTCAATGCTCGGCACGCCTGTTCGCCATGGGCCCGCCACTGCGCGGCATGTGGTGGGAAAGCACTGCAGTGACCGACGTGGCGATCCAGGCCAAGGCGTTGGCGATGCGTTTGTCGTAAAGCGCCGCGTGCTCAGAAGAGGACGCAGAGCGTCCGGAAACGCATACCCACGCGGAGCATGGGCACGATAGTGTTCTTCCGGACAGCGATCGTTCCTCACGCTCCAGCGTGGGAATGCCGTTCGTGACGCTCTGCGTCAGCTCTTGGCGCAGCGCAGCGCCGCGGAGCATGGGCACTATGGTGTTCTTCCGGACAGCGATCGTTCCTCACGCTCCAGCGTGGGAATGCCGTTCATGACGCTCTGCGTCATCGGTCTTGACCTTCACACCGACAGATGCAGCATGCGGTCGCCCTGGACGTTTTCACCCGGTCTGCGCTTGTTGACCGCCAGTTCGCCAATCTTGATCAGGCGTGTGCGCGTGACGTTGCGGGTCAGGCCCAGCAGGCTGGCTGTGTGCACCTGGTTGTGGTGGCAGAAGCGATAGGCGGTTCTGAGCAAAGTATCCTCGACCTTCTCGTGCAAGGCACCGGCCTGTTCTTCAAAGAGCTTTTGAAACGCCCGGTTGAGCAGTTGCTCGGCTGATTCGTCAGGCGGGTTCTGTTCATCCTGGCGCTCGATTCTAAGGTTCGACATGCGCAGGTCATCACGCTGAATGACGCCTTCACGGCACACCAGCAGGGTGTGATGGATGACGTTTTCCAGCTCGCGAATATTCCCCGGCCAGCTGTAGGTCTTGAGCTTGTGCTCGGCTTCTGGGCTGATCCGTACCGGACCATGCCGCAGCCGCTGGCTGTAGACCTCTATGAAATGCCGGGCCAGGGGCAGGATGTCGCCCGGCCGGTCGCGCAGCGGGCTCAATTCCAGATTGACCACGTCGAGCCGGTAGTAAAGGTCCTCGCGGAAATGCCCGGCGTTGATGGCCTTTTCCAGCTGCACGTTGGTGGCTGCGAGGACCCTCACATCAATGGGCACGCTCTTGCGCGAGCCCAGACGCACCACTTCACGCTCCTGAAGCACGCGCAGCAATTTGACCTGCAGCGACATGGGCAGGTCGCCGATCTCATCGAGAAACAGCGTGCCGCCGTTGGCCTCTTCGAACCAGCCCGCCTTGGCGCTGATCGCTCCGGTAAACGCGCCTTTTTCGTGGCCGAACAATTCAGCCTCGATCAGGTTCTCGGAGAACGCGCCGCAGTTGACCGCCACGAACGGTTTGTCGCGGCGGGCGCTCAGTTCGTGGACGTGGCGAGCAACCAGTTCCTTGCCGGTGCCGGTCTCGCCAATAATCAGCACGCTGGCATCGCTGGGCGCAACCTGGCGCACGTGAGCGAGCAGGGCTCGGGACTTGGGGTCTTCGAACACCTGCGCAGTGGCCCTGATCGAGGTGGCCAGCGCAGGCGAGTGCGGTAAGGTCAGCAGTTGTCCGGACATCACTTGGCCTGCGGGGGCAGATCGTTGGCGATCATTTCGCCGAACGGGCCCGTCAGGTTGGTGATGCCGCGCCCGGCGAGGCTGGCGTAAGGCTCAGGCAGCAGCGGGAAGACCAGTTCGGCAAAGCGGTAAGCTTCTTCAAGATGCGGGTAACCCGAGAAAATGAAGCTCTCGATGCCCAGGTCAGCGTATTCCTTGATGCGTGCTGCGACTTCTTCGGGATTGCCGACCAGCGCCGTGCCTGCACCGCCGCGTACCAGGCCGACACCGGCCCACAGGTTGGGCGCGATCTCCAGGTTGTCGCGGCGCCCGTCATGCAGTGCCGCCATGCGCCGCTGGCCTTCGGAATCAAAGCGCGAAAAAGACTTCTGTGCCGCAGCAATGGTGTCATCACTGATGTGTTCGATCAGCGTGCTGGCGGCTTTCCAGGCTTCTTCGCTGGTTTCGCGCACGATCACGTGCAGGCGAATGCCGAACTTCACGGTACGTCCCTTGCGCGCGGCGCGTTCACGCACATCGGCGAGCTTTTGCGCCACGGCTGCCGGAGGCTCGCCCCAGGTCAGGTACACGTCCACCTGATCGGCCGCAAGGTCATGCGCCGCGTCGGAGGAACCACCGAAATACAGCGGCGGGTAGGGTTTTTGAATCGGCGGGTAAAGCGCTTTGGCATTCTGCACGCGCAAGTGCTTGCCTTCGAAGTCGACCGCTTCGCCCTGCAGGACGCGACGCCAGATTTTCAGAAATTCGTCGGTGACTTCATAACGCTCGCTGTGGTCGAGAAAGCTGCCATCGCCACGGTTTTCGTCCGGGTCGCCACCGGTCACCACGTTGATCAGCAGCCGGCCGCCGGACAGGCGATCCAGCGTGGCTGCCATGCGTGCCGAGACGGTCGGCGAGATAATCCCCGGACGGATCGCCACCAGATACCTCAGGCGCTCGGTCAGCGGCACCAGCGCCGAGGCGATGACCCATGAGTCTTCGCAGGAGCGACCGGTAGGGATCAATACGCCGTAATAACCCAGGTCATCGGCGGCCTGCGCCACCTGTTTCAAATAATTGAGGGTGACGGGACGTGCGCCCTTTGTCGTGCCCAGATAATGGCCGTCGCCGTGAGTCGGAAGAAACCAGAAAACGTTCATGACAAATCCTTGGAAGTAATCAGCCAGATGGAAGCTGACGGGACCCGCTGTCGGTTGGCAGACACCTCACCAACAGCGTTCGGGGTGGGGCCATTTATAGAACGTCTTTTTTATTCCGCAAAAGAACGTTAAACCATATTTTTAGATCCTAAATGCATATGTCCTCCGCGACCCCGCTGACATCTCTGCGCCAGCCCTTTGAACACAAGGCTTTTGACGGTGGCAGAGCCCCGTCAATAAGGCGCCTGCCGAGCGCCGACGCGGTGAAAGTCTGGCATTCAGGGTAAAAAACGTTTCCGGTTGGGCAGGTTTCCCGGCGCTCGTCAGGCTGCCGAAACTTTTCTCCGACCGGTCCGGTCACCTTTCCAGGACCAACAGGAGTCAGACCATGGCAAGGGCAATCTGGAAGGGCGCAATCAGCTTCGGGCTGGTGCATATACCGGTCGCGCTGGTTTCGGCGACAACGTCGACCAGTGTCGACTTCGACTGGCTCGACAAACGCAGCATGGACCCGGTCGGCTACAAGCGAATCAACAAGGTCACCGGCAAGGAAGTCACCAGCGAAAACATCGTCAAGGGCGTGGCGTACGAGAAGGATCGCTACGTGGTGCTCAGCGAGGAGGAAATTCGTTCTGCGCACCCCAAATCGACGCAGACCATCGACATATTCGCCTTCGTCGACAGCCAGCAGATCCCCTTGCAGAACATCGACACGCCTTATTTCCTGACCCCCGACAAGCGCGGCGAGAAAGTCTATGCGTTGTTGCGCGAAACCCTGGTCGACACTAAAAAAGTCGCGCTGGCCAATGTCGTGCTGCATACCCGCGAGCACCTCGCAGCGGTCATGCCACTGGAATCGGCGCTGGTGATGGTGATCCTGCGCTGGCCTGCCGACGTGCGTGAGCTGGATGCACTGGAACTGAGCGATGCGGTGACCGACGCCAAGTTGAACAAGAGCGAACGTGATATGGCCAAGCGTCTGGTCAAGGACATGAGCGCTGACTGGCAGCCTGAACTGTATCGCGACACCTTTCAGGACAAGATCATGCACCTGGTCAAGACCAAGGCAGACGAAGGCGAAATCGAGGATGTCGAGACCGATCCGGCCGAGGAAGAACGCAAGAGTGCCGATGTCATCGACCTCACCGACCTGCTGCGGCGCAGTCTGGCGGGCAAGGGCGGGGCCAGTAAAGGCAAGGCGAGCAAGCCTGCGGCGAAGGAAAAACCGGCCGACAAGGACAGCCCCAGGCCCAAGCGGCCCGCCGCGCGCAAGAAAACCAGCAAAGCCTCTTGAGCCCTACGGAGTGACCGGTGATGGCCAAGCCCGCCAGTGAATACACCCGCAAGCGCAATTTCGCCATCACCTCCGAGCCTGCGGAAAGCAAACGCAAGGGCAAAGGCAAATCGCAACCCGGTGCGCTCGGTTTCGTGATCCAGAAGCATGACGCTCGTAACCTGCACTACGACTTTCGACTGGAGCTGGATGGCACGCTCAAGAGCTGGGCCGTGCCCAAAGGCCCGAGCCTGGACCCTACGCAAAAGCGTCTGGCAGTGCATGTCGAAGACCATCCGCTGGACTACGCCGGCTTCGAGGGCAGTATCCCGCAGGGTCAGTACGGTGGCGGTGATGTGATCGTCTGGGACCGCGGTGTCTGGCAGCCGCACGGCGATCCGCAAAAGACCTACGCGGAGGGCAAACTCAAGTTCACCCTGGTCGGCGAGAAACTCAGCGGTGACTGGGCACTGGTGCGTACCCGCCTCAAGGGCAGCGGCAGCAAGGAACAGTGGCTGCTGATCAAGGAAAAGGATGACATCGCGCGACCTGCTGCCGAATACGACATCACCCAAGAGCAGCCGCAAAGCGTGATCAGTGGTGCTCATGTGGGCGAAGAGCGCAGTACTCCGAAAAAGTCCACGGGCAGTGCTGCAAACGGAAAAGCCAAGGCCGCCACATCAAAATCAAAAGCGCCGACGCCCGCTGCAAAGCCGACCCGCAGGAAAGCGAAAGCGGCTTTCCCGGACACGCTTTCGCCGCAACTGGCAACGCTGGTGGAAGCGCCGCCGTCCGGTGACTGGCTGTACGAAATCAAATTCGATGGCTACCGCATGCTGACCCGCATTCAGGGCGACGACGTGCGGCTGTTCACCCGCAACGGGCATGACTGGACCGAGCGACTGCCGGAGCTGGTCAAGGCGCTCAAGGGCATGAAGCTGCGTGACAGCTGGTTCGACGGCGAAGTGGTGGTTCTCGATGAGCAGGGGCTGCCCGACTTCCAGGGCTTGCAGAATGCCTTCGACGCGGGGAACAGCAAGGACATTCTGTATTACCTGTTCGACATGCCGTTTCTGAGCGCGGAGGACCTGCGTGAAGTGCCGCTTGAGCAGCGTCGTGATGCCTTGAAACAAGTCCTCGACGCACAGAAAAGTCGCCTGTTGCGTTATTCGGATGCCTTTCAGGCGGGCCACCAGGATATTGTCGCGAGTGCTGCGGCAATGGGCCTGGAAGGGGTGATCGGCAAGCGTGCCGGCAGTGCGTACGTCAGCAAGCGTAATGCCGACTGGATCAAGCTCAAATGCCGCTTGCGGCAGGAATTCGTGGTCGTCGGCTACACGGCGCCGCAGGGCAGCCGATCGGCGTTCGGTGCCCTGTTGCTTGCGGTCAATGCCGGTGAGGACGGGCTGGTCTACGCCGGGCGGGTCGGCACCGGGTTCACTGAAGTGACCCTTGAGCAACTGTATAAACAGCTGAAGAAGTTGCAGCGCAAGGATTCACCGCTGGCCAAAAAGCTCTCCGCGTCCCAGGCCCGTGGCGTGCAGTGGGTGGCGCCGCAACTGGTCTGCGAAGCTGAGTTCGCCCAGTGGACCCGCGAAGGCATCGTGCGCCAGGCCGCCTTTGTCGGACTGCGCAGCGACAAGCCCGCCAAGGACGTGGTGCGTGAAGACGCACAGCCTGCCAACGTGGCCAGCGACACCCCAACCACAACGGCAGTACCCAAGGCGCGCAAAAAGGCCGCGCAGGGGAAAGTTGATGTGGCGGGCACCGGCATCAGTCATCCGGACCGCGTCATCGACAGCAAGACGGGCACCAGCAAGATCGAACTTGCACAGTTTTACCAATCCATCGCCGACTGGATTCTGCCCTACCTGAACAAGCGTCCCGTGGCCCTGCTGCGCTGTCCGGAGGGCATCGACGGTGAGCAGTTTTTCCAGAAGCATGCCGAGCATCTGGCGATCCCGCACATCAGGCAACTGGACCGTGCCCTGGACCCGGGGCATGCCGCGCTGATGGAAATAGATTCGATGCAGGCGCTGGTCGGTGCTGCGCAAATGGGCGCCATCGAGCTGCATACCTGGGGCGCGACGCGTGACAGGATCGAAACGCCGGACCATTTCGTGCTGGACCTTGATCCCGATCCGGCACTGCCCTGGCGGAGCATGATCGAGGCCACGCAAATGGTGCTCGCCGTGCTGGAAGAGCTGGGTCTGGAGGCTTTCCTCAAGACCAGCGGTGGCAAGGGCATGCACATCATCGTGCCGCTGGCGCGGCAGGCAGACTGGGACACCGTGAAGGCGTTCGCCAAGGCCATCGCCGAGTTTGCCAGCCGTCAGTTGCCGGAACGCTTCACCGCCACCATGGGACCGAAAAACCGCGTCGGAAAAATCTTCATCGATTACCTGCGCAACAGCCGCGGCGGCAGCACGGTGACCGCCTATTCGGTACGCGCCCGGCCCGGGTTGCCGGTCTCGGTGCCGATTGCGCTGGATGAGCTGGCGGGGCTGAAGTCGTCGGCACAGTGGGACATCACCAACCTTGAGCAGCGCTTGAAGCGGCTCAAGGACGACCCGTGGGCCGGTTACAGCAACCGGCGCAAGATCACGCAGAAGATGTGGAAACAACTGGGTGCGAAACGGCCTTGAGGCTAGGTCGCTGTCCGGGTTTTGCAAGGGGATACGTGGCCGGCACGCCAAGCAATAGCTGACATGCCGGCCGCACACTGGGGCTTAGAGAATCCGGTACAGCAGTCGCTCGACCCGCACGCGGCTGACACGCTTGAGAAACTTGCGCACGCCTTCGGGGTAGTTGGCGAGGGTGTCGAGTTCGTCATACTGGTTGACGCGCTGCGTGTTGCGCATCAAATGCGCGATTTCCGCTTCCCGTGGCGCGCTCCACTGACCCTTCGGATCGTCGATCAGCAAGGCGTTTTCCAGGTCCAGGTTGAAGGCACGAGGGTTCAGGTTGTTGCCGGTCAGCAGGGTATAGCGCTGGTCGACCCAGATGCCCTTGAGGTGGAAGGTGTTATCGCCGTGTTTCCACAGGTGCACATTGAGGCGGTGCTGGGCAATTGCCTTCTGATGCTTGTGGGCAAAGCGGCGCAGGCTGATTTCATAGAGATAGGGCAGGGCCGAGATCACCTTGAACGGCTCATCCGGATCGATGAAGAAGTCGTTGGCGGTCTTGTCGCCAATGATGATGTCGACCTGCACGCCGCGCTTGAGGGCCCGATTGATCTCGCGAGTGACCGCCACCGGCAGGTTGAAATACGGCGTGCAGATGGTCAGCTGGATCTTGCTCGACGCGATCAGATCGCAGATGGCGCGGTTGAGATTGTTGCGCGGGCCGACGCCGAGCAGCGGAATCACGCGCATCTCGCCGTTTTCCTTTTCGCCCGCCGAGGTGTCGTAAGCAGCGCGTTTCAGGTCGCCACGAAACGCGCGGATCTCGCTGCGTAAACTGCGCGAGCTGGGCGGCGATTGCAGATCGAGGCGGTGCACGGCCGGCGAGGAGAGTATTTCCCGCTGCACCAGATTCTGGAAGGCATCGGCCAGTGCCGCGTTTTCGATCAGGTGATAACGGTCCAGACGGTATTTGTCGAGCTTGTGCAGGTAGACGTTGTTGATGCTCGCGCCGCTGTAGATCACGCAGTCGTCGATCACACTGCCCTTGAGGTGCAGCACGCCGAACAGTTCGCGGGTCTGCACCGGCACGCCGTAGATTGGCACTTCTTCATCGTATTCGAGGTTCTGCGCCTGATACCAGGTCGAGTTGCCGGGCTGGCGTCCGGCACCGATCAGGCCGCGTTGCGCTCGGAACCAGTCGACCAGCACCACCACATCCAGCTCCGGCCTCGCGGATTTGGCGGCGTACAGCGCGTCGAGAATCTCCTGGCCGGCTTCATCCTGTTGCAGGTACAGCGCGATGATATAGATGCGCCGGGTGGCCGAAGCGATCCTTTCCAGCAGGCAGCGTCGATAGTCGGCGGCAGAAGGAACAATGGAGATTGCATCGCTCTGCAAGGCAAAACCACGAAGTGCTGCCAGGGTCGAGCGTCGGAAAGTGGACGGCATAGGCCTCTCGATGGGAAAACCAATAGCCTGTGAGCTTACACGACAGTGGCCCTCCTGTGGCTGTCGCCAACCTGTTTCAAAGCATTGCGGAACGCCACGGGCCGCCATGCGCGCTGATTTTCACGCCGGGCACGGAAACGAACCGCGTGGAGTTACGCGATTGTCATTTTTCCTACGTAAACAAATGATAAGCATTACCAGTAACATCTGATATCCTTTCGCATCCACCCGATCGGTGATGTCCAGGACGGTTGCTTCCGATCTCGTTCAACTTGTCTTCAGGACCTATTGATGAACTCCCCATCGTTCCCGATGCGCCTTACGTTGCTCGCGTTGTGCTGTTCCATTGGATCTCCGGCCTGGGCCGCTGCAGAGGCTGCCGCCCGGCAGGACGGCCCTGTGGTGCTGGGCGAGACCGACATCAGTGCCGACAAGGCCGATCCTCACGCGCTGCCGCCGGTTTATGCCGGTGGGCAGGTGGCGCGCGGCGGGCAACTGGGGGTTCTGGGTAATGCCGACATCATGGACGTGCCGTTCACCATGAGCAGTTACACCGAACAGTTGATCGAGGACCAGCAGGCCGAAACCGTCGGCGACGTATTGCTCAATGATGCATCAGTGCGTCAGTCGAGTGGTTATGCCAACGCTTCTAGTATCTTCGTCATTCGCGGCCTCAAGCTGACCACCGATGATATTTCCTACAACGGCCTTTACGGCGTACTGCCACGCCAGATCATATCGACCGATGCGCTGGAGCGCGTTGAGGTGTTCAAGGGCCCCAACGCCTTCATCAACGGCGTGACCCCAACCGGTTCCGGGATTGGCGGCGGCGTGAACCTGCAGCCCAAGCGCGCGCAGGATACGCCGACGCGTCGTTTCACCACCGACATCAGCAGCGACGGCCGGGTCGGCGAGCATCTCGACCTGGGGCAGCGCTTTGGCGAGAGCAATCGCTTCGGCGCGCGTCTCAACCTGTCGCAGCGCGAAGGCGAGACCGGTGTCGAGGACGAAGAGCATCGCAGCAAGCTGTTCGCGCTGGGGCTTGATTACCGAGGTGACAACTTCCGTCTTTCCGGTGATTTTGCCTACCAGAAGCAGCGTATCAACCAGAGCCGCAACACGGTGTTTGTCGACAGCGCCCTGACCAGCGTGCCGCACGCCCCGGACTCGGATACCAATTACGCGCCGAACTGGACCTGGACCGAGACGGAAGACACTTTCGGCATGAGCCGTGCCGAGTACGACCTCAACGAAGACTGGACGCTGTACGCCGCAGTGGGCGCCAAGCACACCCGAGAGGTCGGCGTATATGGCTCGCCAACCGTCCACGACGCCGCAGGCAACACCACGGCCGCACCGTCTTTCATCCCGCATGACGAGGACAACAAGACGGCCATGGCCGGCCTCAATGGCAAGCTGCAGACCGGCGCGGTCAGTCACAAGGTCAACTTCGGGCTGTCCGGTATCTGGACCGAACAGCGCAGTGCGTATCTGTTCGGCGGCACCTCCAGCAACAACCTTTACGACCCTGTCTCCCAAGAGCGCCCGGCACTCGACAGTTTCACCGCAGGCGATCTGAATGATCCCGGCATTGTCGGCAAGAGCCGCATGCGCAGCGTCGCGCTCTCCGACACGCTGGGCTTTTTCGATGATCGACTGCTGCTGACCGCAGGCCTGCGCCGCCAGCAACTGCGTGTTCAGGGGTATGAATACGGCAGCGGCCCGCGCAATGCGCTGTACGACGAAGCGATCACCACGCCGGTCTACGGGGTGGTATTCAAGCCCTGGCAATATGTGTCGTTCTACGCCAACCGCATCGAAGGTCTCGCGCAAGGTCCAACGGCTCCAAATACAGTCACCATCAACCCTGGCGAAGTTTTTGCGCCGTCGCGTTCGAAACAGGTGGAAGCGGGCGTCAAGCTGGACATGGGCACGTTCGGCGCGAGCCTGGGCGTGTATCGCATCGAGCAACCGGCTGACGGTTACCAGGTTCTGGAAGGCACCGGGTCGCGTTATGTCCGTGACGGTCAGCAGCGTAACCGCGGCGTGGAGATGAACGTCTTTGGCCAGCCTGTCAGCGGCTTGCGTCTGCTGGCCGGTCTGACCCTGATGGACACCGAGGTGAGCGGCACGTCCGGCGGCAGCAACGACGGCAATCGGGCCGTGGGTGTGCCGACCTTTCAGTTCAACGCGGGTGCCGATTGGGATATTCCGGGGATCGAAGGCGCGGCCATCAATGCGCGCATGCTGCGCACCGGCGGGCAATATGTCGATGCTGCCAACAACCTGAGCATCCCGACCTGGAACCGCTTCGACCTGGGCGCACGCTACACCTTCAACGTTGCGCAGAAGGACGTGACCCTGCGTGCCAACGTCGAGAACCTGATGAACAAGGATTATTGGGCATCAGCCAATGGCGGTTACCTGACTCAGGGCGAGCCACGTACCCTCAAGCTGTCGGGCACTATCGACTTCTGATTGACTGGCCGCATCGCAGGATGCGGCCAGCCGCTGGATCAGTAGCCGTTACGCTTCAGAATCGTTTCGATGCTTTCTTTCGCTGGCCGCTCGTAGAACTTCAACAGTTCGGCGGTGCGGTTGGTGAAGAAGCCGTCCGCGCCATCATGGCTGATCCGCTTGAAGTCCTCTGCGTCGTCTACCGTGTAAGGGTGGATCACCATACCTTTTTCGTGGGTCAGGTTGTTCATCCAGGGTTTGACCAGGTCCATGTAGCTCTGGTCGCCGCCCTTGGCCAGTTGCGACGAAGGGCCGGTGCCGATGGCACCGTGGTCCTTGGCCCAGTTAATCCACTGCTGGAACTCTTGCGCTGATTTGACTTCCTGGGTCGCGTAATAGCTGGCCTTGTCCTTGGCCCCGGAGTCCTTGAACGCGACGCTGGATTTGGGCTCTATCGAGCCTTCGCCAATCCACAGCAGCATGACCTTGGGCACTTTCGGCATTTCTTTCTGCAACAGTTCCAGGCTTTGCTTCTCGAACGTCTGCAGGACCACGCGTCCTGGCATGTGCGCGACGTTGACATGGCCGGGCGCTGCCGCAGGGCGCTGTTCGAGCCAGCCGCGTTTGGCCAGCAGTTTTTTCAGGTCGGCTTCGACGCCGGGAAACTTGTTCGGCACCTTGGTCTCGATGTACAGCCCCGGCTTGTTGGCGCCGCCCTCGGCGATGTCGATGACCTCATCCAGCGTCAGGATCTGCAGCCCGTTGTAACTGTCGCGGGCCCTGTCCGGGTAAGCCTTGTTGAACCACGAACCGGCGTCCAGTTGCTTGAGCTCCGCCAGAGTGAAGGTGCTGACCGGGTCTTTCACCCGTGTCGGGAACACTTGAGCAATGTTGGTAGTGCGTTCCAGCACGTCATCGTGCAGCGCTATCAGCACGTTGTCCTTGGTTCGCTGGATGTCCATTTCCAGGTAGTCCGCGCCCAAGTCCCGCGCCAGGGTGTAGGCCGGGATGGTTTCTTCCGGCGCATCGAACGAAGCACCGCGATGGGCGATCACGGCCGGCCAGGGCAGGCCGTATTTCTCGCTCAGCACCTTGCCTGGGGCGTCCGCCGCCGCTGCCATGCCTGACGACAGCATCAGGCCCGACATGACAGCCGCAGCCAATAGGGTCTTTTTCAACAGGGTGGTGGGAAGTCCTTGCATGGGCGGGTGTTTCCTTGTTTTTTGAGAAAGCCTGTTTTTATGAGCGGCCTGCGCGCCAGATCATAGCGGCGCTGGGCGCGTCACTGCACGCAACGATAGCGCACCAGGGTGATTGCCGGGTCAGCCTGCGCATTAGTCTGTCCGGCAAATGCGTCCACTTTATGAACGCCCGGCGTATTCGGGAAGGCTTTTTTCAGTTCCGGCGTCAGCGACGCTGCACAAGCGCGTCGAGTCGCGTTAAGGTCAGCGTTTTGCTGATCGAACGGGAGCGCGCATGACAACGGTATTGGTGCTGGTGGAAAACCTGGACACGTATTTGCCGATTCTTGAAAGCAGCGGTTATCAGTTGATTCGCGCCCCGACGGCCGAACTGCGCGCCGAGGCGATTGCCACGCACGGGCCGAGCATCAGCGCAGTGGTGACACGCGGGCCGCTGGGATTTTTCGCCGAGGAAATGGATGCACTGCCGCAGCTGCGCATCATTTGCGTAAGCGGCGCCGGGTACGAGAAGGTCGATCTGCCTGCCGCGCAGGCACGGGGCATCGTCGTGACCAATGGTGCAGGCGTCAACGCCGCCACGGTGGCCGATCATACGCTGGCGTTGCTGCTGTCTTTGGTACGCGACATTCCACAGGCCGATGCCTCGGTGCGACGCAGCGAATGGCGCAAGGTGGTGCGCCCGTCGCTGGCAGGCAAGCGTCTGGGGATCGTCGGGCTGGGTGCGGTAGGGCTGGCGATTGCCAAGCGTGCTGCCGCCTTCGATATCGCCATCGGTTACCACAACCGCAAGCCACGCAGCGACTGCGATTACACCTGGCATGCGACAGCACAGGCGCTGGCGGCCGCATCGGATTTTCTGGTCATCGCCACGCCCGGTGGCAGCGGCACGCAGCATCTGATCGACGCTCGGGTGCTTGAAGCGCTGGGCCCTGACGGGTTTCTGGTCAACATTGCCCGCGCCAGCGTGGTGGATACCCAGGCGTTGGTCAGTGCACTGCAGCATGAGCAGATTGCCGGGGCCGCGCTGGACGTGTTCGACGATGAACCGACTGTGCCGGATGTGCTCAAGACGCTGGACAATGTGGTGCTGACACCGCACGTGGCAGGCCTGTCCCCCGAGGCGTCCAGAGACAGCGTGCAGAGGGTCAACGATAACCTGCTGGCGTTTTTTGCCGGGCAACCGGTGCTGACGCCTGTGACTGAATGAGCAACCGTGCACGCTTGCACGCGAGGCATTGCTGTAACGCCCATTCTGCTGGTTTTGCTGCCTGTTTATAGTCCGCCCGGGCTGTACGACATCAAACAGGGAGCAGGGCATGGGCAAAGCAGATAACACGCGCAACGGGATACGGATCGGTCTGGTAGGGGACTTCAGTGCGGATGTCCCTGCGCATCTGGCCATTCCATTGGCCTTGCAGAGAGCCGCGGAGGTCGCGCAGGTGCCGGTCGGTTTCGAATGGTTGCCGACGCCGCGGATCGGCAGCGGCGCG
This sequence comes from Pseudomonas sp. SZ57, assembly GCF_009495975.1. Taxonomy (NCBI): domain Bacteria; kingdom Pseudomonadati; phylum Pseudomonadota; class Gammaproteobacteria; order Pseudomonadales; family Pseudomonadaceae; genus Pseudomonas; species Pseudomonas sp. SZ57. The sequence goes on along the minus strand of NZ_WIBD01000020.1, from coordinate 26,659 downwards.
CAACTCTCTGAATTCGACGGCCTGTGGTGCGTTCCGGCCAGCCCGTATCGGGACATGCTGGGCGCATTGACGGCCATTCGTTTCGCTCGCGAGCATCGGGTGCCGTTTCTGGGGACGTGCGGTGGCTTTCAGCACGCGTTGGTCGAGTACGCCCGCAACCAGCTGGGCTGGGCAGACGCCGAGCATGGCGAAACGGCGCCGGACGCGGCAAACGTGATTATCGAGCCACTCAGTTGCTCGCTGGTTGAATCGGTGGCAGCGATCCAGTTGCAACCCGACACGCTGATTGCCCACGCCTATGGCCGGCTCGACATCGACGAGCGCTATCACTGTCGCTACGGTCTGCGCCGCGAGCTGGAGTCGGCGCTGTTCGGCGAGCACCTGAAAGTCAGCGGGCGGGGTCCCGAGGGCGAAGTGCGCAGTATGGAATTGCAGGGGCACCCGTTCTACGTCGCCACACTGTTCCAGCCCGAGCGCGCTGCGTTGCAGGGCCAGACGCCACCTGTGGTGGCCGCGTTTGTCCGCGCCTGCCTGAGCAACCCGGCATGATGGCCGCGCGGTTTGCCAAGCCTTACTTCGCTGTGGTGTTCACCTCGCTGCGTACGCCTGACGATGATCAGGCGTACGCCGAGGCGGCGCAGCGCATGGTGAGTCTGGCCCGACAACAGCCCGGCTTTCTGGGCGTTGAGTCGGCGCGCGGTGAGGACGGCCTGGGCATCACCGTGTCCTACTGGAGCGATGAAGCCGCGATTCTGGCCTGGAAACAGCAGGCCGATCATGCCCAGGTCCGCGAGCAGGGACGTGCGCACTGGTATCAGGCGTTTACCACGCGAATCTGCCGGGTCGAGCGTGACTACGCGTTCGACGCGTAAGCATTCAGGGCATTACCGGCGGCACATAGGCCAGCGTGGTGCCCAGTGCCCAGAGCAGAAACAGCACCAGCGGCGTGTGCACCAGCAGTTGCACGAACGAGAAGCCGATCAGGTCACGCGCCTTCAGGCCCAGTACACCCAGCAGCGGCAGCATGTAGAACGGGTTTATCAGGTTGGGCAGGGCTTCGGCTGCGTTGTAGATCTGTACTGCCCAGCCGAGGTGATACTGCAGATCGTTGGCAACTTGCATCACGTAGGGTGCTTCGATGATCCACTTGCCGCCGCCTGACGGAATGAAAAAGCCCAATATGGCCGAATAGACCCCCATCAGAATCGCGTAAGTGTCGTGGGAGGCAATGCTGGTGAAGAACGTCGAGATGTAATGCGCCAGAGTTTGCGCATCGCCGCCCTTGACCGTGGTCAGTAGCGCGGCGATCGAACCGTACAGAGGGAATTGAATCAGCACGCCGGTGGTGGTGGGCACAGCCCGCGCGACGGCGTCGAGAAAACTGCGCGGTCGCCAGTGCAGCAGGGCACCGAGCATGATGAACAGGAAGTTGTAGGTGTTGAGCCCGGAAATCGCCGTGATCGCCGGTTTGCTCGAAAACTCGTTGAACAGCCAGCCAACCCCCAGCAGCACCATGAGGATGATCAGCAGCGGGCTGTATTCCAGCCATTCCCCGGGCCGTGTGCGGGGCGGCAGTGGCGGCAGGTTGAAGGCCGGGTCGACACCGCAGGCCTTGGCGTCGCGGGCGCTGTTTGGGCCGGGCGCGGTGGCATAGGCAACGATCAATGATATGACTACCAGCGCGACGAGCATGACCCCGGATTGCCAGAGAAAGATGGTTTCGGTGAACGGGATCACTCCTGTGATCGCCAGGATCGACGGCGGCAGACTGGCCGGGTTGGCCTGCAATTGCGCGGCCGAAGACGACAGCCCCAGCGCCCAGACTGCACCCAGGCCCAGATAGGCGGCGGCGCCGGCTGCGCGGTAATCCATGCGCAGGTCAGTGCGGCGGGCGAGGGCACGCACCAACAGGCCGCCGAACACCAGCGACAGGCCCCAGTTGAGCAGCGAGGCGAGCATGGAAATCAGCGCCACCCAGGCCACCGCCGAACGGCCGTTGCGCGGCACCCTTGCCAGGCGGTCGATCAGGCGCACCGCAGGCGGTGAACTGGCGACCACGTAACCGCCGATGACCACGAAGGCCATCTGCATGGTGAACGGAATCAGGCTCCAGAACCCGTCACCGAACGCCTTGGCAGCCTCGGCCGGGCGCGCGCCGATCGCCAGTGTCGCCAGCGTGACGATGACCACTGCCAGTGCGGCAAATACCCATGAATCGGGAAACCAGCGTTCAGCCCACGCGGCGCAGCGCAAGGCAAATCGGGCGGAGCGGCTTTCTTCTATGTTGGCGGCCATCTGGGGCACCTCTTTTTGTAATTATTATCGGGGAGTTACTTGAACAGCCGACTATTGCGGACGCAGAGCGTCACACGGCGGTTTTTCTTTTTCAGGTGGATTAGGGTTCGACTCAGGTCACCTTTTCGCCCCTCGGCGACCTACTTTGATGGGGCCAAAGTAGGCAAACCCCCAAGCTCCGTTTCCGGCCCGACTTCGTCGG